>CAZTHA010000285.1:0-5684 GCA_964613435.1 uncultured bacterium
GCTGGAAGCTTGAATTCAATGTTCGGGACGCGATCAAGTAATGGGTAAGACCAGTGTCGGCACCGCCAGATTCGTGATTGGCATCGATCTTGGCACGACCCAGTGTGCCTTGTCTTATGTCGATCTCGAAGATAAGAATCTTAAAATCAGGAATCTTGAAGTTCCGCAGCTGGTAAGCGAAGGCCAGGTTGAAGAACTGCCGACGCTGCCTTCGGTTATTTATCTGCCGGAAGAGGGGCGCGAATTCGCCAGGCCTGACTGGATGGGTGAGAGCTCACGAGTAGTCGGTGAATATGCCCGCGCCCTGGGTTTTGAAGTGCCTGGTCGATTTGTCCATTCAAGCAAGTCATGGCTCTGCCACCCGCGAATAGATAGAAAAGAAGCTATTCTGCCATGGCAAAGCGAAGCGGTCGAAGCCAAAATTTCGCCGGTAGAAGCTGCCAGTGAATATCTGCTTTATCTGATCCGACTCTGGAACTCGGTCATGTTGCCGAAAGACGAGACGTTCGAATTTCATCGGCAAAAGGTGATCGTTACCGTGCCGGCCTCATTCGACCCGGCTGCCCGCAACCTAACCCTCGAAGCGATTGAAAAAGCCGGCATAAAAGACGTTTCTTTGCTTGAAGAGCCGCAGGCTGCTTTTTATGACTATCTATACCGCAATCCCAAGCAGATGGTTCATGATTTAAAAGGGATTGAAACCGTTCTGGTTGCAGATATTGGTGGTGGCACCACCGATTTCAGTCTGATAAAAATCGAGTGGCCGGAATCAGCCGAACATCCTGAATTTTCGCGGCTGGCGGTTGGTCCACATCTGCTCATTGGCGGCGATAACCTCGATCTGGCTTTGGCTCGAAAAGTCGAGGCCGTCTTTCGCCATAAGGGCCGAAAACTGGTGGCGAAGCAGTGGCTTTCAGTGCTTAATCAAAGCCATAAAATTAAAGAACAGGTTTTGTCTGACGAACTTTCCGGCAAGGTTTCTTTTTCAGTGTCCGGTGCCGGTAGCAAGGTGCTGGCTGGAGCAGCCAGAATAGAATTGCCCGGCGACGAAATCAAGCAGCTGCTTGTCGATGGCTTTTTCCCGCTGGTAGAAGCAAGTGAACGACCCGATGAAGACAATGGTCTGGGTTTGTCAGAGGCTGGTTTGCCCTTCACCCGCGATGCGGCAATTACCAGGCATCTGGCCGGGTTCCTTCATGAAAACGGTATTATTCCCGATGCCGTGCTTTTCAATGGCGGAACCATGAAAGCCGACTGTTTGCGCAATCGTTTGTTTGAAGTGCTTTCAATCTGGAAAGGGCGTGATCCGAAGGTTCTCAGTAACCCGCATCCGACACTGGCGGTTGCTGCCGGTGCTGCCTATTATGGTATGGTTGCCCTGGGTCTTGGCCAGCGAATCCAGAGCGGCAACCCGGTTTCTCTTTATCTTGGTATCGGCACGGCCAAGTCATCGACGCCCGACCGCCATGTCCCTGAGCAGCTTATGTGTATTCTGCCCAAGGGTTCTGAAATTGAGAAAGAATACATAGTTGAAGGTAAAACTTTCGGTATCGACCTGAGCCGGGATTCAGCCTTTTACCTTTTTTATACGCCCAACCCGCCAAAGGCCGAAGAGTTGGGAAGAACGATCAAATTCAACTCGAAGCGTTATCTGCCGTTGCCGCCGTGCCTGCTCAAGGCCCGAACCGGCAAAGGTGAAAAGCAGGTCGAATTGAGCGTTAGACTGCGTGAAACGGGATATATGCAGATTTTCTGCGAAGAGCTCGATGGTGGTTTTGCCCAGGAGCTGCGCTTTGATATCGCTGAAGGTGAAAAAACTGCGCCGGTTCAGAATGATAATAAGCGGCGTGTGCCGGTTACCGCAGCCCAGTTGAAGAAGATCGACAAGTTATTGAATGAAGCCTTTACCGGTGAAATAGAGTTCAATTGTATATTTAAAAAGATCGAGGAAATCATCGGCTCAGCAAGATCGAGCTGGGACACTGAGATGCTCAGGCTTCTTTTTGATCTTTTCATCGAAAAGGAATCCGGCTTTACTACTACGCAAAGCGGGCATACTCAGTGGTTTCGCCTGCTCAGTTATTGCCTGAGACCCGGGTTCGGAGCTCGTGGCGACAGTGAGCGCGTCGACCGAATCTGGCAGATGCTCGATCAGGAGTTTAATTACGTTAATCCTGAGTTCTGGTCGGATTGGTGGGTTATGTGGAAGCGCATTGCGCCCGGCTTGTCGCTCGAACGTCAGGATGAGCTGAAAAATCGCATCGAGCCGATTCTTTTCCCGCCAAAAAAGAAAGATAAAAATGTCCGCGAAATAGGACAACATGAACGAAATCAGATCTGGCGGCTGCTTGGCAATCTTGAGCGGCTTTCGGTGGCCGAAAAAGAGCGAATCGGCTGGTGGATCGCCCGTTCACCGCAAAGTTTCGGCAATGACCAGCTGGCGCTGCATGCTCTTGGTCGTTTCGGGGCCCGCGAACTGGCTTATGCTTCGGATACGGCGATGGTGCCCCAGTCGGTGGCCAATGCATGGACCGAGCATCTGTTGAAACGTGCTGTTCCGGGAAATTCATATCTAGACTGGGCTTTGCGGGAAATCGGTCGCAAGACCGGCGATATGCTGGTTCAGATCGACGATGTTCTCAGAAAAAATATCGTTGATATTTTCAAGAAGAAACATCGCAAGAAGGCTTTTATTGACCCGCTTTTGAAAGCCGCCCGGCTCGATGAAAAGGATTTGGCCGAATATGCCGGCGAAAGCCTGCCATCTGGCTTTGTCTGGGTGAAAGACAGTTAGAAAATTTTGCCAGATTTAGCTTTTCAGATTTCTGAAAGATTTGGAAATCATTTTGAGGGTTGAGTTTTAAAGGAGGTTGCTATGAGCTGTAGTTCTGATTATACCAAGGAAGAATGGCGCGAGATTCTTACCCTTGCCATGTATGTGCTTGCCAGCAAAGGTATGGAGGCAAAAAAGTCGGTATTCTTCACTAAGGTTGCCGGCCTGGTTAAAGAGGCTATCGTCGGTCAGAACCTTCTTCTCGAATTTCAGAATAGGTATCAGCATAACGAACTGATCAACAACGTTATTGCTGAACTCAAACCTGGTGTTTCATCGGGATCAGGCGAGGCCAAGAAATTTGAATTGAGTTCCAAGTTGCCCCATCTCGAAGAACTGGCCCATAACGTTAATCAGACTTTGTTGAAAAAGTCTGATGAGACAGAAGCCTCTGAATATCGTGCTTTTGTTTATGAATTGGCCTATGAGATCTGTAAGACGGCCGGGGGCGGTTTTCTTGGTTTGAGTGAAAATATCGATGCCGGCGAAGCCGAACTTTTGCACCGCTTGAAAAGTTCCCTTCTGGAGGGTAGTTGATAATTGTATTTTTCAATTAAAACGAATATTTGTCGGTTTGTTGTCGTCCTGGCTTTTTTTCTTTGCCTTGAAGTTGTCGTTTATGCAGCGAGAATCGGCATTTATCCCGGAAGTTTCGACCCGATACATATCGGTCATCTTGAAGTAGCGCGTAGTGCTTTGGTTAAACTGCAGCTCGATGCTGTTTATTTGATGCCCAATGGAACCAACCCGCGAAAGCCCAATATGAGTGCGATTGAGTTGCGCGCTGAGCTGATCGAGGCGGCGTTGAACGATTATGATGATGAGCGCTTGCGGCTGTTTCCGATTGCTGAAATAGAGGCATCGGCTGCGGCGGGTTCGGTTGAAGATGCGCCGGTGCGCTTGTTGGATCTGGCGCGTCAGACTTTTGCAAAAGATTGTATTTATCAGATTCTTGGCACCGATTCAGTTTTCAAGGTTGTCGAAAGCTCAGGGGTAACCAGAATAAACGATTCCTGGCGCCTGGCCGTTTGCAACCGTCCCGGATACGAATTTAAGCTCAATCGCGTATGTCGAAGGCTGCAGCGACGTGGTTGGCTGGAAGTATTTGACAGTTTTTCCGATCTTGAGATTTCTTCATCGGCTATTCGTAAGGCCTGTGCCGGCGGAGACTATAAATTTCTTGCCTCGGTTTTGTCGCCTTCTACCTTTGCAGCATTGGTAAAACAGGGTGGGCACGGGCAAATTTTGCAGAAAGCCTGGTTGGAGGCTCTTTTGGCCCTGCCCGGCGATGTTTTGCCCACTGACCGTTACCCGAATTCCGAGCCGGTTCTGCTCGCTCAAAAATACCTTAAGGACGGTGAAAACGCTGATTTTGTCGTTAATACGGTTGAGCCCCGAGCTGAGATTGCGGCCATCGACTTTTCATTGCCGCATTCACTCGGAGAACTAAGAACCTATGTTGAAAGCAAGTTGACGCCATTGGGTCTGAAGGTCATTGCCAATCCCCATGTCGAAACCCTTATTTTTCCTGGAAATCAGCGTCAGCTGGCACATTGGCTGGCTCAGCAGGGAATAAGCAGTGGCAAAAGAATTACCCGCAATCGCTCATATATCACGATGGGCGTCCATCTGGTCAAAACACCGGCCGGCCGCACTCTGGCCATCGTCGATGAGGTTTACGGGCTGGATCGCATGCGCCACACCCAGGCCCTGGTCGCGGCAGGTCTGCATTTATCCGGCAGAAACAGCGCTGATTTCAGGGTGGTTGAGTCGGCAGATTTTCCAGAAGATGCTATTCAAGTTTATTCCAAGGAGCTCAAACCGGTTGTGCCGGGCACGATCGATGCAGCGATCATTGGCTTTCACTGGAAGGTCGTCAATGATCTGGAAAGGCGACATGCCCTTTTTAAAATGTGCGGTAGCCACTATGCCATCACCGATGGTCGGTTGGCGCAGAAGTGGCGCGAATGGCACTCGCGGTTGAATCCCGATTGCGAAAGGCATTCCTGGCCCCGGCGGCATTTTGCCAATCAAGACGTGCCCTTTTCTTTTCTTGCTTTCAAAGATAAAAAGCAGCAGCCGGTGAATGTTCTGTTAACCCGAAATGTTTATGGTGACCAGCTTGCTTCCTTGCTAAAGGTTTTGATCGAAGAAAAGAAAATTAAAAAAATCATTTTATTCGGCAATGCCGGTGGGCTTACCGAGGCTTCTGCCATTGGTGACATCATTTTGCCCATAGAAGTCAGAAGATTTGACACCGACTGGGTTCGGGTAACCAACAGTCTGCTCACCAGCTTTTCCGGTGATTTTGCTGCAGGCCGTGTCTATTCAGTGTTTTCGCCGCTGGTTGAAACGTCGGCATTCATTCAGGATCTCAAAAATCAGGGTGCTCTTGCCGTAGATGTTGAAAATGGTTATCTCGTTGATTTTGCCGGAGTTGAAAACCTCTCGGTCGGAAGTATTGTCGTGATTTCGGATGTGCCCGGTTCCGAGGCAACTTTGGCCCATCTGGAAGAAAACGAAAAAAAGATGGAGACTTCACTGGTAAAGAGTCTTGATATGATTCTGAAAGATCTTGAACTCACCAGGCCAGGTGATCACCGGTTTCCAATCAATGATTGAGAAGAGTTGTCCGTTAAGAAACTCAAAGACTCATTTTTGGTTCGATTAGAACCAAAGCAACCAATGAAAAATTCTTGTCCTAAATTGTATTTAAGTTCTTGATAAAAGCGTTTGTCTTTGCTAAATTAGCTCTGTGCGAAGCACAAAGCTATTGCGGGAGTAGCTCAGTTGGTAGAGCATCAGCTTCCCAAGCTGAGGGTCGCGGGTTCGAACCCCGTTTCCCGCTTTC
>CAZTHA010000286.1:0-5677 GCA_964613435.1 uncultured bacterium
TGCCTTTTTCTCTGTAGGCCAGGCCCAGTCTATAGTGGGCTCCGGCATTTTCCGGATTTACCGTAACCGATCTTTTCCATCTGGTCAGGTTCTGATCGTCAATACCTTTCAACCGATAGATAACTTCAAGATTGTAATTGGCAAAAGTGTCATAGGGGTTGAGAGCAATAACTTTGCGATACTCGATGATCGCTTCGTCATACATCTCCTTGTTTTTATAGGCTGAGGCCAGTTTATAATGAGCGTCAGGATTATTGGGATTCTTGCTGATCTCTGCTTTGTATCTCTCGATCATCAGATCGATCTCGGTGCGATTGCGCAAAATGATAACCGGCTTTGCCTTATCGCTATGTTTTTTGCGAATTTCTGAAGCTTTGCGCCAGTGATAAACTGCCTGATCGCACTGCCCTTTAACATCGTAGATTTCACCGAGAACATCGTGGGCGCGGCTAAGTTTCTGATCGAGAAACAACGCACGTTTCAGCTCTCCAGTCGCATCATCGAGCATGCCGCGGTCTTTGTAGGCTAGGGCCAGGTTAAAATGAAGCTCGCCATCATTGGGGTTAAAATTGTTTTCGAGCTTGAACTGCTCGATTGCTTTCTGGATTTCGCCTTTTTTACGAAGAACCTGACCGATATAGAAGCGAAGTCGCGGATATTTTGGGTCAAGCTTCAGTGCTTTGCGAAATTCCTGCAGGGCCGCATCGTCCATATTTTTCTTAAGAAAAGCTTGACCAAGGTAGACATGGGCTTCAATCAACATTGGGTTAATTGAGATAACTCGTTTGAAGGCTTCTATTGCTTCATTGAAATCTTCGCTTAAGAAGTGCGATATGCCAAGGTTCAGAAAGGCAAAGGCATTGTCAGGATTAATCCTGATTGAATCCTGAAGGTGTCTGATAGCTTCCTCGAAATCTTCAAGGTGAATGAAGCTTCTTCCAAGCTGGCAAAGGGCATAAGCATCCTGTGGGTTGAGCAGAACGGTTTTTTTGAATTCAACGATAGCTTTTTTGGGTTTACCGATTTCGAGGTAAACTGCACCCAGGGAAAAGTGCGCATAGGCATAATCCCGATTTAGATCGATAGCGTTTTTCAGTCTGACTATTGATTCGTCGTAGAGTTTTTTCAACTTGTAAATCAAGCCAAGTTGGAGGTGGGCGAATGCGTAATCGGGCTTTAAAGAAATCGCCTTTTTAAAGCGAATGATCGCTTCGTCGAACATTCCTTTGAGTTTGTAGATTACACCAAGATTGGCGTAGGGGTAAGCGTAACTGTTGTTGAACATTATCGCTTTTTTGAATTCGGTAATGGCCTCGTTGAGCATGCCCTTGTTGCGATAGGCAAGACCGATGAAGTTGTGCGCATAAGAGTCTTTGGGGTTAATGGTTATGGCGTCTTTAAAGACATTGATGGCCCGGTCGGTTTCGCCAGACATTTCCAGTGCTCTGGCAAGCTGGTAATAGGCGAAAAAATCGCGTGGGTTTGCGGCGATTCTTTTCTTGCAGTCTTTAATTATTTGTTCGTATTTTTTTTCTACCATGCCTGCCTCCTGTTGTCAGGGAATCCATTCCAGGGTCTTGAAATTGAAATTATCTTTATCATTTAGATAGGCGAATATGTCTTCTTTTATGGCTGGATAAACCGGTTTATCACCAAGCTCTTCGGCATCGAAAAAATCGTAGCCTTCAACCCGTTCGTCTTCGCCAACTCCTATTGAATCAAAGTCTGCGCATTCGCCCTTGAAAACAAGAAACTGGATATGTCGACCAATTTCAGCATTGAAACTTTCTCTTATGAACGCTAATTGAAGACTATTGCCGGAAAGTTCAAGTTTCAGTTCTTCGCGAAGCTCGCGCCTGGCGGTTTCAGTCGCTGATTCGAATGGATCCTGCCCGCCGCCCGGCAGCAACCAATAGATTTTTCCATTTTTATTATGGCGGACAAAGCAAACTCTTCCGTCTTTTCTTTGAAGAATAACGGAAACTCTTACCCTTATCACGGGCGAAATTTGTTTGTCGGTGACCTTGTTCACACCTATTGTTATCGGCAGGTGTGCCCGTGCAGATGAATGATTTTATTTCTGAAAAGGATGATTTCCGGTAACCTTGATCGAGCTGAGTGAAAAAAGCTCGTCGGCACGGCAGGAATCCCTCTGGGAAATAAAAATCCCCCGTTTTGGCGCCAGACTGTGAGATTGTTTTATTTTTTCAAGCCCATAATCAAGACCGGTCTGGTTAAGCAAATTAAGGGCTCTAAGCAAGTCTGACGGCGTTTCAAAGCGGTAAAGACGGTATTTCTCTGTCTCGTTGGTTTTCTGATAAAGATATTCATTCTCGACGAAAAGCTTTTTCATGCCAATTTTTGTCTGCCAGTGGATCGATTCATTGGCGCTGGTCAGATAAAAACCATTATCATTGAGAACTCCCAGAAATTTTTCGGTAACCTTTTGCTTGTGCTCTTCGCTGAAATAGATCATGACGTTTCGACAGAAGATCACATCGAACTTGCGGGCCGGCCATGATTCAAGCAGGTTCAGTATCTCGAATTCAACCATCTGGCGATATTCTTCTTTAACCTGGTAGCAATCCCGATCGCAGGGTGTAAAATACTTTTGCAGAATATGAGGTTCGACCATTTTGAGTTCATGCTTGAAATACCTGCCTGAGCGGGCTCGATTGATCGCTTCCGACGAGATGTCACTGCCGATAAGGGTCAGATTCCATTTCTCTGCGCCCCCGCTGTCAAGAAGGGAAAAAAGAATGGAGAACGTTTCTGCCCCAATAGAGCAACCGGCCGACCAAATTTTCAGACGATTATCACCGGTTTTTTCGCGCTTGGTGCTGAGGACCGGCATGATGTGCCGGGTTAAGATTCTGAAGTGTGAAGGATGACGAAAGAACCAGGTTTCGTTGGTCGTCAGAGCATTCACCAGATCCATTCGCAGGCGAATATCTTTTTTGCTTTCAATAATTACATCGCAAAGCTTTCTTATTGAAAAGGATTTCAATATTGGCTGAATACGGTTTTCAAGCTGTTGATATTTTTCACTTGAAAAGCTCAGGCCAAACTCCTGTTTCAGAAAACCGCAAAATTCTTCAAGCTCTGATGGGCTGAAGCGTGTGTGCATAATAATTCTTTCTAGAAACCAAATTTTGTACTTTTTGGAAAAACTCTTCCCGAGATTATCTGCCATGTAGGACGCATGTGCCCCTTGATTTCAGCTGCGCATTTAGGGCAAACGAGTCGCTCGGAATTTTGAAAACGCAAATAGTTGTTGTTTTCAATGTCAAATTGAAAAATCTTCAGGCATAGGGGGCATCTGTCTTCCATGATTGGCTCCGAAAGCCATGTTAACAAATTGCCGCGGTAATTTCAAGGCTTAGAAATTATCAAATTCTTCATCGGTGGCGATGGTGTCCTGCCAGGAAAGCACGCGGTAACTTGCCATCTCGAATTTGCTGGTGTTGTCGAGTCCAAGGTTCGGCAGGCTTTCGTCGTAGATTTTTCTGCGGGTCGGCGGCGAATAAAAGCCACCGTTAAGTCTTTGCACATCGTTCTTGCGCAGATAAATTTCTGAACCATAAACGCGGTGCACCATTCCTTCCATTTCTGAGTGCACCAGACCAACGTGGCTTGAAGTACAAAGAGTCGAACAACCTATTTCATTGAAAATTTTAATGTAATCAGGTCCGGCATAAAATTCATTATTTCTTTTACCCCACGAAATGAACATGCCATTGGTAGTCATTTCAGGGAAATAGAGGTAATCGCCGGCAGAATCGCCGCTGCTCAATTTGCTCCGCAAATCATTGAGAAGACGGTATACCCCAAAATCATAACTTCGTGCCGGGGTGTTGACTTCGCCATCCTTTTCCGGGTCATAAACTTCTTCGTATTTTCCCCAGATTTTACGACAAATCTGGTCATATTCGTTGAAATTGAAGCTGCCGCCTTGACTGTCATAAAGATCCATCAGGTCTTCCTGAACCTCTTTTTCTATGTCAGCGCCATCCAGTTTGTATTCAGAGAAAAATTGGGCTACTCCTGAGGCAATGCCTTCACGGGAAGTTGCCGAAGCGACAATTTGTCCTGAATGATTATGATCGAGGGTGTTGGTTTTTGCATTGTTTTCGGCCGCGAGGTAGGTGGCGAGCTTATACTTCATGAACGGATAAAGCTCATTGCTGAAGCAGTCGATTGGACTGCGGTAATCATAGACAACTCGTTTGCCGGCAATTACTTTGGCGGCAACATGATTTTTGAACGGGGCCGAAACATCGTCCGAAAGTCTTTCGCGAATATCCTGTTTGTAATTGTTTGCAGTTAAAGCGTTTTTGCCGTGGTCATAATCCTGGGGTAAACCATAATATTCATCGGTTTGATTTTTGTCGCCTGCCTGATTGAAATCGCCGGCGACGAATACGTTGTTGGGAGTAACGATATTAAGGTCTTTCGGGGGATTGCCCTTGATGACTATATTGTCTTCAGCGTAGATAACTCCATTGAAATTTGCCGGAAGCGTAACATTTCCGGGCCGAATGTTGTTGCCGAAATCAAGAAGTATTGACTTTACCGTTTTGTTGCTGTTGCCTGTCCAGCCATTAGGAACACGATAATTTTTGGCGAATTTATTGTCTGCGAAATTTGCGGCGAAGTAAAGACCCTTGCCAGATTCTTTTGCAGCGTCACGGTATTTGTAATAAGAATCTGCCTTCAACTCGAGTAGAACGCCGTCATCTTTCTGTTTTACCCATGGGCTAACCTGGGCTTTGATTTCTTCTGGAAACTGTGGCTTGGCTTCGAGCATTTCCTTGGGGTATTCGCCGTATCTTTCGCCCTGCGGCTCTTTGTAAGTGGCATGCTGAGGAAAATTAAAATTTCTGGGCATCATCAGCTCGGGCCCAGGCAGATTCGGTTTGTCACGAAATTTTACTTTAATCGGGCTGAAGAAGAAGATATGCCCTTCGCCGCTTATGATTGCATTCATATCGTCGAGAGCCTGGTCGGTTCCAGGGGATATTGGATTGTGTCGCGTCATTAGAATTCGGCTGATTTCAATCCCTTTGTGTCCATATAGATGGCCAGTGGAAAACACATTGGTTACCATTGGAACGCCGGGCTTTGGCGGTTCACCGTAAACCAGTGACAGAACCTCGGCATCGTACATCAGAAACTCCCGGGTGGGAAAACGCCGATTGACTACTACGCGTACTCTTTTGGTCGTGTCCTGATATCTCCCCAGGGATTCGATCAGGACATAGGCGAACTTTTCGTTGATGTTGAGGGTTCTGGTGTCATCTTCGTAGGGAATGTTGGCTACTCTGACCTTGAACTCTCCGTCGCCGAGCTTTCCTGAATAGAGACCCTGGCTGGAAGAATCAACCGTAAAATTGTGGTCGGCATTGTTTTTCAAAACCTGTGGCCGTGTTTTCTCTTCGAGCCATTCAAGGTTCAGATTGGTTTTATTCGTGGCATAGTTGTAGCTGTAAGATAGCTCGGCAATGGCAATTTCAATTCCGGCTTCTGCGATGGCCAGAGCCTTGGCTTTGCGACTGGTCTGGATCGTTGTCTGGATTCTGTGGCTGGAAAAGCTGTGCAGGCCAACTATTACCAACATCAGCACGATGCCCATGCCGATGGCAGTGATGATTGCCGAGCCCTTTTTTCTTTGGCCAAA
>CAZTHA010000287.1:0-5636 GCA_964613435.1 uncultured bacterium
GGCATGGCCCTGACGCCGGGGAACCACGAGCTGCTGTTCTGGGCCGGCCTGGGCTTTTGTCATCGCAGGAACCCCAAAAACAAGGCCCATCGATATGATGGCTGCTAAGACAGGATCTTTGGCCCGGAAAGAGTTAAACCTAATCATCTCTGACCTCCAGGTCTATCCATTGAAATGGATGAATCATAATTTCCAGAATTTCTTAAATTGTGCTTTAACCAATTTTGCATAGCTATACCAGTCTGCATAAGAAATAAGTTCTTCTTTTTTTACTCTATCGACAGCAGCATTGAATTTATTGAGGATTAAACTTGCATGCTGTGAAGTTGCCTTCGCCATTAGCTTTCCGGGGGTTCCCCCTTCGAGAACTGAAACAATTTTTCCACCGCATAGTTCTTCGGCGGCCTTTAAAAACATTCGGGATATTTCGAGCAGACCATTTTCACTGACGAGAAGATGCGAGGCCGGATCTTCATTCAAAACATTAGTTCCGAATGACAACAGGATAAATTCGGGTTGAAACTGTTGCAGAACTTTTTCGATAATCTCTTTGAAACAGACGCGATATTCGCGGTCACCATATCCAGAAGCAAAGGGGATGTTGAGATTGTAGCCCTGAAAGCCCTTTGGCCCAATTTCATCATAATATCCGGTTCCGGTAACCCCCGGAAACTCGTGAATTGATATGGTCAAAACATCTTTTCGGTAATAAAAAATTTCCTGGGTGCCGCTACCGTGTTCGGCATCGAAATCAATAATCGCCACACGCCGCAGAGAGTATTTTTTGGTCAGATAGTGGGCTCCGGCCGCCACCGGGTTTACCAGGCTGCCGAATCCATGTCTTGAAATGCCGGCATGGTGTCCGGGCATGGCAGTCAGACAAAAAGCGGCTTTCGCCTCTCCCGCCATGATTCGGTCGACAGCATCGAGAACGCCGCCAGCTCCAAATCGGGCGATTTCAAAAGATCGCTTGATGAGAGGGGTATGGGAATCAAGTTTTTCGACACCGCTGTAGCTTCGCCGGTGCAGGTCATTCAAATAGTCGGGGTGGTGAATGTCACGCAAACGCTTCATCGGTGCAATGTCAGATTCGAGCAGATGATCTTCCCACAGGCCATCCTGTTGCATCTGTTCGATGATCAAAGCGAGACGACCCCCTTCCGCTTCCTCGGTCAGGGGGTCGTGCTCCAATAACTTTGGATTGAAAGTTATTATGCCGCCGCTTCTGGCTTCTTCCATAACCTCATGCTGAAAGTGCGGTAAGCATATAGGCACGATCCATCTCGTCAACTTCGGGACTGAATGGGTCGAAAACCTTTGCCACTGCTTTTTCCTCTTTCTTTGCCCTGGCGCTGTTTTTCTGCCAGCGCATGAATGAATGGTGGGTGATTGTAGACATGTTCATGCAGAAGAAGTGTTCCATACTCGATACGCCCTCCTTTGGAAGAACTCTTAATATACCTATCGACAAATTTTCTTTCTTCATCCAGTTAAATTGATTCAGAACTTATTCTCAGGCAATCAACAGTCTTCAAGAAATAGCTTTAAAAGCAGTCCGGAATCAGGTATATTCAAGGAATAATAAGAATTCGTATTACTGTTGGAGGGCCTCTATGCTTTCACGACTTCAAAGTCTTTTACTCATTGCCTCATTGTTATTGTTTTCCAGCCCATGCCTGGCGCAATATGAAGATAATCTCGACTTTCCCAGCTATGAATATTCAGAATCTTCTTCAGATTATTACAACCCGGGAACAACCGAAGACTATTATTACGACGAAGGTACAACTGGTTCAGATCAGGGTTATTACAATGAAGACGAAAGTTATTACGATCAAAGCTTCTCGGATGAAGGCGTTGAAGAAGAGATTGCCGAGCCACAAGAACCTGCGAAACCTGAAATACCTCCAGGCCCGCCGATAAACCTTGCCGAAAAGAGCGTTCGCATCGGACGAATTCCTTACATGAGCATTAAATCCATGATCGCCCAGTCGGTACCCTTGCTGCGTCATCTGCAAAAAACCATCAAAGCAAAGGAAGTACGCCTGGTTTCCACGGGCAAAAACTATTCTACGATTATCGAAGCTCTCGTGCGTGGTAACGTTGATTTTGCCTGGGTCGGGCCGACTGCATATCTCAAAAGTAAAGAAAAAGACCAGCTCAAGCCAATTGCCAAAGCAAGGTTCGGCAGCGACACCGCCTATTGCGGCGTTTTCATCGCCCCAGCCAAAGGCCCGGTTCAGGGCCTTGAAGACCTGGTTGACAAAAAGATCGGCTTTGTCGATCCCGAGTCGGCAAGTGGCTATATTTACCCAAGATATTTGCTGAAGCGCCTGGGGATAAAGTTTACCAAAAAAGCCAAAGGTAAATTTCTTAAAAGTCACGACAACGTTCTGAAGGCTGTCGTGGCCGGCAAGGTCGATGCCGGTGTCTGCCTAGAAGCAACCTTGAATGCGGCACGGGCCAAAGACCCTGAGCTTGATAAAAAAATCATCATTCTTGCCAAAACCCCTGAAATCCCATCTGATGTCATTATTTGCCGAAAAGATTGTCCGATCAATCTTCAGGAAGGCATGCAAAAAGCCCTGATAAATGTCAGACAACAGGACATGCCCGCCGGCGCACCAACTTTCCTGCCGGCTTTTGACGAAGAGTTCGCTTCGGTTGAAGCAATTATGCAAGCCGTTGGCGCTCTGGAAAAATAAGCTTTGCCAGAAGAATCAAGGTCAGATTTTACGTCGACAGACCAGATGTCACCGACATCTGCGAGTTTGTATGTCCAGGAAAAAGTAGCCCTGGGCATCAGCCTGCTAGGTGTTTTCATCAGCCTTGGATTTGGTATTGCCGCTGTTTTTCTGCAAAAGAAATATTGGCTGGCAACGGCCAATTTTTCTGCCACTTTTTTCTTTCTACTCATAGCCTCATGGCTTATTTTCGAGCCAAAATCAGCAAAGCCCCGATGGTTTCTCAGCATATTCATCTGCCTTCTGTTTTATTATTACTTCGTCACGGGTGGAGCCGATGGCTTTGGCTTTTTATGGGGAATAATGATCCCGATTCTCGTGCCTTTTTTTCTGGGCTACAAAACAGGGGCTGTTTTTTCTATCTCTTACCTGACAATTTTCATTCTGACGCTTGCCTTTGGCAAATATTTCCTGCCTTCATTCAACATCGATTTAAGTTTTACCATGACCCGCTATTTTGCCGAGTATGTTGTCGCCGGCATTATTGCCACCCTGTTCAGTTACGAACAGACTAAAAGTCGGCAGGCCATTTCCCAGGAAATCGAAAAAAGGAAATCCGGTGAAAAGCGCCTGGCAATACTTTTTAACGATTCGCCAGAGGCTTATTTCGTCGTAGAAAATGACGTCTTCACCGATTGTAACAAAGCTGCAGAGCGAATGTTCGGCTTCAGTCACAACGAAATCATCGGCCATGGTCCGGAAATAATTTCACCGGAAAAACAACCTGACGGAAGGCTTTCAAGCCAAATCCCCCTTGAAAATAATGCTCAGGCAATTGCTACCGGTAAAGCCTCTTTTGAATGGAAACATCGCCGAAAAAACGGCCAGGAATTCTGGGCCATGATTTCTCTGTTGTCAACCAAGCTCGAAGATCGGCGGGTCATTCTCGCCCTTTGTAGCGACATTAATGAACGCAAACTTGCTGCCGATCGCATGTCCGCGCTATTGTCCGAAACAGAGAGGGTCAACCGTCTGATGGCCGGCAGGGAAGATCGTGTGCTTGAATTGAAAAAAGAAGTCAACCGGCTCTCACTTGAATTAGGCCGCGACATCGTTTACCCAAGCGTCGAGGATGATTCATGAGCCAGAGCATGAAATCACCCCATCCGCCCGATGTTTTGCCGCAAGAATTACCTGTCTTCACCCTGCCAGAATTCTGCGAGGTACCTCTGGGTGAAAAAAACCGTCTGACGCTAAGAAAAATGGGCGATTCGATCGTATTTGCCGAAATAAAAGGCCCTGTCGACCTGGGAACCTATGACATGAACCTTCATTACGAGATTATCGAAAATTTCCTCAAAGCAGCATCGGTAAGAATGCCTTACGTTGAAATTACCGCTGCCGACGAATATAGCAATCAGCTGTCAGTAAAAAGCAGAGAGACCATTTTCCGGCACCTCAGAGAAAAACAAAGCGTTCTTGTCGGTTTTTCAATTTGCGGATTACCGATGGGTCTTCGCCTAGTAAGCAGTGCCGGCTTACGACTCAGCAGGCTCAGGGTTAAACATTTTTTCTGTTATAGGCCTGCTCAGGCTATAGCCAAGGCCCGACAGATCCTTGCCAAACTTCCGGAAATCGCCAAAGAAAAAACGATCTATTCGCCTGACATGCTTGTTTTCAAGCCGGAATGGCAATATAGCAGCGATCATACCAACTTCAAACATAGAATTGGCATTATTCCTGGAAAACTGATTTTCGTTGAGATCCAGGGAAGTGGCGACCTTGCCGACATCGAAAACGTTGGCAAACTTCTTGAAAAAGCCTTTGCCGAGGGCGAGATGGCCGGAGTCGACAACATCAGCATATCTGACTTTTCAAAGCTGAAAGACGGTCTTTCTTTGAGAGCCCGGCAAGCTTATGCCACCCATACCAGAGAAAGAAACCTAAAATTCAACGTAACCACGAAAGTTTCGATCATCTGCGGAGCCAGCATCTTTTTCCGGGCCACCGCCCGCATTCTCTCTACGCTGATGCGCCGAAGATTTCTTTTTTTCGACAGCGTCGACCAGGCTTTTGAATACATTAATGCCCTGCCAGAATTGCCAACCGAAGAAGAGGAAAGAATTATCGTAAAACCTCTACATCTGCAGGAAGTCACCGACATTTGCGGCAGCCTTTTCTGGAACCTTGCCAGCCTGAACTCCGGTTTCAGCCTTTCTCCTGAAAATCCGCTCGCTTCATTGGCCGACACTCTTGAACTGGTAAGACAGGACATGATCGATCTGCGCAACCGCGATCGCCAGCAGGCTCAGGAGCGCCTCGCCGAATCAGAAAAAGCCCGAAAAAGACTTTTAAGCATGATGGAAGATGCTGAGCATGCCAAAGTCGAGCTTTTAAAAGCAAAAGAGGCGGCAGAGGCGGCAAGTCGTGCCAAATCGCAGTTTCTTGCCAATATGAGTCATGAGATTCGCACCCCGCTCAACAGCATCATCGGCTTCAACCATTTATTACAGGACACTTCACTTAACTCGACGCAAAAGCAGTATGTCAGCAATGCCGCCACTGCCGCTCAAACTCTTCTGGGAATCATCAACGACATTCTTGATTTTTCCAAAATTGAGGCGGGCATGATGCGTCTGGAGTTAATACCCACCGACATCAGCGAACTTCTGCACAAAACCATCGCTATTTTCGAATTCTCGGCCGCCAGCAAGGGACTGGAACTATTTCTGCACCTCGACACCAACGTTCCGATTTTTATTTTGGTTGACCCGGTCAGATTGAAACAAATACTGGCCAACCTGCTGGGAAACGCCATAAAATTCACCCAGGAAGGCAAGGTAGAGCTGAATGTCAGCTGTGAGCGACAAGATAAAGCCAGGGCTAATCTAACTTTTTCGGTTGAGGATACCGGAATAGGTATCGCTGAAGACCAGCTTGAAGGCCTGTTCA
>CAZTHA010000288.1:0-5634 GCA_964613435.1 uncultured bacterium
TGTGGTAAGAAAAGAAGGACAAACCGAAGATGCTCTGGTTGACAGGCTTCTCCAGTGCAACTGGGTTCAAACCAGCGCTCCACCTTATCAGGCCGGCGATATTATCACCTGGAATACCACCGGTAATGGCGTTTCCGGTGAAGCAGCCCAGGGAACCAGCAATGAAAGTCATATCGGAATAATCATGGCATCGGGTGATAATGTCATGGCAATGAGCAACAGCTCTACCTATCATCGCCCCAGAATTCACCCGGCTGATTATAGCCCCCAGGTCAGAGTATTAAGATATACAGGATGATTGTTTCACAAACACTAAATTCATTACTTTTTGTTTGCCAAGGTGATTCGGAAATTTTAGAATCCTTTAAAGCAATACAAACTTGATTTACTTAATCGCAGAGCCTTTCAGCGGGCAGATTCGAGGATATATGCTAAGAAAACTTCTCTTGGTTTCAGTCTTTTTGATGATTAATTCTTCAGTTCTCATGGCTGGAGTTGCTTTGAACTACGGTACAGGCAGCGGCCAATTTGGCTACATTAATGCGAAAACCAACCCCGGCGAGGATATTCCTGTTCCAATAGGACCGCAGAGTTTCAGGGCTTCTGAAAATGGATTCTGGCTTCTGGACACTGTAGGCAATAAGCTGGTTGAGGTTGATTTTAACGGAAAGGTTTTACGGGAAATTACCTATGCCGATCCTAAAGAAAAGATTCTGGCTGAAGATTTTTTCGTTTTAAACAAAAAGGATGGTATTCTTGATTCAATATGGATTGTCGATGGTTACAACATCAGGCTTCTGCAAATTCTGCCAGATGGTAAGATTGGCAAAAGCATCGAAAGTGAGAAAATGATTCAGCCCATGGAAATCGAAATTGACAGCAATGGCGATTTTATGATTTCTGACTATGGGATGCAAAAAATCTTTATTTTTTCAAAAGATGGTGAGCTAGTTTCGGAAATTGAATACCAATGGTCGGGTTTTGTCCCCGGAACCCAGGCAGGAACCCTTTATCGCCTGCAGTTTGAGAATCAGACACAACAATTATCTTTAATTCGTCAGACTTATGACAATAAGCTTCTTGCAAGCATTCCCCTGGACCTTTCGGGTCATTACAATTCACATATCTGGTGGGTTGACGAAGATGCAAATGAGATGATGATCACCTACAAACTCAAAGAAACAGAACCCGGCAAAAAATATTTCACTGTCGTTGGCCTGGATGGGAAAATTAAGTCTCAGGGAATTTTCAATGTTCCCATAGCTCCGACCAGAAAGATTGTCCGGGACAGCAAAGGGAAAACCTGGCTGATTGAGGCAGACTACGGGAAAGCCCCCGATGGTCTGCTGAAAATAATCGATATGTTTAAGTAGAAGGTAGTTTTTTGAGATTTCCCAAACTAGCCCGCTCAGGCAGCGCCATTCTCATCGTTCTTGGTGTTATTGCTGTGCTGTTCATCTCGTTTGGGGTTTTTCTCAAAATTTCTGTAAGCAGTAAAAATACCACCAAACGTCTAAACAGCATTCTTCTCGCCAGGGAACTTTCGTCCTCTCTGGCCACTTTCGCAGCTCATCATCTCAGCATCCAGGAAGTAAATAACTCGAGCGGACTGTTGCAAAAGACACTGGCGATGCCCATTTCTCAAATGCCTGAACAAACTTCAGAAAAAATTGTTTTTCCTGCTGAATTGAAAGAGCCAATAGAATCGGTGATTGATTCAAACAGTGAATTGAGAAATTTAAGTTATAACCTTTCATGGCAATTGCGCAGGGATGATTTTAAGCCCTTATTGAATTCTTACTCCCGTGAAAAAAAAGGCCAGGTAAGAATTCTTGTCGAAGTTTACTATAAAGCGCCAGGGACTAATACAGCAATAAGGGAAGATTACCAGTATAAAGCAGATGTGACAGTGACAGCCAACCTCGTGCCGGTTTTGTCTAAATTTACACTTTACGTCAAAGATGCTCTCGATGGCGAGCCCAAAGATCGTTTCAATAAAGTAGATACTGATGTCGCCGGCAATCTTAAAGGATCATCGTTCAGGCCATGGCGCTTGAAGAATTCTGACGAAACCGATGCTCCAGACCGCCTAGATGAGCTTGTAAAGTCTCCTGTCGGGCTTGTTTACCTCGGGGGCGGGAATATTGTTCTTGGCCTTGCCCGCCGTTGGAGAACCCCTGGTGAATTCTCTGAAGGCTTTCACTTCTACAACGAGGGGAAAAGTCCCTCCTTATACACTGTTATGTGGCATGGCTTTTCTGCGCTTCTCTTCTGGGAAGCAGGATTATGCAATGATCAATCCGATCCGGACGGCAGACTCTGGTTTGACCTGATAAAAGAAGGGTTTGAAAATGAGGCCCGTTATAATTCTGCTTTTCGACTTCTGGGAACCGATCAGGAAAAATCCCCAACTCTGGTTCTTGGAGATGTTTTTGCCCGACTCCAATGTACAAAAGTTTTCAAGTCTAAACAAAGCGCGAATATTCTTCCCTTTGCCGGAAGTGATTCAACTTTTAATCAGCTTAAAACCGGAGGTTCCAGCAGGGAGAAGGATATAAGCTTCCTCATCAGTCAGGTTGGGGAAATGTCGAGAGCCCAGTACAATGCCAAGTATGCAAGTCAGATCTGGGATGTTCCTTACAACCGTGGCCTTGGTCACATAATCGGAAAACATAAATATCCTCTGCCCCAGGCTGCGCCTGAAATTGTAAGCGCAGACCCCATATCAGCTTTTGTTACCGGAGAAGCTAGCAAAACAGGTCTTTCCCACAAGGTTCCGCAGCCTTTCGCAACTCTCGTTCCCGGTGCCGACCTCAAATCCATGGACAGTTTTCTTGCCTCGATGAAGATTCCCAACGGTCGCAATGCATGGGAAATAGAACTGGGAACTTCGAAATCCCTGCTATCAGAGCTCGAAGAGAAAGGATTTCTGCGCAATGATTATCTTGACCTTAATGGCTGGCTTTATGTGAAAGGTATCGTCGGAGCCAGCTTTGACAAGCCCATTAAGTTAAGAACCCACGGCGGAATGGTTTTTGAAACCGGTTCAGTGACCATCTCTAAGGGCATCGTTTCAGAATCAAAAAAACATATTCTGAACCTGGTGGCAATGGATGGCGATATAATTATTTCACAGAGCCTAAATGGCGAACTTGATGTAGGGCTCACTGCCAAAGGCCAGGTTGTAGTAAAAGGAACAGCCGGTGGTTCGCCAGTCAAAATTAATGGCAATGTCGCAATGGGAAAAATTAAGGCCGGTAGCTTGGACTCTTCTATGGCCAGGGGCCTGGATATTGTTTATTTTTCCGGCTTGGCAGCTATTCCCAACGCTGGCGGAACTGAGCCAGATGAAAAGGAAATTTTAATGTTCGGAATCGGCCAATACCCGGTTCTTATTGATTGATTATGAAAAGTGAGCTGAAAAGAAATTCTGGCTTCAGCATGGTTGAGATCGTTGTTGCGTTAACCTGCATGACGGTATTGCTGCTTCCGGTTTATTTAATCTTTGATCAGGGAACAAGTGGAACCAGGCAGGTTAAAAACGAGATTATCGCTCAGCAGTATGCAACCAACCTGCTGGGTTACCTGTGTATTTTCCCTTATGATCACAAATTCCTTTCTCCGATGGTTGACCGAAAATTCGATAGCCTTAAATTGGAAATGGGCAGTGAAGCATTGTCTCTTGATCTTGATAAACGCTTTTCGCGTAATTTGACGATTCGTGAGTTCGTTTCACCACAATGGCCAATAAAATATAAGGTTCTAAACGTTTCTGTTAGCTGGAAAGAAAGAGAGGGCAGGCCACGCAAACTTACTGTTTGCAGTCTTATTTTCAAATGAAACCAGTTTATAAGCCAAGGCATGCGGTCAGTATGGTTGAGTTAACCATAGCTGTGGTTTTGACCAGTTTAATTGTCAGCGGTTTAATGATGCTTTACACAACGGGTTTGAAAAGTTCGCGTAAAGGTTTAGATCATCTTGATAATATGAATGCCGCAGCGATTCTCATGTCGAGAATTGAATATGACCTAATGAAGGCGGTTGCGGTAAATGATCCAGAAATTGGGAAATCTGCCAATGGTTCAACATGGAGGATTCTTACAGATGAGGCAGGAAGCCTGGGAACGATTGAATATCAAATGGTTCCTGAGGGTATTATGCGAAAAGAGACCATTGGTGGGAATCTGCAAAGTTACATTTTCTGCCGAGGAAAGAGGGCAAATATCTCCTTCGATCGTCTTACTCTTGATGCTGAGTCAACCCAGGAGGGGAAAAATGCCTTCATTGTTGCCTTAAATGTTGCAGATGCTAAGATGGAAGCAACTGGCGACGAGGAATTTGAAATCATCCGACTTATTTCATGGAGATCACAGCAATGAAAATTTTGATTTTCGTTGCTATTTTTCCCTGTCTATAAAATGCTTCAGTTCATGCAAAAGGCTTTGAAGATTATCGTTTCTGGCAATTATGGCCTTTTGCTGTTTTGATATGAATTTTATTTTTAACATGCAGGTGCCCATTTCTCTTGTTTTTTTGTGAAATTCATTGCAATGAAGCAGCTTCATGGACATTTCAAAAATTTTTTTGAACTCTGCGTTGGAAACATTCGTTTCTTTTGCGGTTCCACCGTCGTAAACAAATGATGAACTCTGCATCCTTGCTATTGGTCTATATTCCAATTCAAACAAAGGTTCATTATTATTTCTTCGAAGAAGATAGCAGTTGTTCGAACCGTCAAAAATAACAATTTCAAGACATTTTTCAACCGTCTCTTCTGGAAGTTTGTATTGATTTTCATGGGCAAAGATTGGCGGAGCAAAAAACAATGACAATAATAGAAACTGGTAAAAATTTCCCCATAAACTGATCATGCATACCTCAAAAATTGGATTAGGGATACAAATCTCATAGTCAAAAGATTTTTTCACGAATCTGGCCTATCTTCGAAAAGCCTTGAAAAAAGGGTTGTGTTAATCTGTGGAAAACAATACAAATGGTAATTGAAACGACGATAATTATGATTATACAATAAATCGAATCGATCAGCAGCCACAAGGATTTTCCTTTCTAAACTCTGGTTTAAGAGACGAAAAAGATAAACATCATTAATGGAGAACGCATTCTATGGTTTCAATAATTTCCAAAATTGGTTGCCCCTTGCGAAGTCTTTCAAGGCTGGTTTTGTCGTTTCTTATCTTTTTATTCGTTCTATTGCCGGTTTTGGCTGAAACAGTCGATCTGGATGTCAAAGACGCTGATTTACGGCAAACTCTCGAAAAAATTGCCCGCCAGGCTTCAATAAACATAATAGTTTCCCCTAAGGTCAGCGGAAAAATAACCTGTCTGGTCAATGGCATGGATGCGAAAGAGTTGATTTTTTTCATTGCCCGAACCAACGGTCTGGAAGTTGAAGACCATGGCAGGATTATAATAATTCTTGCAGGAAAATCCAATCCCAGAAAAAGCAGGTTCAAAATCATCCCGCTTCAAAACGCTAATTCTGCTGAAGTCGCCAGGATTATCAAGACTCTGGAGCGTGACAATAGCTTAAGAGTTACTCATGATGCTCGAACGAATCGTCTGATAATAATTTACGATGAATAATTTGTTTTCATTTTTAAGCTTTTTGGGAAA
>CAZTHA010000289.1:0-5595 GCA_964613435.1 uncultured bacterium
CTGATCTTTGATTTGTTTGAAAGTTTTTGTACGACAATAAGACGCTGCGCTGCCATTTTGCCGTCAATAAGAGTGATTTTTTCACAGAGGTCACCCTCTTCCAGAAGGCAGATTTTAAGCTTAGAGTCATTTTCCGAGAATGAAGCGGCCGGCCATTCGACAAATTTAAGAAAATTGTAAATGAAGGCGGCCTTGATCTCATTCTCTTCGGCAATTCTGGCAGAAGGGGCACATATCGCCATTCCTGAAAAAAGCAATATTGAGCATGTCAGCGCGAATTTGCGAAGAAATGAGCTCATTTCAATATGTCCATTCGAATTTCAGATAAGTTCGTCGCTGGTGCGGCCGCAATGCCGATTGTATGACTTCGGGGAGAAAATCCCGGTGATTACTGTCGAAAAGGTTTTGACAAACCAAAGCGAGAGTTTTTCCCGAAGCGATTTTCCATGAAAGTCTTGAGTCAAGGGTGTAAGCACCTTTAAAATTGCCAAACTCGATATCACTTCGGTACTGGGCGAAGTTATCCCATTGCAGTTCGGGAGAAAGATTGTACATGGTGCGCAAAGTCGCGGAATGCTTGGGAAAGTTTTGATTAACATCGGCAAGAATAACGTTGTTTGGGCTGGCGGTACCGATGTTAAGATAACTGTAATTTCCGGAAATTTTCAAATCCTTATTTGCCTGCCAGTCAAAGTAAATTTCTGCGCCACGAATCTCAGCCTTGACCAGGTTGTCGATTCCGGCAGAAACGAGAAGATATCCCGGCATAAAGATATTTTGCTGAACAAATGAACCTGCCAGATCGCGGTATTTTTTGTAGAAGGCGGTGAGATCCAAGCTCAGGTTGTGGTTTATTTTTCTTCGCCAGCCCAGCTCAAGGGCATCGACTTTTTCACTGCCAAAGTCGCGAAGATCGGTTTTTATCGTGTATGGGGGAACAGACAAAGGAAGGGCGTTTTCGTAAAAGCCGGCACCTCTTTCAAGGCGGGATGGGGTGCGTATGGCTCTTGATAATGAGAGCCAGAGACTATTGCGGTTGTCAGGGTTGAAAGACAGCCTCAAGCTTGGTTGAAATTCAAATCCGGTATATTGATTGTGTTCGAGCATTGAACTTACGGTAAGTGAAAGTCGATCAGGAATCAGCCTGATTTCGTCGGTCAGGAAAAAGCGATACTGGCTGGTAAGGCGGCTGGCTTGGTCGACCCACATGAATTTTGAGCTTGAGATATGGTCCTTGCTTAGCCTTCCCGACAGGCCAAAAATCAACTCATGGTCCTTTTTCACTTTTCTTCGTCGATTGTATTCAAAATCAAGGGTTGATCTTTCTTCGTCGACGAGAATTTGTTGCACGTCACTTTGTTCGAGCGACAGTTGTATGGTGGTTTTGTCTCCGGACAGATGTTCAATCTGCCAGTTTGCAGCCAGGTTGAGGCTCTGAATTTTCTGGGTGGAAAGGGTTGTAATTGTGGACGGTGGCTCGCCGAACATGGTGGCAATGTCGTCGGCGCTGCTGGAAAAGAGATTGCCGGTCAGGCAAAATGTCTGACGATATTTTTCCTGGTCGAGGCGAAATCCGGCAGAAAAATTTTTCAGGGCGTCTTCGCCTCTCTGTGGGCCGGGAATTTTGGTTTGTGCTGAGTTCATGGCCTTTAGATGGGCACGAACGAAAGTGTTTGCGTCTTTTTTCCAGCCGTAACTTAAAAGTGTCGAACCCAGCATGGTGTCGCCGGCGGAGATTGAAAAATGTGTGCCTTGCATATTTTGAGCATTCCGGGTGATTATGTTTATTACCCCGTTAACGGCGTTTGCGCCCCAGATCGAAGAGCCCGGGCCCCTTATTATCTCTACCCGCTCTATGGTTTCGATCGGGATGTCGAGTGCTTCCCAGAAGACTCCTGAGAAGGTGGGTGAATAGACGCTGCGACCGTCAACCATTACGAGAAGCTTGTTAGAGTATTCTCTGGCGGCTCCACGAATTGAAATTGCCCAACGATTATTGCTGATGCGTAAAACCTGAATCCCGGGAGCCATTCGCAGCAATTCAGGAATGTTGGTTGCGCCGCTTCTGACAATGTCTTCTTTTTCAATAAGGAAAACTGCAGCTGGAATATCTTTTTTTTGCTGTTTCTTTTTAGAGGCAGAAAAGACCTCAACCTCCATCAGGTCTTCGAGAGACATGCTGAATGGGTTGTCACATCTTGCTGAAGAAGGTGTGAGCAAAAAAACGAAGAGAAAGCAAGACATGAACTTGCAAAAGATGGCTCGGTACAAAGGCTTCTCCTCTCTATAAACAACAGCTTTAGTTTAAACTATTCTACTTCAGAGGAAAAACTAAGTCAATCGAGGGTTTTGATTTTGCGGGGATCGGAAGTGGGTTGTTGCCTTTTGGTGTCAAGCATTTGCAGCTCAGGTTCCTGAAAAACGCGAATCATTCGGCCCAATTCTTCTCTTATTTCCTGCAGGTTTCTGGCAAACTTATCTTTTACTGCGGCAATTGCGGCTGCTTTAGCGCTGGCGTTAGTGTCAAAAAAGTTTGCCTGGGTTTTCTGCCCGAGAACTTCGGTGCGGTCAAAATAATCCAGCTCTTCAAGACTTGCCTTTAAAGAAACCAGATAAATCTCGTAAACCTGCTGTTCGAGCAGTTCAAGTTCTTTTCGACGGAGTAAAAGAAAATTTACCATGGCTTTGGCCTTGGTTCTTTTCAACAATGAAACTCCTCTGGCATCGTCGATGCTGTACATAATTTTTATCAGTTGGTCAAGCTTTTGCAGATACTGACGCACGAATTGTTGTTGTCCGGCGAGGTTGCTATAGTGTTTTTGTGCGATTTCCTGTCTGGCCTGGTTGATGATTATTCGGCAGTCTGCCTGACTGGCTTGTTTGAATGAGGCACTGGTGAGGCCGTAAACCGGTTCCGGGTGGGGAATTCTGATGTTTTCAGTTAACTTCTTTTGGTCTTCGGGAGAAATTTCGAACTCGTCAAACAATTGAATTAAACTGAAGTTGGTGGCGATTTTATCGGGATCTTCGTCCTTATGGGCTGAAACCAGGCTGTTGGGGGCATGATAGCTTCTGAAGCCTGTGGTGCTTTTGCCGGAAATATTTGCGGCTATGGTCAGGTTTCTGGCATCGCTGGTCAGCTGTTTGTCGGGAGTAATGAACTTTACCTGAAAATGTCTTCTTCTTTTGATGCGATCGCTCATGGTTTTGCAAAGATCGGCAAGCTGGTCGGCGGATGCAGCCTGTAAATACCAACCTCCGGTTGCGCTGGCAATGTCGGCAAGAAACTGGGGGTCGATTTCTTCGCCCAGGCCGATGGTAACGACACGAATAGATTTGTCCACGGCATATTTGATAACTTCGTCGGAATTGCGCATTGAAAGTTGGGTCTGGCCGCTGGGGGTAGAATCTTTTCCGTCAGTTATGCAAAGAATGGTTTTAAGGTCATTCAGGCCTGCTTTGGCTTGTAGATCTTCGCAGGCATCATAGATTGCGTCATAAAGAAGGGTGCCACCCCATGGCCGGATTTTTCGGATGGCGGCGATCAGAGATTCCTGATTTTGCGAGAAATCATGGTTAAAATCGATATCGCTGCCAAAAGAAATTATTGAAAATGAAACTTCATTGATCAGGCTTTTTATGAAGCCGGCGGCAGCCTTTTTGACTTTGATCATCGATGTTTCAATGCTTGACGAGCGGTCGATTACCAAAGAGATGTAATGATTGAAATTTTTCTGTTCAATGGAAAAGGTGGCTATCTGGGCCTCGTTTTCCCTGATGTTGAGGTTTTCTGGTTTGAGGGTGAAGGCTGAGTCTTTATAAAGTCGAAACAATGCATCGATTTCCGGAAAAGCACTGGAATCGATGTGAGTAATCTGTAAAGAGAATTCTTCGGCAAAGGCCCCGGTAGATAAGAAGAGTAAAAGAACGAGCAGAAAAAGTCTTTTCATATTGAAGTTCCTGGCAGTTCTGAATTCAGATTCATTTTAGCACAGATGAACAAAAAAAACCTTTTTTGCTCTAAAGACAAAACAATTGTTCAGTGTTCTGTCAAAGAGAAATCAGTTTTGGGCGATCATTCGGAAGTAGGCTTTCTTCAGCCCCATCTTTTCATAAAGTTTGATTGCTTTCTTGTTTTCGATATCGACATGCAGCGAGAAATTCCCTTCGGTCATGCGGCGAACTTCTTCCATTAGTCTGGTGCCAATTCCGCGCGAACCGGCGGTTATGTCGGCGCCGATGTAGACAAGGTGATATTGGGGCATAACAACGCTTACCGGCATCTTTATGACTACTGCAAGCCCTTTGAGTTTTCCGGAAATATAGGCACCGAGAACGAAGCCGCCATCTTCGAGTGCACATTTTATAGCCTCGATGCTGCCCTGTTTGCCGTCACCATACTGGCCCAGGTATTTCATGACCAGGTCGGCAAGTTGATCGATGCTGTCAAAATCATCAGAAAAGAGCTGTTTTACGTTCAGTTCGTTCTTGCCCTCTTCAAGGATAACCACGGTTTTAGAATTTTCGGCAAGGG
Source organism: uncultured bacterium (assembly GCA_964613435.1). Lineage (GTDB taxonomy): Bacteria > Muiribacteriota > Ozemobacteria > Ozemobacterales > Ozemobacteraceae > DYKG01. The sequence goes on from CAZTHA010000289.1 coordinate 4,535, forward strand.
GTTCGGAGGCGGAGCACTTCTTGCAGGCGGCAAGGGCTGCGGCGCCGCGGAAGAGAACCTTGAGGTTTTCTGTCTGCTTTACCCGGGTGATGATATCGGTTATTTCTGCATTGTCAACTGAAATTACCTTGCCACCCGAGTCATAAACAGCGTTTAAGACAGTTTGCGGCTCGATGATGTTATATTCGATAGTGTTTCTGGAAATGCCTTTGTAGCGGTTAAGGTTGGCTCGCGGTTCAATAGTGCGCTTGCCTTGTGTAAATGCCTGATACACGGGGTTGTCGTGGCCGACGCAGGCGAGCACCAGCGTGGGAATGCGGTCAATGATCCCTCTTCGCCACAACGATCTGAAGCCCCAGTGGAGACCGGTAACGATTGCACCGTTACTGAGGAAGCAGAAAAGCTGGTCTGGGTGGGTTCCGAGTTTGGCGACGATTTCTTCGGCGATTTCCGAATAGACGGAGTCGGTGATCGAGGTGTTGTCATAGCCGTGATTTGCATCATACCACTTGTTGGCTCGGGCCAGCTCTTTGCTTTTTAAATAAGCGTCGGTATAATTTCGACCAAATTCGATAATTTCAACGTTCTTTTCTTTGTACCACTGCTTTTTTTTGTCGATAGAATTCGCTGGCATGACAACCTTGCATTTGAGGTTGAATCTTTCGGAAATAAAAGCCAGCGATTCGCCGAGTGGTCCGAGTGAGGCGACGGTAAGGGTTTTAAAGCCAAGTTGAAAGGCTTCTTTTACCAAATAGTAGGCGATGCGATCCTGAATCCTGCCGGTTGGGTTAACCCCTTCCATTTTTAAATACAGGTCTCCATTGGTTATTTCTTCGTGGAGTTTCGAAGTGCGATATAAAACGGTTCTTCCAATTCTTTGTTTGATTAAATCCAAAAATACCTCCTGATATGTTGTAAGATTCGCATTTAGTCTAGTTTACCACATTTTGTCGAAAAATTCCAGAACTATGCCTGGTAACAAAAACCAACCTGAATCAGGTTCTGCTGAGTCAGGTTGGTAATTTTGTTTTAAATAAAAATTTAAAAAACCTAGTTGGTTT
>CAZTHA010000290.1:0-5581 GCA_964613435.1 uncultured bacterium
CAATCGCCTGTTCAGGGTCGTCGCCCGTGACCAAAAACGCAATTTCATGATTACCTACATGAAAATAGGCAATGGCAGCACTCTTTCGCCGATTCAAAAGGCGACCCCCAGTGACGACGAACTGGTTCAAAAGGCGATGAATCATGAAACCGGCAAATTGTTTAACTGGTTCGCCATGGACATGATCTGCCCGACTATTGAGCGGGCCGATGACGGCACAAGCACCGTTGTCTTGAACGACATGCGTTATGGCTTCATCAGTGATCCACAAAAAAGCCTGTTCGCCGCAGAGGCCAAATTCGACGCCAATGGGAACCTGATCGGCTTTTCGCGCAGACGGGGGCGCGGCTCAATTAATTTCAAAGATGAACTGAAGCGCATCATGGAGGAATTCTTCTAACAAGGGGTTGTCATGGAAATCATTCTTGCCCGAACTGCCGGCTTTTGCATGGGTGTTAAAAGAGCCATGCAAATGGCCCTTCAGACTGCCAGACTTTCCACAGGAAATGTCTATACCTGTGGACCGCTTATTCATAATCCCCAGGCAGTCGAATATCTTGAACAGCACGGTGTAGAGAGTCTTAAAGACTGGCGGGCCATCAACTCCGGCACCCTGATTATCAGAGCCCATGGCATGCCAGCCAATGAAATTGCCGAAATGAAAAATCTTGGCTTCGGCATTATCGATGCAACCTGCCCGCATGTTGTGACCAGCCAGAAACAGATCAAGAAGTATTCCGATTCCGGGTTTAAAATCATCATTATCGGCGACAAGGATCACCCGGAAATCTTGAGTTTGCAAAGCTTCGCCAGGCCAGAACAGTGTCAGGTCATCTCTTCACAAGCTGAATTAGCTTCGCTCGACCTGAGCGGAAAAACCATGGCCATTGCCCAAACGACCTTCAATGCCGACCAGTTTGCGCAAATCGCTGAAGCTATCCGGCAGAAAAACCCCCAGGCAGTCATCTGCGATTCTATCTGCCAGGCCACTTCTGAGCGCCAGCAGGAAATCATGAAACTTGCAGCAAGAGTTGAAGCTGTGGTGGTGGTCGGCGGCAAGTCAAGCGCCAACACCAGACGCCTGGCTGAAATAGCGTCCTCGATCTGCAATCGAACCTATCATGTCGAAACGGCAGCGGAACTCGAAAAAATCAATTTCCGCAATGTTGCAAGAGTGGCGGTAACTGCCGGGGCTTCGACCCCGGATTTCATTACCGAGCAGGTTATTGAATTTTTAAAGACTCATTCAAGATAGGTGTAACCATACAGCCCTGAACGATATATGGCCAGGAATTCCTTGCCTTCAGTGACCGTGATTTTACCTTCTTTGACCGAATTGGAAACCCATGTTTCCATGGTGCGAACAAGTTTTTTGGCGCTGAACTGCACGTAATCGAGAACATCGGCAACGGTTTCGCCGTCGATAATCTTGTCGATTTCAAAGGTGCCATCGTCATTGATGGTTATGTGAACGGCGTTGGTATCACCGAACAGATTGTGCAAATCGCCGAGGATTTCCTGATAAGCACCAACCATGAACACGCCAAGATAATAGGGCTCGTAAGTTTTCAGACCATGCAGCGGCAGGCAGGGGTTGAAATTGCGGTTGCCGATGAACCGGTCGATTTTACCGTCAGAATCGCAGGTAATATCCTGTAAGGTCCCGAAATGAACCGGTTTTTCTTCAAGACGGTGCAAAGGCATGATTGGGAAAAGCTGATCGACGGCCCATGCATCAGGAAGCGACTGGAACAGCGAGAAATTACAAAAATACTTTTCTGCAAGCAGCTTGTCGAGTTGGCGCAGCTCTTCGGGTGGGTGCTTCTGCTGCTGGGCCAGTTCGCGCACTTCATGGGCAATGGCCCAAAAAAGCTGGTCAGACAAGGCGCGGGTTTTAAGATCGATCATGCCAAGGTTGAACAGATCGAGGGTTTCTTCGCGCAGCTGTTGAGCGTCGTGCCAGGCTTCGATCATGGTAAGATCGGTCAGGGAATCGAGAATGGTGTGCATATCCCTGACGATTTCATGATCCTTTTTATTCAGTTCGAAGTCATCGTATGATTTTCGAGGCGGGCAGGTCGTTTCAAGAACATTGAAAACCAGCACCGAATGGTGTGCAGTCAAGGCCCGTCCCGATTCAGTAATCAGATTTGGGTGAGGGAAACCGTTTTTATCAGCGGCGTCTTGCAAAGCAGAAACGGCGTCGTTGGCGTATTCCTGAATCGAATAGTTGATGCTCGAAGAAATTGTGGTTCGGGTTCCGTCGTAATCAACGCCCAACCCGCCACCAATATCGACGAACTCAACGTTGCATCCGAGCCGACGCATTTGCACATAAAATTGGGAAGCCTCTTTCAGGCCTTTTTTAATCTTGCGGATATTGGTAATTTGCGAGCCAAGGTGGCAGTGAATCAATTTAACGCTGTCGAGCAGGTCTTCGCTCTTGAGAAATTCGACCGCTTCGATAAGTTCGCTCGGGGTGAGACCGAATTTGCTCTTGTCGCCGCCCGAATCTTCCCATTTGCCACTACCAAAAGCAGCGAGTTTGATACGAATGCCGATGTTGGGCATGACCTTATGGGTTTTGGAAAGCTTGGCGATAAGTCGAAGCTCGTTGAACTTCTCGGCAACGATAAAAATTCGCTTGCCCATTTTCTGTGAGAGCAGTGCCAATTCGATGAAATCTTCATCCTTGTAGCCATTGCAGATAATGATTGCGTCGGGGTTGTCCATGATTGCCAAAACTGCATGCAGTTCCGGCTTTGATCCGGCTTCAATGCCAATATTGAATTTTTTCCCGTAGCGAACGAGCTCTTCGACAACCGGGCGTTGCTGGTTAACTTTTATCGGATAAACGGTGTGATAGTTACCCTGGAATGAGTATTCTTCGGCAGCAGTTTTGAAGCAGTTGGAAATGGTCTCGATGCGGTCGTCAAGAATATCAGGGAACCTCAACAGGACCGGAAAAGAAACGTCTTTGAGACTCAATTCATCGAGAATCTCTTTAATCGCTACAGCCTGTTTCTCTTTTCGATCTGGCTTGACCGTGACGTTACCGGTCTTACTAATACCAAAATAGCCGATACCCCAGCCTTCGATATTGTAGAGTTCTGCAGAATCTTCAATTCGCCACTTTCTCATGCGGTCAACCTCCGAAAAACAAGCTGTAAATTTAAGGCTTTATACTAAGGTCAAACTGAACCGAAGGCAAGTTTTTTATGTTGTCTATTCTTTCTGGCAAGAGTATACTTAACAGGCTTGGTCAGGTGCATCATCGGCACAGACCCGGCAGGAGGAACAAATGAAACATGTAACGGTGGGCCGCAATGATCCCTGCCCTTGCGGTAGTGGCCTGAAATATAAAAAATGCTGTATGGCAGGTGGAGCGAATCTTAGCAAAGTTAACCTGGCTGACCTGTATTATCGAAATTATCGAATCAGATTGAAAACGAGCCAGGACATCGAGGGAATTCGCAAAGCCGGCGACCTGGTGGTCGACACCCTCAAAAAAGTTGAAGAGTTCGTCAAGCCCGGCATTACCACCAACGACATAAACAGGCTGGTACACGACTACACCATCAAAAATAATGCCATACCCGCGCCCCTCAATTACCGCGGTTTTCCCAAAAGCGTCTGCACGTCGGTCAATGAGGTCATCTGCCACGGCATACCTTCAGATCGCGTTCTTAAAGAAGGCGACATTGTCAATGTCGACGTCACCTCAATTCTGAAAGGCTATTACGCTGATGCCAACATGACCTTCTACGTCGGCGAATGTGGGCCCGAAGCCCACAAGATCGTCGATGTCGCCCGGGAATCCCTCAAAAGAGGTCTGGCAATGGTCAAACCCGACAACACCCTTGGCGATGTTGGCTGGGCAATTCAAGAATATGCTGAAGGCTTGGGCTGTTCAGTGGTTCGCGAATTTATCGGCCATGGCATCGGCAAAAATTTCCATGAGCCGCCCGATGTGCCACATTTCGGCAAACCGAAAACCGGCATTACCCTTGTTCCGGGCATGGTTTTTACCGTTGAACCGATGGTAAACCTCGGTAAAAGATTTTTGCGGGTTCTTGAAGACGAATGGACGGCGATCACCAGAGATGGTTCATTATCAGCTCAGTTCGAGCAAACGATAGTCGTAACCGAAGACGGTTACGAAAGCCTGACCCCCTACGACCTTTAAAATACCAGGAGGCCAATAATGGAAGAACTGTTGACAAACTTTATGCGCTTTATCGATGCCGAAGCGGACTCTGACAAAGACTTTGATCCGGACAAAAAAATAGCCGACCAGTTCGATTATCTTTTCGACGAAACTGATTTTCGCATTGCCATGATCAAATTCGAAATGGAACAGCATCTGGACATCCCGAGAACCCCGCAGAATTACCAGCTGACCCTGCGGGAATTATGCGAAAAAATAAGTGAGTTGTCGCAGGTCAAAAAGGCCAATGTTCCGACTTTTCTCAAGAAGAAGAGAGCGGAGATGGCGAAAATCACCCAGGAGATGGCGGCTGATCTGAGCAGAATTTTCGGCTGAGAGTTCTTTTATTTTGCTTTTTTCAGTATCGCTGGGGTATTAATTAATAATACCAATTGATTGCGAGGCGAAACCATGAATTTAAGCGAATCTCTAATTAACTTTGCATTGAAGCAGGCTGCCGATGTAAGTATCGCCGATCTGCGCCTGGGCCTTGGTTACAGCTGTGTTGAACTCAGTGACGGGCGAAGCGGCGTGGCCTGGACTCCGAATAATCATCACTCAGGGTCCTGCACCCATTTGCGCAAGGCGGGTGAAATCAATGGTCTTCCTGCCGCAGAGGTGGTTTCCTGGCTAGCCAGCGATAACAATCTGGAAAGAACCGCAGCCCTGGCAACAGTCAATGCCCTGAACAGTAAAATTGAACGGGATTTTCTCGAGGACGAAGCAGTCTCTTTGCTGGAGTTAACCAGTAATGATCATGTGGTCATGGTCGGCTATTTTGCCCCGCTAGTTCCGGCAATAAAGGCGAGTGGCTGTCGCTTCGAAGTGGTTGAGCTAGATGCCGACAAGCCCGATGTCATTTCGCCGCAGCAGGGCTTCAAGGCTCTTGGCGAATGTGATGTCGCCATCATTACTGCGACAAGTATCGTCAACAATACCGTCGATGGCCTGATCGACTCTCTCAAAAGAAACCGGGCTGCAGTAATGCTCGGCCCATCAACCCCAATGTGCCCGGAAGCGTTCGTAGGCACCCGAATCACCCAGCTCAGCGGCTCGATTGTAAAAAACGTCGAGAGAGTAAAAACGATAGTTTCTCAAGGCGGCGGAACCATGCTTCTGAAGAAGCATCTGCGCTTCGCCACCGTAAAAGTCTGAACACAAGAGGTATTATGGATCAGTTTCGAAAAGATCTGTTGCGGATAACGACCGACCTGAACCGTGGCGCCACGCTTGAACAGGTTATGAACAATTTTTAGATCGTGCGGCTAAGAGTGCAAAAGAATTAGGTACTACAATATCTGGTTTAGTGGAGTCAACTGCTGACTTTGCCCGTTTAGGATATAGCATTTCAGACTCTGAGGAACTCAGCAAAAT
>CAZTHA010000291.1:0-5581 GCA_964613435.1 uncultured bacterium
GCGGCTTCGTAATAAGTGCGCGGCACCGCTTTCAGAGCCGCAAGATACAGAACCATGTAATACCCGGTGTATGCCCAGATGTTCATGACCATGATCGCCGGCAGCGCCAGCCCTTTCTCTACCAGCCAGGCATGGCCCGGCAATGAGAAAAATTCGAGAATGCGATTCAAAGCCCCCACTGGCGCATAAATTGACTTGAAGATGGTTGCAGTTACGATGATTGAAATGATCGAGGGCAGAAAGAATACCGAGCGAAAAAATTCGCTGCCCTTATAAACAGAATTGATCATCAAAGCCAGCGCCAGTGCAAGAACAGTTGTTACCGGTGTGGTGCCAATAACGAAAATAAGAGTGTTTCTGAACGCCATCAGAAAGTCGCGATCGCCCAGCAATCTCAAATAATTGTTTAAGCCCACAAACCTGAATAACGCAGGGTGAAAAACATCGTAATCGCAAAAGCTCAAGACCAGAGAAAAAAGCAACGGATACAGCCAGAATACCGCAAAAGTGAGCAACCATGGGGAAAGAAACAGCAAAGTCTGCTGTGCCCGCTCTATTGGGCCAATTTTGCGAAGCTTAGCTATCAGCGAGCGTTTTTTTTTACTTCTATCACGAGAAAAGTCAGCAAAATGGCATTTATAATCGTGCCAACCGCGATAAGCATCAACAAAGTAATTTGCATCGATCCACCGTTGCTCTGGCTGACTGCTGGGTCAGTCGAAGCACTGGCCAATGTCTGTTCTCGTTCCTGACGGTTGTTTTCTTTGCGTTCGCTGATGCGCTTGTATTCAGCCGCTGCTTCTGCAAATACCTTGTCGGCACTTTCGCCGTACATTGCTTTTTCAACCGTCGTATTGATGATTTTTTCAAGCTCGATCCAGAGCGGGTGAACCGGTGGGTGAATACCTGTCTTCATCTGATCGAGAAAAACCCGCATGCGTGCATCAGCCGTAAAAAAGGGATCGTTGAAAGCACTTATTGCAGCAGGAAAACTCACCAAAGCTTCTTTGGTTATCGGCAATGTATTCTCAGGTCTGGTGAGAAACCTGATGAACTTAGCGGCCATATCAGGGTTTTTACAGGTCTTGAAAAGCACCAGAATCTCACCGCCAAGAAAAGAGGTCGAGAATCCTTTATCAGCTGCAGGCTTTGGCAGAACCGCCACACCAAAATCAAGATTTGGGGCGTCTTTGGGATATCTGGCAAAGTTCCATGAACCCGAAATAGCCATGCCAAGGGTGCCACGTTTAAAAGCTTCGTCGAGCAAATCCTGTTTCTCGCTGTAGCTGTATTCTTTTAGCTGCAAATAGAATTGCAAAGCTTCGCGGGTAGCAGGCGAATCAAAAACGAACTGGCCGTTTTCATCGAGAATTTTACCGCCGTTACCCCAGACAAATGGCATGAATTTTTTGTAAAGAATATGGCCTTCGCCGGCGTTCATGCCGAATCCGTAGCGGCCCTTGCCAGGGTCATGGAGTTTTTTAGCGGCATCAAGAAATTCCGCCCAGGTCAACGGTGGTCTATCAGGGTTAAGCCCGACCTCGGCAAAAAGCTGCCGATTGTAAAAAAGCACCCGGGTGCCGGCAAGCCATGGCATGCCGTACAGGCGACCCTGCCAGGTGGCCGGTTCCCACATCATGTAATCTGGTTTGAGGTCACTGAATTTATCGGTTACATCGAGCAGTGCCCCTTCACCCATGAACTTGCCCATCCAGGTCGACCCAATCTCACAGATATCAGGTGCGCGACCGTTGGCCATGGCCACCACAATTTTATCAAGACCGTTGCCCCAGGTAATCTGTTCGTTACGAATCTTAACGCCGGGGTTTTCTTTCTCGAAAGCATCAATAACGGGCAGGATAAACTTTGGATCCCAGAAATTCCAGAACACCAACTCCTCTGCGAAGCAGGGGCCAAAATTACCCAGAATAAAAAAGGTTAAGATAATAATTGTAAATAACCGCTTTTGCATGGAACCTTTTTAGCAGACCGGGTGCTTCCATGCAAGCTTTTTTAAGCTTTTGGCCAAAACAATTGAGCCCGTGATTGAACAATCGAAAACAGAAGATTATAATCATCTCATGCTAAGAAAACAAAAAGATCCATCAATCTGCAGGCCAATTCGCAGAGTTCGCGAATCGCCCGATTGTGTAAAAATGTTCCTCGACGTTCGAACTCCACTTGAAGCTGTCGGCGTTGCCATGATGGGGGCAAGTGCCATGCTTTTAATTTATGTTGCCGACCCTTTCGTTTTATTTCAGCTTCCGGGGTTGAGAATCTTTAGTCTAAAAGCCGCCATATTTCTGCTTATTGCTGGCCTGATCTGGTATAAGATGGTTGATGAATACTATGTTCTAGATTTTGAAAGACAGGCACTGTTTTTACATTCAGAATTCTTTTTCAGCATTACTGAAAAGGTTGTCGCCCAGCCCTTTGAAATGTCGTGCGTAGCGGTAGAAGGCCTGCGAAGCAATGATGGCGGCGGGTGGTTCTACGCCCCGATTTTAATTCTAAATAATGGGGAAGCCATTCTTCTAACCGATAAAAAATACCCTGAATATGATCTGGATAAACTTAACAAAAAGGCTCAACGAATCGCAGGAAATTTCAACATTCCATTTCATCAATCCCCCGGCAAAAAATTTGTCGCGCCTTTCGAGCGGGGCAATGATAAGTTGGGAATCAAGTTTGATGATTACAGATATTTCAGGTTTATAAACTACTACAATCTAATCGTTATTGGCTTGATGATAGTTTTTCTCTTGCTGATACGCTTTTTCTACGGGATTGATTTCAATAACTTGTTTAGTTAGAATAGAATTGAACAAGAAATTGTCAGAGGACTTAAAATGCTTGAATTTATTAGAGTATCGACATTTGAACAAATTGAAATGGCGGCCGAGCTCGCCGAAGAAATCTGGTCTGAGCACTACACGCCGATCATCGGCGCCGAGCAGGTTAGGTACATGCTTGAAAACTTTCAGTCGGCAAAGGCTATAACTCAGCAGATAGACAGTGGTAGCTGGGGCTATTTTCTCATTTATCTCGAAGCAACCGCCATTGGCTATTTTGCTTTTCAAGTCAAGCTGGAACAGCTGTTTCTCAGCAAACTTTATCTGCGCAAATCCCATCGTGGCAAAGGCTACTCGAGAAAAGTGATGAAATTTCTCGAAAACATCGCAGTTGAGAACTGTCTGCCCAAAATAAGCCTGACCGTGAACAAAAACAACCTCAGCGCCATTGCTGTTTACGAAAAAATGGGCTTTACCAAAATCTGCCCTACTGTTGCCGACATAGGTGGCGGCTTTGTTATGGATGACTTTCTCATGGAAAAATGCTTATAAGGTGCCACTTGATCAGATTTCCTGCTATGAGAGACCAAAAGGGAGGAAAGGATGAGATTACACAACAAAAAGGGCGCTTTGATGCTGATGCTTCTGGTAGTGATCGTCGTCATAGGAATTCTCGCGATTAAGGCGATCCCTGAAGAAACCACCATCGTTATTCGTGAAAAAGAAGACCAACTTTCTTTAAACCTGTCGCAAATGCGCCAAGGCCTGGCTCTTGAGCGCATGGCATCAGTCTCTGCCCTTTACTACGGAAATTTCGAAAACCAGGCAGAATTCAAGGCTTATCTCGATGATCTTGTAGCAAGAGGCTTCCTTTCGTCAATTCCCGACGATCCCAATTGTCCGCAATACCTGTGGGGCACTGGGCCGGGGCAAAAATTCTGGATTCCGACCAGAAATCTTTTAGGCAGCTCCAGTTTTGAAATCCCAGATTTTTCAGTCTCGCCATGGACAATTGACGAAAGCAATGTGGCAATTAATCTCAGCACTGAAGAATGGCCGGGCAAAGATTCGCCATGCTACGACAATTTCCCTCACCAGAACCTCTTTGGGCAAAACCATAGTTATAACGGCACTGCCCTGGCAATAACACAAAAGTAAGGTTTATGCAGAGAACCATAAAAAAGCTTGATTACCTGATCTTGGCATTAGCCATGTTTCTTGGCATTACCATCTTTTGCCGCTTTTGTTTTTTCTGCGACGAACCAGTCTTAAGGCCCGAGGCGGTCTTTCCCGCTCCCACCCGACTTCTTCCAGCAGCGCTTGATCACAAAATTCCGAAAATGAAGCTTAATGCTACCCTTAACCAGAAAAAGAGCGCGGAAAGCTTTTTTCTGCAGAGCTGCCATTGCCTCGACAAGGCCAACTTTGTTCAGGCGACTCATTTCATTGACCAGGCAATCGCTCTCGATCCAGGGAATAGAAAATATCATCGAGTTGCATTAATTGCCAAAGCAGAGTTGATCAATCGCAAAAGCATGGACAAAATTATCGATCTCGTCAATCGACGCAACTTTAATGAAGCATGGCAAACCTTTTCCACCACCTGCAAGGACAATTACCTATTTTATTCGCGTTATGCGCTAGAATACACGCATCTTCTGCAAAAGCATGAGCTGAATGCATCTGCCGCAATGCTTTTAAGAGCACTGCAAAACCAGAATATTGAACCGAGAGGCCGATTTTGAAAAAACATTTTAAATTTTTGTATCTCATTGTTTTATTCCATCTATTTTTTGCCTGTTGCCCATTAGAAGCAGCGGTAAAAGTAATTTCGATTGTCTCTGAAAAGACCACCATATCCAAAGGTCAGACAGGAATAGTCGTTGAGATGGAGGCCGAAAACCTCGATTCATTAAATCCTGTTAACGTCACCGTTGCAACCCTTACCTACACTCTCGGACAATTTGAAACCACTCTGAATTCACCAACTCTGCCAGCCGTCATACCGGCCGCCGGCAAAATCACCTTTAAATTCACCCTGTCAGTTTTTCCCCTGTCTGATTCAGGAGTGTGTACTGTCGATGGACAGATTTCGACTTCAGGGGGAAATGACAATTCTGCCGATCTCACACACAAGTTCACCATTCAACAACCTGCTGAGGTTGTCGTGACTTCGATTCTTGGGGCCGCCGAAGTTACTCGAGGCTCTTCGGGCAATCAGGCGATAATGGATGTCGGTCGCAGCGGTGAAGCTGACATTCTAATCAATTCCGCTGATCTTGCGCCTGTAGTGCCTGGCAACTATGCCGGCTGGCAAAAGATTTCGCCAGAATTTCCCCAGAATTTTGCCAAGGTTTACTGGTGGGATCAAAGGTGGTTCTACCGAAAGCAGATTTCGATTACAAACCGCTCTTCATCAGTATTACCCGACACTTATGAAATCAAATTGATTTTTGACCACCAGAAACTGGTCGCTGAAGGAAAGTCTCTTGCCAGCGGCGATGATGTCCGAATTGTTTACTTTGATGGCGTCTCTTTCACTGAAATAGAAAGATATCTCGACCCACTTGCTTCAAGCTGGAACCAGAGCAACACCACCATCTGGTTTCGCCTGCAGGCACCAATTTTGTCAGCCCCTGCATCGAGTGACAAATATGCAATTTACTACGGCACCGATGCTATAACTGCGGCAAACCCACCAGACAATCCCGCAAATGTTTTCACCTTTTTCGACGATTTTGAATCGGGGGCAAACGGTTGGACCAATGGCCGATTCCCAACCTATGTCT
>CAZTHA010000292.1:0-5569 GCA_964613435.1 uncultured bacterium
CAAAGAGTCAAGGGCCGGTTTCGCGGGCACTTTCGCCTGCACTCATATCCTTTCGATGAGCAAACCCTGCCAATCGTTATCGAAGATTCAGAAAGCAACCTTTCCGAACTGGTTTTCGTTCCCGATCCGGATGTTAGCGAGAACGCGATGGCCTGGGTCGATCCGGAGCTTATCGTCCCCGACTGGGAGAAGCACAGCGCAGCGATCAAGGTTGATGTGCACCAGTATCGAACCGACTTTGGTTTAGGCAGCAAAGATGAGTCGAGTTATTCCCGCTTCAGTTTCAAACTGATTTTGCGGCGGGCTTTTATTCCGCATCTGATAAAATTCATCCTGCCTTTGATCATCATTGCCGGAATGGCATATATGGTTTTCTTCATCAATGCCAGTGAATTTGAAACCCAGTGCGGAATCTGCGTTACCGCTCTTCTTTCAGCTGTGGCTCTGCATATTTCCCAGGCCGACGCTTTGCCTGCGGTTGGTTACCTGGTGATGTCCGACAAAATTTTCATTCTGTTCTACGTGGTTATTTTTTCTGCTTTGGTGCAAACGGTGGTGAATAACCAATTCGTCAAGACCGGGCGGATTGAACGGGCCGTGAAGCTTGACCGTTTTTTCCGCTATGCTTATGTTGCAGTTCTGGTGACAGGCATAATAATGATCTTTCTTTTTACCTGAGGAGCAATTCTATGAAGCCTTTGTTCGATGTAAACCAAAAATTGAATTTTCCGGCATTGCTGGGCATGGTTCATGTGAAAGCTTTGCCAGGCACCCCTTTTCATAATGAGTCCCTTGAAAAAATAGTCGAGACCGCAGTAACGGAAGCTGAATTGTATCAGCTTGCCGGTTTTGATGGGGTAGTTCTCGAAAACATGCATGACCGACCCTATCTGAAAGGTAAGGTTGGTCCGGAAATCGTCGCGGGCATGACCAGGGTTGCGGCTGAAGTGAAAAGAAAAGTCGGCAAAAATTTCCCGGTGGGCATTCAGATTCTGGCCGGAGCAAATATTGAGGCCCTGGCGGTTGCCCATGCCGCCGATTGTGATTTTATCAGGGCTGAAGGCTGTGTTTTTGCCCATGTGGCCGATGAGGGGATCATCGAGGCCTGCGCGGGTGAATTGCTGCGCGAGCGCGCCCGGATCGGTGCCGAGCGGATAAGAATCTGGACCGATGTTCAGAAAAAGCATTCCGCCCACTCGATTACCGCCGATTTGACCCTTGAAGACTGGATTCATGGAGCAGACTTTTTTGGCATCGACGGGGTAATTATCACCGGCGCGGCTACCGGCAAGGCAGCTAACAAAGCAGAGGTCGGCCGTGCCCGCAAAGCCAGTCGCCTGCCGGTTATTGTCGGTTCAGGCATTACCGCCCGAAATGCAGCTGATTATGCCCAGGCCGACGCCTGGATCATTGGGTCAAGCGTTAAATACGACGGGTTCTGGGAAAACCCAATCGATCCTGATCGGCTAAAGGCTTTGGTTGCTGCACGCGATAAGATAAAGTGATCGTTTAAAAAGTTACCGGCGGTGGTTTTACCGGTGGATTGCCGAGGTTGTTAAAAACAATTTTGCCGCCAGCCTCTTTTCCCTCTTTGAAGGCTTCGGTTTCATTGGCGGGTATATTGCCGTGCACCGGAGTTTCTTCATTGCGCAGATAAACGGTTTGTGTCGGGAAGGCAAACTCTATTTTCATCGATTTGGCAACTCTGATGATGTCGTTGTACAAACGATGCTTTTCGCGCAATTCCGTTGACCAGTCAGGGGTTTGTACAAAAGCATAGAGCAGAATGCCCAGGCTGGAGCTGGAAAACTCGTTAAGATAAACGTGAAAGTAGTCTTTGCGGGTGTATGGGTGCTGGCGGATGATTTCCCTGATAGCTTCGCAGAAAGCGTCTATTTTTTCTGGCGGGGTATCATAGGCGATGCCGATGGTACAGGTTATTCGCCTGAACTTACGGGCACCCCAGTTGTCGATCGTAGCATTGATAAGTTGTGAGTTGGGAATGGTGATGAGTGAATTGTAAAAAGTTCTGATGCGGGTGCTTCTTACCCCTACCGATTCAACGGTGCCATCAGCTGCGCCGATAGTAACCCAGTCGCCGATTTGAAAAGGCCGGTCAATAAGAATCGTGAGCGAACCAAAAACGTTGGAGATTGTGTCTTTGGCGGCCAGAGCGAAGGCCAAGCCGCCGATTCCCAGCCCGGCAAGAATCTTGTCGATGTCGAACGAGAATATGTCAGCGATGAAAACCAGGCCAACTGCAATGGATAGAGTTTTGAGCGTGCGAGTTATCAACGGCACCAGCAAATCGTCAAATTTGTTTTCAGTTTTTTCGGCTTTAGCCTGCAGATAACTGCCGACGACATCCATCAGACGGTAGCCGGCCCAGATTCCTGCGGCTGCAGTAATAAGTTTGACCGTAACCAGAAGAATCAGGCGTGCCCCGGCCGGTAAACTCAAAATTGCCAATCCCAGCCACCATGACCAGCTGGTAAGAGCAATGCTGATCGGCCTGATAAAACGATCTTCAGCTTCCTGGTCGACGGTCAGAGATTCTCTTTTAAAAACAACTTTTATACTTTTCTGCAAAAGATGGGTAAGAATCTTGCTGACGCCCAGGCCAATGAAGACAACACAGAACATGCCCAGCCATTGCCAGTTTTCCAGGAAAATTGTCGTTTTAAGCAATGCGGGGAAATTTTTGCGCATGTAGTCGCGCAGACGTACCGAAAATGGAATCTCGACTTCGTTAATTACCCCTTCAACGGTCTTTTTATCCTTGAAGGAATCGTAAAGCTTGGGCAGATCTTCGATTGTCTGGGCTGAAAATTTCCAGGCCTCGATGGTTGAATCGGGTTGTTTAACCCTTTCAATGACAATGCGGCCGGCATTATCGGCAAGAAAAACATAGGGCGGGCCCTGGGTTTCTTTGGGAATTTCGACCAGATCAACATACTTATAGCGATCAATGACGAACTTAAGCATGGCCACTCGCTCAAGGCCAATGTCGCGGCGAACGGCTTTTTCGAAGCGGCTCATGTCAAGTGCTTTGATTGCCTCTTCATAACCCGCCTGGGTTTGATTGTTCATTTCGGTGAAGAAGAAGTTCATCGTATCGCGCGGTGATTTGAAGACCGGATCGATGGTAGTGTCTTCGCTGATTTTGCGCTGGGACTCTTCAAGCTTGACTATGTAATCATCGAGATTGGCCAGAGTTCTCGTATAATTGAATTTCCAGTTTTCATTGTCGTATCGGTAAATGACAATGCTGATTCCCAGTTCTTTGCCAATCGGCAGGGTGTAAGTGCGGCCCGAAAGTTCTTCGGGGATCGCATCGATTTTGAAAGTGAAAGAATTGAGAATGCGAAAGAGCTTGTTGGCCATTTCGATGCTTTTGGCTTCGCGATTTTCTGCCGGCAGATCTTCAAGATACATCGTGGCCAGGGCTCGGTCGATGAATTGGACATTGCCCTGAGCGACGTCATTCATGATCGACATGAACAAGCGAACCGTCTCACGCGGCGAAGAAAGTTTCACTACCTTTTCAATTTCGGCTGGGGCGCTTGCCGGTTCGACCGAATCTTGGCTGAAAAGCGGGGTAAACAGGGCGGCAACAAAAATAAAAAGTATTGCGAGTGTTTTGTTGATTTGCATATTGCCTCCGTAAAATGTTTTTATCAGGGTAAAAGTATCGTTGCCTTATTGCAAGGGTAAAATTGGGAGAATCGCTTAAAATCATGCTGAAGCAGGATTGGCACCGAGTTATTTTTTGAAAGTTCGTTATTGCTTGCTTTGCTTAAAGGGTTAGGCTAAATTATTTAAAAATCAAGCGGATGGTTCATTCATGAAAAACAGTGTCGAAGAAATTAAAAAGCATTTGCAGATTATCGATCTGATCGAAGACAAGTTCAAAATTAAACCAAACAATGATGTTGACGACCCGCTTCTTTACTGTGGGGTTGCCAATTCAGACATTATGAGTGAATTGGCCGTAGAAATTGAAAAAGTGTTTGGCCCTGCTTACAAGCCGGCCGGCGAGGGGGCTTTTTTCAAAAATTTCTTTGATAAATTCGTTCGCGAAGTTGGCGGCGCCAGAAAAGAGCAGACTCTTTATCGGATCAGCATCGATGAAAGCACCTGTCTTTACTGTGCTTTTTGGCCCTGGGGATCGAATCCGATTAAAACTTCGGTCAGGATCGGGCTTGTTTGCTACGGTGCCGACGAAAGAGATGCATACGCGCGCGAACTCAAGGGCAAATTTTAGTGGCCCTTGACGATTCGGCCGATCTGCCGGTAGAGATTCCGGTTGATGGCGTTCTCGATCTACATAATTTCAACCCTCGCGAAGTCAAGAATCTGCTGATCGATTATCTCGAAGAATGCCGCCGGCGCGGCATTCTTGAAGTAAGAATCATCCATGGCAAGGGGATCGGCAACCTCAGGCGCACCGTTCATGCAACTCTTGAAAAACTGCCCTGGGTAAAGGAATTTGCCTTGGCTGGTGCCGGTGCGGGTCATTGGGGTGCAACTCTGGCGACGCTTGTCCCCCTTGAATTTCAGCGCAAATAGGTTTCGTCGGTGCCGATTTTGCCTGGACCGTTTTTTACCCAGATGCCTGCTGAATTTCCCTTGACACTGAAGGTTAGACTCAGGCTCGACGTGGCCACGGTCTGCGTCTCACCGGTTATCGCATCGGTATAATCGCCAGGCAGAACCCGGGTAACGGTTATATCCTGGTCGATGAAGGCCGAAAGGCCTACTACTGCGTAGCTTTCAGCATTGTTGAAATTTCTGACGAAACTTATGCCGGAAACGAATTCGCTGCCATTTTCAAGTCGACCCAGAGCCAGCGCCGGAATTGCATCGCGAATCTGGTTTAATCGGTAAATATGCCGATAAAGAGGATGGGAAATGGTGTTTGAAATAGCATCGACTTCGAGGTGATCGCCAAAATATGCCAGGCCAGTGTTCTCGAGCCGATCTTCGGCAATAATGATTTTTTGCGGCAGTCCTTTTTTGAAGGAAATTTCTTCGCCCTGCAACAGACAGGGAACGCCACGCATCGTCCAGATCAGGTTGTAGGCACAGGCGGCCTTCCATTCGTCACCGGAAAATCTGGTAAGATTGCCGATTTCCGGGCCAAGTTGGTAATTGTGAAAAAAGGTAACCAGACTTTGTGGGTCGCCGTAGATCCAGTCTCGGCCAATAATCGCGCCAGTGCCGCCAAAATGGCCATCGGCGATTGATTTGGCGAAGGAATTGAACAGGCCGTAATCAAAGACCGCTATCTGTGAATTATTGCCCAAATCAGGCTGAAGCGGGTCCTGGGAAGTGCGCGTATACCACCAGGGGACGAGCTGGGAGGGTTCATTTTCATTGAACAATTCGCCAAAACCCGAGCTGATTGGCTGGACATCCGCTATGATCATTAGATCATGTCGATGAGCCAGCCATTGTTCGGTAATCTGGCGAAGATCGTCGCGATTTACGTTACGGGCAAACTGAATGCGCAACCCATCGACACCCATGTCAATCAAATGTTTCCCGTAAGCGATGAAGAAATCCTTTA
>CAZTHA010000293.1:0-5554 GCA_964613435.1 uncultured bacterium
GATGGCGTATGGCAGAAAGTAAACCCGGGTCGGCAGATGCTTAGTGTAAAGCTTAGCGGCCAGAAATCCCAGGATGATTTTGTGCCTTCGGCGGACCAGTTTTTTCTGGGCGGTCTCAACAGTATTAGAGGCTACGATGAAAGTGTAATTAGCGGTGACAGCGGCATGAGTCTCAGATTTGATTACCAGTTTCCATTGAAGTTCAGCAAAAAGACCAACATGCTGGCTTTTTACGACTGGGGCAAGCTTTTTGGCAAAAGCTTTCTACCAACTAGAATGATTCATTCGTTTGGTTTTGGTTTCAATCATTCTTTTGCCGGTGATTCGATGATTTCGCTTTACGTCGGCTACCCGATCGTCAAACAAATCGGCGCGATCGATGTTGAGCCGCAAAAAATAGAACTGATGATGAACTTATCACTATAAAAAAAACAGGAGTTAGAAATGAACGCCAAAGCTGAAAAATTTGAAAAAATGCTTTCTGAAAACGAAATAAACTGTTTTTCGAAAGAAGAGCTGAAAGATGATTTGAATACGGTTCTTTTTCGCTCGTCGATGGAAATCGAAGGTCAGCGCCTGCCAGTCGTTGTAATCATCGACGACAGCATCTACGTCATCTGCCGCACTCTGGTTGCCGGCAAATGCATAACCGATGCCAACCGCGGTGAAACGTTTGAATTGATCAACAGCCTCAACAGCAATTACAAAACTTTCAAATACTTTGCCACCGAAGCCGGCGAAATCATAATGGATATCTGCCTGCCGACCACCAACGAAACTTTCGAGCCTAACATCATAAGGGTTCTCATTGATTTAAGTGTTAAGAATCTTGAAGAAAACTATCGGCCGCTGATGCAGAAAATCTGGGGAAACCCGGTAAATAAAATGGCCGAGGCCTGAATCAGATATTCTGTACGCTTTCAAGAAAATCGTTGAATTCGTTGTCGATGTTTTGCCAGGGTAATTCTGCCCTTTTCAGGAAAAAATAGCCTTCAAGCTTTTGAAAATATGGCGAAAATGGTTCGCCATCACGCTTGTTCAGGTAATTATTGGCACAAAACACTGGCAGGGTAAGGGTATTCCAGTCTTTGGCCTTTAAATAATGGTGGTCACCGATGACCTTTGACAGATAGTCGGGAAAGTTCCATCGGTTGGCGAGAATACTGCCAATGCTCTGATGCTCGATGCCGAAAACGACGAGTTCTGCGAGAAAGCTCGGCTTTTTTTCGGCCCGGATCATGTATTGAACCTTCTCATACTGCTGTGGGAAAAAGAAGGAGAGAGCCTGGCGGCCGATATCATGCAAAAGTCCGATGAGTCTGATTTTTTGGCACTCATTGTAAGAGGCTCCACCGGACCTGGCAATGTATTCGGCAAGGTTTGCGCATTCCTGCCCATGCTCCACGGTTTCCTGCTGAACCGAAAAGAAATTACCGACGCTATTGTAGAAATTATAGATGAAGATCTGGCGAAGGGTGGTGAACCCGATCGTTACCATCGCCTGTTGCAGTGTTTCGGCTTTTGAGCTTCGCATAAAATATGACGAATTGGCGGTTCGCAAAATTTGCGTGCACAATCCGGGGTTATTCTGTAGCATCTTTTCAAGCTCGGCGAAATTGGCTTCGGGGGACGCCACATGCTGAATCAGGCGATAGGCGTCGGTGTTTAGAATTGGTACGTCGCGCAATTGTGAAATCAAAATTCGCAGAGTTTCTTCGCCGGCGTAGGACAGGGAAGCGCTTTTAATGGTGGGAAATGTTTGCAATCCGATTTCGTTGAATTTGGTTACAATTTCAGGTTTCTTGGCGATCACCTTTATTTTTGTTCGCGACGAAATGTCTTCAAGGTGATGGAAAAAATCCTCGTTGGCTTCAGACAGTTCAAGCAGGTTTACCAGAGAGCAATAGTGCTTTGACAGATGCGTCAAAGCCCGGAAAAGCTCCGAATCGCTTTTTCCGACGCACCCGGATACGGTAATCTGGGTAATGCCGCCTTCAATTGTGTTTATCTGATACTGTGCCATTATTCTGTCCTGATAATCGGGGTATTATACAACATTTTTCCGAAAAAAAAGAAAAATCTTTTTTCAGGGGGTTCTAAAGGTAATTGTTTAGATGTTTTTCAATGAATTCTATGTCGGCATGATGGAAATCTTTCAGGGGGATTTCTATGGTCTTGAACCAGTAGAAGGTCTGTTGGCGGGCGGGTTCGATTTTTTGGGGCTCAACATTCGCCGGAGCATTTAAAATGACAAAGTGAACCTGAATTCCAGTCTCATTTAAAATTGTCTGGCATCCAGCCAATTTTAAATTTTCCAAACCGGTTTCTTCCCATAGTTCTCGTTTAGCCGCCTGTTCAGGAGTTTCGCCATGATCGATCGAACCACCCGGGAATTCGAAAACCATTCCTTTGTCCCGCCTAAACCGCTGTTGAACAAGGACCTTGCCGTCGCGAATGACGACGGACATAGCGACATTTTTCAAGATTTTCCTCCAGATGGGCTTGAGTAAAGAATTTTCCGCGACAGATAACAGTATATAGCATTGCCAATAAATTCTGGCAATAAACTTGAAGTTAATAAATTTATAGCGCTTAAAAACTGTATGAAATGCAGCTAATATGATATAAAAATAGCAGTATCTTTTACTGGAGGAAATTACTTTGAAAAGAAGACTGATTTTACTGGCTCTCGTTTTTGCTGGTTTATCTGCTGCTGCTTTTGCCTATGACACCATGGAACTGGAAAAAGATTTCAAACAGATCATTCAGCTTGGCAACCGCGTTTACAAATCCTCTATCAAGGCCAGTCGGGTTCTAAGTGATAGTCTGGTGAAAGATGGCGAACCGAATGACAGCATCAGCGTCAGCCAGGTAAACGATTGTTCAATCGCAACTGACCACGGAAGATGGCGACAAGGTTGAGTTACAGGTCAGCGGAATGCAGGCCGCCAGTCTTGACGAATACATGCCCAAACCCAATAATTTCAATACTGAAGCACTTGAAAAGCTGATTTCACAAAAGAGAAAGGCTGGTGGGAAGGTTGCCGAACCGAAACCTCAGACCAGTCAGAAAATCAAACGCAATGATAAAAAGGCCATTGCGAAGTTTTTCCCTGATCAGAAGCTAATCGGTGAGATTCTCGTTTCCACGAATCAGGTTTCGGCCAACCCGGCCAAACTTGATACTGATGCGGTTCAGTTTCGTGATAAATGCGTCGAAATGTTCAATAAACTGGTAAAACGCGGAGAAACAGCCGCTCGAATAAAGTTCCATGAGTTGCTCAGCAAAAAGGAAAACAAGGGAACGCGCTGGTATTTTGCGGGCGTAGCAGCTATGGTAGCAGGTTTTTCCGAATTCGAAAAAGAAGCGTCTATTCAAAAGCTGAAAAAGCTTATTCCAGATTTGCAGAAAGAATCCAAAGCAGCGGCAAAAGCTATCGACTGGGATTTTGCCGTGGCCATCGAGAGTATGCCAAAGGCCAAATCGAGTCTGAAAAAGGCGGTTGAAGTCAAAAAGTCAACCTGGTTTTCCGGGACGGTCAGTGGAACTCCAAATGCTGGCAACGCCAAACCAATGTCAGATATTTACAAGGTTCAGAAATCTTCAGCCAAGCGTGGCTTTTGGTCGAGTTCGAGCCATAGCGACAATAAGGAAAAAGGAAAGCTCTCAGTTAACTACTGGTCTGAAAGCTGGAACAACATGTGGGGCGATATGGCTGACCAGCTGCAGCCTGGCTTTGATTCGGGAACCCGCTACGGTGAGAAATGTGGTGAATTTATCGGCTTTGCCTCGGGTATCGGGCAGGCGTTCGGCAAAATTCTGAAGGAAAAAACAATGCAGAACATTTCCAATCAGGTGCGCGACTACGCTTATGATTCTGCACTTGGCGAAACTGGAATGAAACCTGATCCTTATTCGATCGTCGGTCATTATGCCGGTGGCGCAATAGGTACTCTCGGTGCGGCAATTGGTAATGCTACCGGCTGGTTTGTTGGCACAGTCGAGTCTATCGCGGCCCAACGGAGCTCCGGCAAGCCTTCACGGTCAGGGGCGAAAAAAGGCGTGAAAGCACCGGTTGCTGATGAAATGATCAAGCTTTTCTAACTGCAAAGGCTTCGATAAAAGTTGTTAAATCAGGCAGATAAAATCAGGCGAGGAGTTCATATGCTTCGAATATGGTCAAAATTATTCGTGTTTCTTTTAATCATATTTAACCTTTTTGCCGTCGATTTTGATTTTTCCTGATGTCTTAAGGGTTTCAACAATTTTTTCTAACTCATTTTCGGGCAGAAACTTGAAGAAGTGGCCATTTATAGAATTCTGCAAAGATTTCAACGTTGCTGGTCTTGATTTGGAGTTAACTAATTTCTTTTCATAAAATTCTTTTGCCCGCTCATTTGTTGACATCTTATCGGAAAGTCTTAAAAGAGGGATGTCTTCAATGGAATCCCACCTTGCGCAAAAAATTTTATTTTCCTTAAGATGCGCAACTAGAGGGTCAAAACCCTTGTCTTTGGAAATTATATGGAAATAGCTCCCCTGATAGGCTTCTGAGTATTTTCCTATGTAAAATGAAATATGAAAGTCTAGTGCGTTTGGTCCATTTCCAACGATCTGGATATATTCCCCGTTACTGCCCAGTGACTGCATGGCTTTAACAAATTCAATGTCAAGTCGCTTTTGATTAGCACCAACAAAAACAATGACCCTGAATTGATCGTGTACAAGCTTTACTATAGAATCTGGTTGGATATTTTCAAAATCTAGAAGGATGATGTTTTTGCGCATGTTTTAAGTCCTCTTTGCTGTAAAATTTTGTTTAAAATTAAATTTTGATTGTTAAAAATGATGTTTTGGTTGGATCTTTGGTGTTTTTATTTTTCCGGGTGCAGCCTTGCTCGAATCTTTTGCCTTCATCGCTCTGTTCTTTGCCATCGGCGAAGCGGTTGAGCAATTCGCTGGGGGAAGTTGGCGCGAAGTCGCAAGTTTTCAGAAACTTTGTCAGCTTTTGGGCTGCTTTTTCTGGTAATATTCCTTTAGCCTGGCCATGCCTTCTTCGATGCTGATTTTGGGCTCGAAGTTCAAATCTTTTTTGGCGGCATCTATTTTAAACCAGTGCGCAGTCGATAGCTCACCGGCAACCCAGCGAGTAATCGGCGGTTCGCCTTCGAGTTTGAAGGTCTTCCAGGCGAATTCGCATACTGCTCCGACCGCCTTGGCGAGCCAGGGTGGAATCGAGGCAGTTACCGGTTCAAGGCCCGCTGCGTCGAGAATACCGTTGACAATCTCTTTTAAGGGGCGGGGATCGCCATTGGTGATGAAATAAGCTTTGCCGGCGATTTTTGACCCGGGGAAAAGCCTTTCGGCCGCAAGAATGTGCGCGTCAGCCGCGTTGTCGATATAAACCGTGTCGATCAGATTGTCACCGCTGCCGACCAGTTTCAATTTGCCGTCTTTGGCTTTGCTGACCAGGCGGGGGCCAAGATGATTGTCGCCCGGGCCCCAGATGAGGTGCGGGCGCAATGCGCAGATGCGCAGGCCGTCCGGATTGTG
>CAZTHA010000294.1:0-5524 GCA_964613435.1 uncultured bacterium
AAAATAAAAGAGCTCAAGATTCTCCCCCAGCAAATCGAACGCGTTCTCGACAAGCATGAAAAAATAAAAGAGCTTGCGGCTCAGTTCCAGCATGCTCGCAGCTTCCTCTATCTGGGTCGTGGTTTCAATTACCCAACCGCTCTCGAAGGTGCTCTGAAGCTTAAGGAAATAAGCTATATTCACGCCGAAGCCTACGCGGCCGGCGAAATGAAACACGGTCCGATCGCCCTGGTGGACGATCAGCTGCCGGTCATGGCCATCGCCACTCAATCTGATGTTTACGACAAAACCCTGTCAAACCTGAAAGAAGTGCAGGCCCGATCCGGTCGCTTGATGGCCATAGTAACCGAAGGCGACAGTGAAATGTCGCATCTTACCGAGCACCTGATCGAAGTGCCCGAGGTCTCTGACATTCTTTCGCCAATTATCAACGTTATTCCGTTGCAATTGTTCGCTTATTATGTTGCTGACCTGCGCGGACTCGATGTCGACCAGCCACGCAACCTTGCCAAGTCGGTCACGGTCGAATAAGGGCTGCTTCATCGTCCGCTTCTGGTTGACCGGTTGTCGGTTTAGAACCGGACATTTTTCTTGGCGTGCGGTATACGCCCGCGCCTCGGTAACAGCGCCGCAGTGCGCATCTTAGCCGGTAAGCACGGCTTAACTACCGTTTTTGCCAGTTAATCATTTCAAAAAAAATTATGGAAACGAAATCTTTACTTAAACTTGAATTTGATAAAATTCTCAAGATAATTGCCGGATACGCCGGCTCGATAGCCGCTAAAGAAGGCATTATCGCTTTAGAGCCACTGACCGATCGCAATAAAATCGAGAGCGAGCTCGCTGAAATAGACGAATTTCTCGATTATTCTCAGGCCGGGGTAAAAATAAACCTGGGCGGTATCCGCGATATTCGCGAGATACTCGAGGTTCTTGGTTCGGGCAGCACCGTGCTGGGTTCCGATGATTTTCTTAAAGTTAAAGCTGATATTGAAGTTGCAGTTAATCTAAAAAAAATCTTCGAGTCTTCCCATTCCGGTTATGTAATCAAAGGCGGAAATCGCATAGCCGAGCGCATTCGCCGTATTCCTTCGCTGAAAAACGTCTGGCAGCGCATCGATGATTGCCTCGACGATCGCGGCAATTTAAGATCCGATGCTTCACCGGCTCTCGCTTCGATTCGCCGTGAATACTCGCAAACGGTCAACAATATCGAAAAACAGCTCAATGCTTTTATTCAATCCCATACCGACGATATCCAGGACAAGTTTTTCACGATCAGAAACGAGCGCTATGTCGTTCCGATACAGGCTTCGGCGCAAAGTCACATTCAAGGCATCGTTCATGACCAGTCTTCTACCGGTCAAACCGTTTTTATCGAGCCTCTCGCCTTTTTGCCAATGAACAACCGCCTGGCGCAGCTGCGACTTTCCGAGAAGGAAGAGATCAAAAGAATTTTTCAGAGCCTGACCGGGCTTCTCTATCATTCTCTCGATCCGCTTCAGGAAACATTCGCCGTGCTTACCTGGCTTGATATGGTGCGTGCCCGCGCCGAGTTTTCCGTTCATTACCAGGCATCCCGCCCTGAAATCACCGAAAAGGCCGAAGTAAAGCTCTGCGGAGCCAGGCACCCGCTCATTCATCCCGATTGTGTCCCACTCGATATTAACCTGAATGACGATCAGCGCTGTGTCATAATTACCGGCCCCAATGGCGGCGGTAAAACCGTTGCCCTGAAAACGGTCGGAATAAATGCTCTGCTGATGCAGACCGGCAACTTCGTTCTTGCCGATCGTGGTGCAATTTTGCCGGTTTTTGATGAAATTTTCGCCGATATCGGTGAAAATCAGAGTATCGAAGACCATCTTTCCACCTTTACCTCGCACTTGCAGAGACTCAAAGAAATTCTCGACGCCGATGCCGGCCGTTGGCTGGTGCTTATCGATGAAATCTGCGTCGGTACTGATCCGGCCGAGGGTGGGGCGCTTGCTTCCGGTTTTCTCAAAGAGCTGCACCGACGCAAGGCTTTTGCGATCGTAACTTCCCATTATGATTCGCTCAAACAGTTTGCTTTCGTAACCCCTGGTTTCATCAATGCTGCCATGGAATTCGATTATGAGACCTTTCGGCCTACTTTTCGCTTTCAAATGGGCCTGCCCGGTCGCAGCAACGCTCTGGCCATGGCCCGGGCTTTTTCTTTGCCGGAAAGGGTGTTACAGGATCTGGTTCTGCTTCATGAGGGCGAAAAGAAAGAAGAAAAGGGCCTGATTGAAGCCATTGAACGGGAGCGCTTTCGTGCCGAATCACTACGCCGAACTTACGTCAAGAAGATCAATGATTTGCGTTCCCGGGAAACCGAGGTCGAAGAGTCGCTCAAGCAACTGCGCGAATTTCGAAAAACAAGGCGCGACAAGCTCACAGAGGAGTTCACCGTTGAATATCGGCAAAAGCTCAAAGACCTTGAAAAGCTGATCAGCCAGTTGAAAAAGGGCTTGCTCAAACAGGATGATGAGCACGACAAACCTGAGCTAGAGAAGGCCCGCGGCGCCCTTTTCGAGGTTAAGGAATCGCTGGAAAACCTTGAAAAGCCGGCTGAAGAGCCCGACTACTCAGAAAGTGATGATCAGGAATTTTTTGAAAACGACGCGGTCATCTGGAAGCGAAATCTTGCCAAAGGAAAGATTGTCCGCTTGATCGAAGGCAAAAACCGCGCCGAGGTCGATTTTGACGGCAAACTGATTTCGGTGCCGTTTTCCGAATTGACCGGCAAACTTAAAAACATCAAGGTCGAGAAGGAAGAATCGGCCGGTGGTGGCAGCGTTTATGCAACGCGCAAACTTATTCAGAGTCAGCTCGATTTGCGGGGTATGCGGGTCGAAGAGGCTCTCGATGCCGTAGATTCTTTCCTGAAAATGGTTGCCGATTCCGACCTGCCAAAAGTTTATCTTATTCATGGCAAGGGCACCGGAGCTTTGCAGAAAGCCGTAACTGAGTTCTTGCGCTCCGGCCCATATCGGAAAATGTTCCGTCCGGGCAAATACGGTGAAGGTGATCTTGGCGTAACTGTGGTGGTGTTCAACCAGCAGGCCGACGAACAGGAACAACTCGACAAACTCGAAGCCGAGCGCCGGCCACGTGCCCCCGGCAAAAAGCCCAAACCCAAACGTTAAAAAATTAGGGGATAATTAGGGGATAATTAGGGGGACAGTATACTTAATTCGCAGAATTAAGTATACTGTCCCCCTAATTATCCTTGTTTGACTAATGTGTTCTGACAGGGTTATATTTACTACAGATAGTAGATAGAAAAATTCTGTTTTTCAGGCAAAGGTAACTTATGGACAACTCAATCAGGCTTGGGCTCTCGCAAAAACTTACGCAGACCCTTAAAATGACCCCCGAAATGCAGCTGGCGATCAAAATTCTCCAGCTCAACAGCCTTGAATTGAAGAATCAGATTCTTGAAGTTCTCGAAACCAATCCGGTCGTCGAGCTCGACGAAAAAAAAGTTAAAGAGAGCGAAATTCCCCTCGAAAAACTCGCTGAAACCGGCGCTCCTGAAGCCGTTCCGACTTCCAAGGAATTCAAGGAGGCCAGCCGTGACGATTTCGGGGTCGATTGGCAAAAATACATCGAAGATAGTGAAAGTTCTGAATTCAAGGTCGCTGCTGGCAGTTACAGCGGCGATGAAGAGACTACTTTCGAAAATTTCGTTTCGAAAAAGAACAACCTAAGGGAGCACTTGACCGCCCAGTTGTATGAAGTGAATCTCTCACCCACTCAGAAGAAAATCGGAGAATATCTCATCGGTCTGATCGATCGCAACGGCTATTTGCGCCATTCAGTCGATCAAATCGCCGACTTGCTCAAGATCGACGTTCCGGTTGTGAAAAAACTGATCGATATCATTCAGACCATGGACCCGCTTGGCGTCGGCGCTTTTGACCTGCGCGAATGCCTGCTGATCCAGGCTCATGAAGAAGGCTATATTGATGATTCGGTTACCGCAATTATCGAAAACCATCTTGAAGAGCTGGGGCAGAACAAAATAGCCAATATCGCCAAAGCTACCGGCTACGATATTGAAGAAATTCAGGCGGCGGCAGAAGTGATTCGCGGATTCAACCCGCGCCCGGGGGCAAGTTTCCCTTCTACTGGCGATGATATTTATGTTTCTCCCGATGTTTTTATTGAAAAAGTCGGCGATGAATACGTTGTAGCGATGAACGAACGCGATTTGCCGCGATTGCGCATCAATAACCTTTATCGCGATGCGATTATGCACAAGGATAAAACCGAAAAAGAAACCTATGAGTTCATTCGCGGCAAGCTCGAAGCGGCCCGGTCGTTTCTCAAGTATGTCGACAAACGCAAAGAAACGATCATGAATGTGACCAAGGCGATTTGTGAAGTTCAGCGTGACTTTCTCGATTTCGGAATTTTGCACCTCAAGCCCCTGACTTTGCAGGATGTCGCCAACATGGCCGGTGTGCACGAATCAACCGTCAGTCGTGCGACCAGCGGCAAATACGCGCAAACCCCGCGGGGTCTGTTTGAACTGAAGTTCTTTTTCTCGGGTGCGGCCCGCACTCAGAGCGGCGAAGATGTTTCTACCCTGGCGGTTAAGCAGCGTATCGACGATCTGGTCAAGCAGGAAAACCCGAAAAAACCGCTTTCCGATAGCGATATTGTCGATACTTTGAAAAAAGAAGGAATTTTTATTGCTCGCAGAACCGTTGCCAAATACCGAACAGAGCTGAATATTCCCAGCTCCTCGGCTCGCCGGCAACATTAAAATAAAAAATGCTTAAAGAATGGTTAGTAACTGCCGATACCTTAAGCAGCCTAAACTAACTTCATGGGATAATATGAAAAGAAAACAGTGGTATGTGCTTTTTTTAATCAGCCTGTTCGCGGCCAGTATGCTGAACGCGGCGCCGGAGGTTATCAAAACCGGCGACATTGTCAGCGTATGGGTTAAAGGAGAGCCTGAACTGACGGTCGAAAGACAGGTCGGAGCAGACGGCAGCATCGCTTACCCCCTGATTGGGAATATTGGTTTGAACAACCTCAAAACCAGCGAAGCCGCCAAACTGATTGCTCAGTTGCTCGAAGATGGATACCTGAGAGAACCACTGGTTCAGGTTTCTATCAAGTCCGGTAAAACTCGCCAGAAAGGCCAGAAAACCGTCGCCGCACCCCTCAATGAAGTTAAGGCTGAAGGAAAAATTTCGACTACCAGTCCGGTTTTGCTCGAAGTCGTCGACAAATCCAGTCGCAAAGGTATCGCCGGCGTCGCAATGATGCTGGGCAATCGCATTTATCAATCAAACCGTCTCGGTCAGGTTCTTGTTGAAGGGCAGACCGGTCGTGTCGTCGTGATTGCCGATGGCTACCAGATTCTCGATGCCGACATGGGTGAAGCGGTCAAGTTCGGTAATCCGCCGCGAATCTATCTCGAACCGGTTAAACTTCCCGAAGAAATCGTTTTTCATGTTCTCGATGCCTTTAACCGCCAGCCCAT
>CAZTHA010000295.1:0-3887 GCA_964613435.1 uncultured bacterium
CAGATCGACCCGGATCGCGAACATGATGAACTGATGGATATGTGTGAAGACGCTTTTGGCTGGCGCTGGAACAAACGTCGGCAAGGTGACCCCACCCCGAGAAAAATCATGACCACCTATCAGCACTATATCGAACAGTCGCTGATGTATGATCCGATGTCGATCGCGCAAAAGGCGGCCGACACTGTTCTGCTGTTGTCGACCATCAAACAGAATCTTGACCTGGCTGTAATGATGCGTGAACTTGGCGAGGAGAAACGCGCGGTTCTCGCTGATTTCCAGAAAGATTTCACCAATTACGATCTGGCCAAATTCCTTAAAGAGGGCACTTTCCTCGATGTAAAAGGCAGCACTTTCGCTGACTGGCTGGCAGACATTTATCCAGCCTATGAAGAAATGGAAAAATTCACCAATCTTTACATGAACGAAGTCGACAAGTTTACTTCCGCAGCCGATGAATCTAATTCTGATACCAGAGAGCGCTGGTGGTGGTTCGATAAAGACGGAATGCACCCCAAGAACCTGCTGCATGATCTAAATGGCGAACTGGCTGCCTTCAAAGAGGTTGCCGCAAAATACGAAGAAATCAAAGATGACCTGAATCTCAACATGCCTCTGAGTGAAAGCGACAACTCCGATTTCTATGCCAATGTCTATACCGAGTATCAGGCGGTAATGGATGAGCCCGCTGCTCTGTATCTCGACACCCCGGTAATTCCTCCGGGTGACGACGAAGAATAATCATTTCAACCCGCAATCACCATTGATTGCGGGTTTCCTTCTTTTACAGAGGTAGAAAATGAAAGTTACAAAAAAAATCATTGCCGCACTACTTGCTCTGTTAATTCTGGTTGAGCCCTCGCTGATAACCGTCGCCAGGGCAAACGATCTTCCTCAACCCCGAATTAGCGAAGAGCGGATAGATTCGCTGCCAGACACCGACGAACTGGTAGCGCCGGCGGACTACCTCGAATACATGCTCAAATTGAGAGGCAAGACCAAAAGCGAAGTAGAAGCCAGGGTCTGGGGTGAATGGATGATGACCCTTAACTCTGCATACATGCTCATGGACGACGGCTCAACCGACGTGTTCGGTTTCTATGAGGCTTTGAAGATCGTCCGCGAAAACAGTACAATTCTGGCTGACATTTCCGATGTCGTCAAAACGATTTCGCGAACCGCGACGCTGAGCTTTGCTTTTCTTTTCCGCACCCGTGCCCTTGAACACACCGACAACCTGATTCTTGGTTTCATGCGTCTGACCAACATGGCCCAGAAAGCTCAGGACTGGGTAGAAAACAACCGGGTGTTGAATTTCATGGAATTTGCGGCCCCGCCACCGTGCTGGAACAACCCCGAAGTTGCCGGACAAGGCTTCAAGTCTTATTGGCGATGGGTCAGAGGCAAAAATACCGGGGCGGCGGATGCCGTTGGCGAATTGAGCAAGGCGCAGGGCATTGCAAGAAGTATCGGTATTGGCCTGACCATTTTCGGCCTGGCGGTTTCCGCATTCGGAATTTACAGGTCTGAAGACCGGCAGGGCGGAAGACTCAACTCATTCAGCCTGGTCAAGCATTATGCCTACGGCACTCTTGGCCTGGCAACCCTGGTAGCGATGTTCTGCGTGCCGATTGTCGGACAGATAGTCATGGTAGCCGGCATTCTCTGGGCAGTTACCGAAATCGTCGGTGACATTGTCGGGCAATACAACAAACGTTGGAAAGACGCCTACAAAAACTCCTATTATTACCTTTACGAAAATGACCCTGAATTCAAATCTTTTTACAATAACCGTAAAAGTCTGAAGACCGAGGAAAAGGCGGTTTCTTTGCAATTGATCGAAGCCGATTTTGCCGATTTCTACGCTCAGGCGCCAAAAGAAGGCAAAGACACCGATGCCCGCAATTCACGGGTCTATATTGCCCTGGAAAAGCAGGGAGTTCTGGTCAGTTATTATGCGCAAAAGGGCTTTACATTGCCAGATTTTGGCCTTGACCGGCTCCAGGAACTCTGGAACATGAAAGCCGACTACATGTCCTGGAAACCAACTGAAGCCGAGGCCGAAGCCGATCGTAATTCGGGCTTCTGGGGCAAGGTCGGCAAATATGTCAATCCGCTTACCTACGTCAGCTGGGCCGGCGACAAAATCAAATCAGCCGATTATAAAGAGTTGATCAAGGAATACAACATTCAAAAAGTATTTTTTAACCCCGACTACGTGCTTCTGAAAAAATTCCAGAACTATGTCACCGCCCGCAATCTTCGCGGCGGCATATTTGATCTGGTCGGGCTTCGTATCGAGCAATCGCCGTTCAACTATATTCCACTGGTTGGCATTGACAGCTCGGCCTGGAGCAAAGAGCTTCTGAGCGAATCTTTTGCCGCTGACGGCTTTATCGTCGGCCAGAAAGAACTGGTTTTCTTCCGGGAGCAGGTTAAAGCTGCCGCCGAGAAGGCAAAAACCTTTATCGATGGGCTTGACGAGACTGTTGAAAAAATAGTTGAAAAAGATTTGCCGCAGACTGAAAAAATCAGAACCTTTCTTGACCAGTTTCTGATCGCCTATAACGCTGATTCTGAAAGAGAAAACGACAGACTTTTCAAGGACGGCAAAAGAATCTTTGGCTGGCGCTGGTCAAGAGAAGACGGTGCAAAGTCACCCAAAAATATTCTCGAAAAATTCAAAAACAATTTTGAACAAAGTCTTTTTGCTGAACCGATTTCATTGGGTCAGAAAGCCGCTGAAACTGTTGTTCTGCTTACGACGGTCAAACAGCAGCTCGATATGGCCAAACTCATGCGAAAAATGAGTGAAGAAAAGGCCAAGGCCCTGGCCGAGTTCGACAAAACCTTCAAGAATCATGATATTCGCAAGTTCCTGCAAAAAGGCAGCTTTCTCGATGTTGAAGGAAAAACGGTCATGGACTGGTTCAGCCAGATCTACCCGCCAGTTGAGGAAATGCAGAAGTACCTCAACCTTTTCAATGACGATATTGAAGATTATACCGGCATTGCCGATGAGGGCAATTCGAGCACTCGTGAACGAATGTTCTGGTTCGACAAGGAAATAACCCACCCGTCAGAGCTTTTGCGCAAACTGAATTTTGAACTCGGTGCCTGGAAAGAAACTCTCGATGGCTTTGCCGAAATATCTGACGAGGCTAATTTGAAGCTTATTCTCGTTGAAAACGAAGAATTCGCCGAAAAGGTTTTCGCTGAATTCGGTCTTGAATATGAAATTCAGGCCCTCGACCCGGAAACACCGGTCGAAGCTCCGTCAGAGAGCTGATTCGATCAGCCGCGAAAAACCAAAACTGCAAAAATCATTTCAGGGAGCTTAACGCGCCCTGAATTTCTTTTTGTACCTCCGGGTCAGGGTCATCGAGGGAATCATTCAAAATATTGGTGATTCGCTCTTTGTGATTCTTGAAAGCCGCCAGGGCTCTTATGGCAACCATGCGTACTTCCGGGTCAGAATCATAAAGCAGCTCTTCAACTTCGACAATCCCGTCGGCTTTCATGGCGACGAAGAATTCAGTAGCTTCTTTTTTCTGTTCTACTGAGCCGGCAAGCAGCTTGTCAAGCTGTTCTTCTATGGTATCCCGATCGACCGCGGGCTCGGTTTTGTTTTCTTTTTCAGAAGCTGATTTTGCCGCAGAAGCGGCAGGTTTACTTGCCGGGGAAGCACTCTTTGATTCGGCGTTAACTGGCTTTTCAGACTTTCCGGAATTTGATTTTACGGGTTCGGTCTTGTTTGAATTTTGCGTTCCAGCAGCCGGCATTGGAATTATCGCAACCGGAATGAGATCATCGGATGGTTTGGTAACCGGCGTTGTTTTTGCCATAGGTGTTGGCCTGGCGTCGGCAATATTTTCTTCAGTTTCTTC
>CAZTHA010000295.1:3987-5495 GCA_964613435.1 uncultured bacterium
TTCTTCACCTGACTCTTCCTGGTTATCGTCGGAGTTTTGTGGCTGAGTTTTTTTCGAAACGGTCTTTTTATTGTCACTGGCCGGTTTTACCGGAACTTTAACGACCTGAATATTGTATTTGGTGGTGAGTTCTCCGATTTTTTCAAGGGCCGGCTGATAGTTGGGATCAAAACTCAATGCCTTTTTATAGGCTTTATAAGCAGATTTGATCCGATTATTGGCCAGATAGATATCACCAAGAATCTTTCTCGGCAAAGGATTCTTGGGCGAAGCTTCAGCAGCCTTTATTAGAGACTTGGAAGCTTTGCCAAGTTGTTTGATTTCGACATAAGCCTGAGTGAGCAGACAATAATAATGACAGACCGTTTCCGGGTCCATTTCAAGCTCGGCAGTCTGGCAACCAGGCTCAAGCAATTCGATGGACCGATCGTAGATTCGCAGATGATAATAAATTTCACCCAGTTCGAGATAAGCAAAAGTCTCCTGTGGGTCTATCTCAAGGATTTTCCAGTAGGTATCAAGAGCCTGTTGCACCTTGCCACCGTCATAATGCTTTCTCGCAGACTTCAGCAATCGTTCGATCTTTCGATTCATTTTTCTTTCGGTTCGGCTGCCAGATAGCACTCTGGCGTCGACCTGCGACATCAAAAAGGTTAAAATCAAAAGAACGATTGAAAAAAATCTTGCCATTATCCTGCTCCTGCTTATCAACTCCTTACATTCTAATGCAAAACAGTTAAAAAGCAAAATCAGGATTTTTTGGGCAGAAAAAGGCCGTAGATTATTGGAATAAGAAAGAGCGACAAAATTCCCGATGAAAGAATTCCGCCAGCCGAAGCAACTCCGATGTCATTGCGCAACTCTGCCCCGATTCCGTCACCAAATGCCATTGGCAACATCCCAAGGACCGCTGCCAAAGTGATCATGGCAACTGGTCGAAATTTCTGCCCGGCAGCCTGAATAATTGCCTCATGTTTTGGCATTTTTTCAACAGTAATCAGGTGGTTGCATTGCTCGACAATGAGAATCGCATTGTTGACAACAATGCCGATGAGCATTACGCCGCCCATGATAACAAAAATGGAAAATGAGTAGCCGGTCAGATACAGGGCCCAGGTCATGCCGATTATTGTCGGCGGCAGGGTTGCCAGAATTAGAGCCGGTTGAATATACGACTCCATTATCGCCGCCAAAGTTAGCACAACCAGAATCATTGCTATCAGGGCTGCTTCGCCAAGGCTGGCTTGAGCTTCACCCATCATCTCGGCATCTCCCGCGGCCCGGAATTCATAACCAGGCTTGATAACGTCCCGCAACAGCACTTCGGCTTCCTTGATGGCGTTTCCAAGAGCCAGTGATGGACCAAGAAAAGACTCGAACGTGGCGATTCGCCTTTTATCCTTTCGCAGAATCTGAACCGGCGCAATTGCCTGATTGAAATTTGCGTAAGTGCCCAAGGAAACCGGTTTGCCGTTTTTTCCGGCAAAGCTGAATTTCTCAAGCTGCTC
>CAZTHA010000296.1:0-5490 GCA_964613435.1 uncultured bacterium
TTTTTTGGCAATAATTTCAGTAATTCGCATCGGCTTGATAATCACCAGGGCTTCGTGCAGTCCCAGCTGGGTGATATTGATCAACTGAAGCCGCCCAACATTTCTGTGACTGTCATTTCCAGTATTCCGCGACATAAAAATTAATGAAGAACCAAGAATGGTCGCTACGAGAATAAAGCCCAGGACCATGGGAATCGCCATACCTTTTTGATTCATGGCAAATTCCAGACGTGAACCGCTGAAAGAACAGAAACTTTACGGCTCGAAACGGCAATTTCAACCAATCCCGGCGAGAACCTCGAAAAGCTCATCATTTCAGCTTGATCAAGCACAACCTTTTTGCTTCGATCGGCAAACCTTGTGCGCACAACCTGCCCCTCGGCAAAATCATAACCGATCTGATTGCCGTCTTTGTCGTAAAAGACCAGGCTTTCAGAGCGCGCGTCAGAAGACGGAACAACAACGTCACGGGCAGAGCGCAACTCGGCATCAATATGAAGCAGGAGTCGCTCAATTTCGGCTGCAGCCGCAGCTTTCCCATCACTGCGCATAAAAGTCCGACGAATAAAAGAGTACATTGAACTGACAACAATTATGAGACCAGAAAAAAGAACAACGCAAACCATAATTTCAGCAAGCGTAAAAGCTTTCTTGCGATTTTTGCAACTCATCATCAGCGATAACTTTCTTTTCGCACAAATTTCCAGGGCAGAACCTCGATGCTGCCGGTCAACTCCAGACTCTGATCCTTGCCATCTGCCCTCCAGTTAACAGTCACCTTCACCATTCTGACGCCGCGAGAACCGGAGAAGTCGACAAGAATTTTGAATGGGCTCAATTCTTCAAACAATGGGGAGTCTTTATCTATTGGCTTGTCCGGTCCGTGAACATTATTGAAAAATCTTGTATTCGAACGATCGAAAAAAGAATATGAACCCAGTTTTACCGGGGTAACTTCAAAACGCCATGGGTAAGAATCGGCAGCTCGTGGAAACCGGGTTATTTCAGCTCTAAGTGATTCAAGAACAGCATGGGCCATAAATTGAGCCTGGACTCGGTGGACACTGGAACCAATATTTCTTGAAGCGAATGAAAACATGGCAATGATTGGGCCAATGGTAAAAGCGAGAATGGTTGTGGCTACCAGAATTTCCACCAAAGTTATACCGGCAGAAACCCGGTTATTTTTATTCATCGGCAAAACCCTTTTCAAATCAGCTTACTGCTATTTACCGGCTCATTATAACACGACTTTACTCCAGCTTGCTTTACAAAATGGCCAGACCATCATGGTGAGTGATAGGTCGAGCCAAAAACAACTTTTCATGATATAAATATCAGAAATGGACCATTCTAGAAATCAGATCAGGCCGGATTCTGCGCAAAGCACCATTCCCTGCCACCATCGGAGAAATAAATGAAAAAACTTGGTGAAATTATTCTAAATTCTGCAGCCACCAGCGAAATCGTTATGGGCAACACCGCCGTCGTCAGAGCGATGATAGAAGCTGGAACGAGGGTTGTCACTTCATACCCGGGCTCGCCGACACCGGAAATCGCGTCGACCATCGCCGAAATCCCACCGGAAAAACGACCATTCTATTTTGAATTTTCTACCAATGAGAAGGTTGCGACTGAAGTGGCCTATGGTGCAGCGGTAAATGGACACCTCTCGACGGTTTTTTTCAAGAGTGTCGGGCTGAATGTGGCTGCTGACACCTTCGTTCAACTTAGTCTCATGCCAATGCCAGGCGGCATGGTAGTAATTCTCGGTGATGACCCGGGTGCCAATTCCTCGCAAAATGAACAGGACAATCGTCATATTGCCAGAATGGCTTACACGCCAATTCTTGAGCCGGCTAATCCTGAAGAAGTCTATCATTTTTACCTTGAAGCGGCACGAATATCAAAAGAGCTGCAAATGCCGGTTATTTTGCGACTTACCACCCATGTTTGCCATGCCAAGCAGAAGGTTAGTTTTAAGAGTTATCAGCAAACTGACTACGATTTCAAATCAAGATTTGACGTAAAAAATGGCCCATATATGCCGTTAACCCGCCTGGTTTACCCAATGAAAAGGCGGGCAATGCAAAATCTTGTTAAAGTCGCGGCCATTAGTGAAGAAAGCCCGCTACACATTGAAAACGACAATAAAAATCGCTGGGGAATCATAACCTTTGGGTTGCCCTATCTTTCGCTTCTCGACGCCCTGGTAGGCGTCGGCGAGAAACCCGACATACTAAAACTCGCCTTTGTCTATCCGCTTGCCAGAAAGCGAATCGTCGAATTTCTTCGCAACCATGAAGAAATATTCATTTTGGAAGAGCTCGACGATCTGGTGGAAGACCAGATCAAACGGATTGCTTTCGAAGAAGGTCTTCAGGTCAAAATTTTCGGCAAACCCGACGCAGAAGCCTGGATCGGCGAATATTCGGCCGACAAGGTTGCGACCCTGCTAAACCAGGTCTGGCCCGGCATAGTGCCCATACAGCAGTTTCAATTGAAAAAAACCAGTGAAATTCCGGCGCGGCCGGCTCAGATGTGCCCTGGTTGCGGCCATCGTAGCGCGTTCTATGCCGTTAAACAGGCTCTTGCCAAAGATGACATTAAAGTGGCCGATATCGGTTGCCATACTCTTGGGTTTATGCCTCCATACAACATGGGTGAGCTGTTGATGTGCATGGGCGCTTCCACCGGAGTCGGTGCCGGACTCGCCCTAAAAAATCAAAACCGCAAAGTTCTTTGTTTTCTTGGAGATTCGACCTTTTTTCATGCGGGTTTACCTGGCATTGTCAACGCAATTTTCAACAAGCACAATATTACTCTGGTCGTCATGGAAAACGGGACTACAGCCATGACCGGCCATCAGGATCACGCAGCCAGTGGCAGTAACTTCAATGAAATTACTGAAAAAATCCCGGTTCGCCAGGTGCTTGAAGGCCTTGGAGTAAAGCATATATTTGAAGTAGACACCTACCAGCAGGCGAAACTGACCGATCTGGTCAAAGAAGCTCTGGAAATAGAAGAATTCAGCGTCGTTATCGCCAGGCACCCATGCATGCTCAAGCTTACCCGTGAACAAAGGCGGAAATCCGGTTTTAAGGCGAGAAAAGTTTCGATCAACCAGGAAAAATGTGACAAGCAACATG
This sequence comes from uncultured bacterium, assembly GCA_964613435.1. Taxonomy (GTDB): domain Bacteria; phylum Muiribacteriota; class Ozemobacteria; order Ozemobacterales; family Ozemobacteraceae; genus DYKG01. The sequence goes on from CAZTHA010000296.1 coordinate 3,150, forward strand.
TCTGTGTCGAAAAATTTGCCTGTCCGACCTTCATTCTCAACGAAGATGGCAGCATCGATGTCAATCCGGATCTTTGTATTGGCGATGGCTCATGTCTGCAGACATGTCCCAGCAAGGCGATCAACCGCCCCGTAAGCGCCGAATAGGCCTGAAAACAGGAGTTAAACCATGAAAAATTTTAACATATATCTTTGCGGCGTCGGTGGCCAGGGAATCGGCCTGATTAGCGAAATAATGCTGCGAGCGGCTGATCGAGCCGGAATGAATGCCATCGGAGTCGACACCCATGGCCTGGCTCAGCGAGGCGGCATTGTCGCATCGCAGATCCGCATTGGCCAGGAGGTCCATTCTCCTCTGGTCGTCCCGAAAAGCGCAGATTTAGTGGTCGCCCTTGAAAGAACCGAGGCAATGCGCGGCGCTTCTGAATATCTTAAACCAGAAGGCACTCTAATCTACTTCGATGCCCGATGGCAGCCTTTGCCTGTACGATTAGGCAAGGTAAAAGAGATTACCGCTGAAAATGTCAAAGAATTCTGCGAACACAATTCCTTCAAACTGATTCGAATTTATTCCGAAGAACTTCCTGACCCGCGCATGCAAAACATTGCCCTGTTAGCGGGAATCTGCAGCAACAAGCTTATTGCCGGAATAGAGGTCAGGCATTATGAAGAAGCGATGAACGACCTGATGTCCGGTAGTATGCTCGAAAACAATCTTAAACTTTTCCGGGCAGCTCTTGCCGGTTGAACATTTCAGCTGATGACCGGCGAAGATTTGATAATGTCCGGCAATTCAGCTTGGGATATGAAGTAAAAGGAATGAATATGCGTTTTCCTTCAATTATTTTTTTGATTTCTTCATTTGTTTTTCTGCTGGTTCATTGTGATTGCTCTGCTCAGACCAACTCAAAATCTATGGCTATGCCGAAAACCATAATCGCCATCGATCCGGGGCATCCTTCAGAAACGAGTCGTGGTTGTGCCCACCATGGCCTGACCGAATTACAGATCGTCTGGGATGTCGCCCTGAAGCTGGAAAAGCTCATCGATTCAAACCCCTCTCTCAAAAGCATAAAGACAAAAACAGAGGTCGAAACGACGGTGACCAACCGCCGACGGGCTGAAATTGCCAATGAAGCCCAGGCAGCTCTTATGGTAAGGCTTCATTGCGATTCAGGAAAAGGCACCGGCTGCACGATTTATTACCCTGATCAAGCCGGAACCACTCAAGGGGTCACCGGACCAAGCCTTGAAGTTATCGCTGCCAGCGCCGTTGCCGCCGAATACATGCAACAAGGCCTGGCCGAAGTCCTTGGCGACAAACTCAAACTTAATCCGATCAAAACCGATTCAGTTACCTACGTAGGTTCAAAACAGGGTGCGCTGACCGGATCGATCTTTTCAAAGGTTCCGGCTTTGGTGGTTGAAATGGTTTATCTGAATAACGCCAGTGACGCAGCCTTTATCGGCGATCCCAAAAATCAGGACCTGGTTGCCCTCGGCATTTTCAATGGCATCAAAAAGTTTGTCAATCACCAGAAATAACGGCATAGCAAGAGAATACTGGATAATTATTCAAACCTGATGTATTGTGTCACAAAATGACACAAGATCCGACAGATAAAGCGAAGCCAACCGAGAAAAACGGGTCCGGGCATGTATTTACCATAGCTTTCGGGCACCTGGCCCACGACACCTACTCGGCATTTCTTGGGCCGATGCTGCCATTTCTCATCGAGAAACTTGGATTAAGCCTTGCCGCGGCGGGATTGCTCGATGTAATCCGACGAATTCCGTCGATGCTGACTCCATTGATCGGCTTTCTTGCTGACCGCATGGACTTCAAGCTGATCGTGATTGCAACACCGGCAGTTACAGCTCTTTGCATGAGTCTGCTCGGCATTGCCCCCAATTATTTCAGCCTGGCCCTGTTAATCTTTATCGCCGGAATAAGTGCAGCCCTGTTTCATATTCCATCACCGGTTATCATCAAAAAAGTCGCTCCAAAAAGAATTGCCAGTGGCATGGGCTATTACATGTTCGGCGGCGAACTGGCTCGAACACTTGGGCCGCTGTTTATAACTGCGGCAATTGCCGAGTGGGGCCTTGAAGGTTCACTCAAGACGCTTCCACCAGGCCTGCTCGCCTCAGCCATTCTCTTTTACAAACTTAAAGACCTCAAACTTGAAACCCCCAAGAGAAAAGAACAGGCCTCACTTTTCGCCAACACTTCGAAAAAAACTTTAGTGCGACTATTCATGGGCATTGGCGGCTTTCTCTTGTTTCAGGCTGGGCTTAAGGCAGTAATGACCGTCTTTTTGACAACCTATCTAATCCAGCAG
>CAZTHA010000297.1:0-5469 GCA_964613435.1 uncultured bacterium
GGAGAGGTGGGCGGCTCCCGATGCGTGGGCACTGATGAAGGAAGGCCGCAAGACTGCGGTCAGGGTGTTCTCATCTGAAGATGAAGCTGGTCGCGCACTGGTTGCTGCTGGTGAAAAACATTATGTTGATCACCGGCCTGGCAGGAACATCCGCTGTGAGGGGTATTGTTGTGTGGCGCGGTTTTGTGAGCAGTGTCAGAAGTCTTAATGGCTTTTGAGGCTTTGTGAGCCCCTGTGACGGGGCTTTTTTTTAGGTAACAAAGGGAAATGCCTAGAATTGTTATTCTTTAATCCAAATACCTTCTTGATTTTTAACATAGGTCCCTGCACCTTGTTGAGAATAAGAAGTTCGAAAAGATTGGTCATCGAAAGAATTTTCACTTATGTCCACACCCGCATGGATTTCAATCCTTGTTAGTTGATTGTTGTAGAATGCCTCGGGTCCGATACTTTTTATATTTTGCGGAATCTGCAAGTTCTCAAGCTGATTCCCGTAAAAAGAACCGGCGCTGATAATCTGCAAATTATTGGACAATTTTAGTGATGTAAGCTTATTGGATCTGAATGAATCCTTTCCTAAGGTTTTTACGTTGTCAGGAATAACCAGACTTCCTATTTCATTTCCAATGAAAGCACCTTCACCAATGGCTTCAACATTCTTGGGTATTTCTATTTTGGCAAGTTGATTCCCGCCAAAGGCGCGGTCCCCGATACTTACCAAGCTTTCAGGCAAATTAATTGCGTTCAATTTATTGTTTAAAAAAGTCCATGCACCAATTGAGATTAAATTTTCTGGAAACTCTACACTTACCAATTTGTTATCTTGAAAAAGTTGGTCACTAAGATTTTTTAAACTTTTTGGTAGCTTAATGCTAACCAATTTATTGTTTGAGAAAGCTGCGCGGTCAAGTGAAATATTTTCGGGTATGATTAAACTAGAAAGTTCGTTTAAAGCGAATGCCCCAATTCCAATTGAAGTAACGCTATCTGGAATTTGAATTTGAGAGATACGATTGTTGCCAAAAGCATTTGGCCCAATGCTCGTAAGACCACTGGGAAAGACAACTGTTGTAATCTGGTTGTTGGAAAAAGCACCATTTTCAATAATCTTTACGCCATCTGGAATTGAAATGGAGGTTAACTGATTCGAATAGAATGCTGACATGCCAATGTTTACTACGCTTTCAGGAATTATTACATTCGAAATATTGTTAGAAGCAAACGCGGAAGAGTTAATTGTGGTTACACCGTTGGGGATTAAAACACTATTTAAATTTTTATCTTTAAATGCCACATTTCCGATTGTCAGTACTGGAATATCATCTATTTTTGGTGGAATGGTTAATTCCAAAATGTTTGAAGGAATAAAGTCGGTGATCTCGCCAGTATTTTTGTCAAAGATAAATGCGCGACTGCTTAGTTCGCCAACCCAAAAACTATCCTCAATTTTTTGAATCTCTGATGCCCCTAGTTCACTAATGACAGCATTATAGAGGTCTGTTCCCGAAAAACTTACATTTCCAGATAAAAGGTTATTGATAGAATTCACTATTTTTGATGTTTCGATATTACTTTTAACCGCAGCTTCAGTTTTTGTGAAATTACTATGCTTTACCAATATCGCTATTGCTGAAGATTGCACATCCACTTGTATTGTAGACATAATTCCAAAAAAAGTGTCGATATGTTTTCGCAAGAGTTTTTTCCCAGATTGGGTGGTTAAAACCAGTTGGTAATTACTTCCGATTGGGACTTCAGGGAAGAAATATTGTCCATAGTTGTTTAGATCAACCGGCTGGACCACATCTTTTTCATTTGAATCAACCAAATGAATTTTCATGCCAGTGTAAACCAGGCTTGCAAGTAAATTCTTGGTAAGATTGTCAGCAGTGTTTGACGGTAAAACCACTGAACCAGAAAGACTTTTGTCAGAATAAGTGGGAGAATTAATTGTTCCACTCCCCCCCCCGCCACCACCACAACCAGAAAAGAAAAATGTAACCAATAGGATAATGAACAAAGTGAATAATTTAAATGAAGCTTTCATTTGCAAGATTAATCCCCTCCATTTTTTTCTAAAATTTTCACTTAACAAAATACTATAAATTAATGTAACCCCAAACCAGTTTTTAGAAAAGGCCCTTTCTGCCCGTCTTCCTTCCAACCAGTCTGGTGTGAAGTTCTCTGACGCATTTTCCCACACCGTATCGATGATTTCAATGCATTACTCGGTAATTTCTTCGACAGGGTCTTCCTCGCCTATTCTCATTTTTGATTTCTTGGTTGTCGGGCAATAGTGTCATGAATGTCTTCTGTGTTCTGCTTCTTTCGAATAAGCATTTCAACTTCATCAACGCATTTCCTTACACCGGAAGCAATTTCAGACCCTGAGAATCTGAATACGGTAAAGCCATTGGCCTGAAGTGCCCGATCTTGTTGCTTGTCCATGATAATGCGCTCCGGGCTTTTATGAAACTCGGTGCCATCGCAGTAGATCAATAAATTTACAGATCTTATAACAAAGTCTGGAACGGAAAACTTTTTATCATCCAGGACAAACTCGACCTGCTCTTCGAACCCAATGCCTCTACGCTGAAGCTCATCGCGGAATAGCTTTTCGATGGGTGATTCCTGAGATGCTTTCTGTGGAATATTATATCGGTCATGGTGTTTATTCTTTCTGAGCTTCTTCCCAACATCTTCACCGCCCATACTCTCAACGCCAAGTAGACCAAGATCTCCCATCACAGAAGGATCGGAAAAGAATTTTCTCAAGAAGGCACAAAACAAATCAGTGTTGTCGTTTGCCAGCTTCTCGATAAAAAGAAATAGAACGTTCTTTCGATTCCAGGTTAGTTTAATGATACCGTGCCAGCCCATATCAGACTCTGGCTTAATATTCTGGGGTCTACGGTAAGCATAACTGGTTATGCCGCTTTTCTCGATCATTTGAATATAACTGAGCCTGAGCTTGCATAGCTTATGAAGCTCTGCATCAATAAGTGCGTAGCCTTCAGGATTTTGAAATTCTTTCTTGGGCGGCACATTGATGTAACCAATGTGGTTCTCGGATTCGCAAACGATTTTGAACTTAGGGAAAGCTTCATAAGCATTACTGCAAAAATCGCCCCGCCAATAACTTTCGTCTCTATTAAATCCGCCGTATCTGCGTCCCATGTCTCTCTCCGGTGTTTTTTATTAACTGAATGATACCATTGATTCATGGAATTTGCCTAAATGAAAAAGAGCCGGAGCTACCCGGCTCTTTTGTTGAAGAATCAATTTAAGGTTATTTTCCCATCTTCCATCGCTATTTCGAACATTTGATCAGTATATCGATCTATTTCCAGTTCTTCTGGAAAAGCCTTTTCTGAAAGTATCTTCAGAGCGTCATCACTATGTTCTAGAAAGAACTGAATTACTGCTTCGCTCATAAGGCCTTCACCTCTGGTTTCGTATTGGAGACATAAAAGAGAAATCAGAAAAATCAACTTGGCCGCGTCATTTTCGTTAATTTGATATTCTGGATCTTCTGAATTAAGCTGTTCAAGGAAATGTGCGAAGATCGACAGGGTGGGCACACCAAACTGATCGCGATCATACTTGATTACATTATCGATAAAACGGCGGAATTGGGTTTCACCCTGGATTTGATTGTTTTGCATATTTACTGCTCCTATTCTGTGATGTTATGGTCTGACACTGACTGTTGGAATGGAGTTTCGGTAACAGTCTCAATGTCCACTTCTGTTGTAAAGACTTTTATTGCCTGTTTTAAGACTTGCTGGGTTGTCTCCTTCAGTAATCTTGCGGCTTTCTCCTTATCTTCGATGGCGCATTCGACCACGATGGAATCATGAACAAAGTTGATGATTTGCGCATCCAGGCCCTGCTCGCGGCATTCATACGAAAAGGAATTGACTGCAATCTTCATGATCTCTGCTTCAGTGCCGGAAATGGGGTAATTTAGGCCCTTGGTGTATTCAAAAACCCGCATTTTTTTGCCTGACAGAGTTTCAACCAGAAATCCATGCTGACCGCCCTTCTTCGCAAGTTTTTTCATGGTTAACTGGTATTTATTGAAATCTGGATAGGAATTGAGGAATGCCTTGATTAGTTGCCTTATCCAGTTGTCTGTAAGTAATTTGCCGGTTGCTTCCTCAAGCTGTTTTTTCAGTTCAGCCACGCCGACGCCATAGAACATCTGAAAGTTGGCAGCTTTACCGATCTGACGTTCTTCATCAGTGATGTCTTCAGCTTCTTTACCGAAAATACTCATAGCTGTGATAAGATGCGGATCTTTGCCGTCATTAAAAGCCTTGATCAACATCTTTTCATTGATTGCTGCAGCAGCAAACCTGATTTGAGAAGCGGGAATGTCGGTTTTGATTATTGCTCGGCCTTCAGGTGCCTTATAAAATGTTTTCTGGTAAATACGCAGTATTCCTTGGATGTTGGGGTTTTCTGTTGAGGTCCTGCCTATGGGACAGGAAATTGCATTTATGGTTGGGTGAATTCTTCCTTCTGGGGAATCTGAATATTTCTGAAGAAACTGTAACCTATGCAGCTCTCTGCGCTTGAGACCGGCCATTTTTGCCTCGAAAGCGGAGATGTTACCTTGCCCTTCGGCCAGCTTCATTTCCAGCTCGGTGAATTTAGCCTGCAGCTCCTCTCGTTCCTGCCGCAGATATTCAAAGTTGACGGGAACACCGGCAGCAGCCATCCTCACTGCTTCAGCAATGAACGTATTTTCAATATCGAGAGCGTCAGTATTTCCATTGATCCGATGAACCTCAGCGGATAAAAACCTGGAAAGATACGGCAAAATCATTGCATTCTTTATTGCCTCATCTAGAGGGTCATACGGTGGAAGCAGAAGCTCTTCAGGAACCTGCGACTTGCGAAGGTATGTTCTGACAAGATAATTCTGGGATAGAAAGCTCTCGTCCCTGGAGGTGCCATGCAATGCGATACTAAGCAACGTTGCAGTGACTTTTGTAGACTTGTGCTTTCGCGGCAGAACCCACGTGCCAAAGCGTTTTACCAGCGGCAGGTATGTTGCCTGGAAGTCATGGACATAAACGAATTTTTCTGCTAACGCAGACAGCAGCGATTTAAGTTCCTGATCAGGAGCAGATAGCTCTGCGGTGATGATAGCGTCAGCCATTGTTGCTACCAAGATTTCCGGCTTTTGATTGTCTTTGCTGTATAAAAGGCAGAGTTGGGCTTCTTTAGCTGTCCCAAGAGCTGAAACAAGTGTAGCGCCCTCCTCAGTGGATAGATAGGTTACAATACTGCCCGAAGGAGATGTGTTTACCATCTGGAACCGGTTAAGAATTCTTGGTTCTGGACCTTTGGATATAGTGTTGCAGGAATTTTCGAGGAATTTCTGCTCAATTGCCTCTATAATATTTATTGGATCAGCTGTTGCAGTGTTGCAGCTTTTTTGAGATAAAACAGTGTTATCTG
>CAZTHA010000298.1:0-5439 GCA_964613435.1 uncultured bacterium
CATTCAAATCTGGTGTCAGGAGGGTGCCGGTGCAGGTCGCCCTCGCTGATGCGCTCGTGTCTGTAATGCTTTTGCTCGTGCTTATTTTCAATCAGCCAACGCTGAAAGAAAACCAGTATGCTCAGGTCCATCATAAACACTCCTCCTTTCTTGAGAATTCGTTTATTATTATGCATTTTGCATGCCATATTGCCAAAACCCTTTCTGGCAGAGGGAAATGGCCGATCGTGGCCCGGTCGGTTTGCCGGGCTGAGCAAAAAATGAGCAGTTTCCGGGCGCAGAATCCTAATCCATTAATTTAATGCGTTTGCCCTGATTGAAGTTTTTGACAGTTGACCAGTTCTACCCGGATTAAGTATTATCTGAACGAAAATTAAAATTGGAGAGATAAAATGCAACCTCATCTGAAGCTAAAAGAAGGCGATATTTCGCCCTACGTCATCGTTTGCGGCGACCCGGCCCGTGCCGAGAAGATTGCCAAACTTTGTGAATCCTATGAAGAACTCGCCTATAATCGCGAATATCGAACTTTTCTCGGGGTTTACAAAGGTCAGAAAGTTACAATAACTTCGCATGGAGTCGGTTCAGCCGGTGCCTCGATCTGCTTTGAAGAGCTGATCAAGATCGGTGCCCGTGTAATCATGCGCGTCGGCACCTGCGGAACCCTGCGCGACGATATGCAGCAGGGCGACCACATTATTGCCTCGGGTGCAGTTCGTGAAGATGGCGTTACCCCTTTGCTCGTGCCAATTGGATATCCGGCCATTTCCGATGCCGAAGTCTGTCTGGCTATTGAAAAAGCCTGTATCGATCTTAAGGCTCCATACAAGCGTGGCATTATGCTTACCTCAGACGTTTTTTATCCGGGCGTACTCAACACTTCCCTCGAGCTTTACAGCAAGGCCGGAGTTCCAGGCGTCGAAATGGAATGTTCGGCGCTTTTCGTTATCGCATCTTTACGTGGCATCCGTGCCGGTGCCATTGCTACCGTCGATGGCAACCCGCTTAAATGGGATGAAGGAAACTACGATCCGCACGGTGAAAAGGTCACCACAGGAAAAGCCAGAATGCTTACCATCGGCCTTGAAGCCATGGCGGCAATGAGCGCGGCAGGATTGAAATAATGACCGCCGGGCCGGTGATAATGCTGCTGCCTTACGAAAGCTGTTCCGGGCTTGAATTGTTCGGAATCAGATTTGCCGCCGACCTGCAGGTTCGAGGTCTGGCGGCGCTGGTCGCTTCCCCCGACGATACGCTGATCGCCGGGCAATGTGAAGCCAGAGGCATCGAGCAGTATTCATTCCCGGTGGTTCAAAAATATGAACCCTGGAGTTTGCCGGCCTGTATCCGAATGTTGCGCGATAAAAGACCGGCTGCGGTGGTCGCCTTTCGTTCGCAACTGATGTACCCTTTGCATCTCGCTCAGTTGCTGACCGGAATCCGGGTTCCGGTTTTTCTCTTTTACCGTATCGGCGCGGGCAACTATCATCGAAACGATCCTTTGCACCGTCGCTTGTTCAAGCATCTGGCCGCGGTCGTTCCCAACGCCGACCATGTCGCCAATAAAATCCGGCAGTATTGGGCGATTGCGCCCGAAAAGGTCGTCTGCATAAAAAGTGGGGTCGATACCGGGCGATATCGTCCCGATCGGCAAAGGCGTCAGCAATTGCGTGATGAACTTGGGATTGGCGAAAAGGATTTTTTGATCGGCAGTTCCGGGCGCATTCATCCGGAAAAAGGCTCAGAGATTCTTTTGCGCAGTCTTTTCGATGCTCAGGGGCCGGCGAATCAGCGCAAGGATGTGCATCTGCTTTACATTGGCCGCGAGTATCGGCAGGGTTACATCGATGAACTCAAGGCGGTTGCCAGTTCTATCGGGGCAGCCGAGCGCTTTCACGTTCTGCCTTTCCGCAATGATGTCGAAACGGTTTACTCGGCGCTGGATCTTTTTGCATTCGCGGTAACCTCCCATGAAACCTACGCTTACGTTGCGCTTGAGGCCATGGCTTCGGGGGTTGCCCCGGTCGTGCCTTATACCGGCGGCATGAAGGAGATGTATCGCGATGGCGTCGAAGGCTGGTTTTTTGAGCATCGCAACGAAGCTTCGTTGCGTCAGGTTCTCAGTAGAGCCCTTGCCTTGCCGGTCGAGGCCGTTCACGAAATGGGGCGGCAGGGGCGTCAGCGCATTGTCGACAAGGCGAGCTGGGAGCTGATGATGGAAAAATATCTTGAATTATTCGGCAAATGCCGGGTAAGAGGATTCGAAAAATATATTTGATTGAAATTTGAAAGGATGTTGTATGAAGGTTATTCTTGAAACTGAGCGCGGTACCCGCATCAGCTGTGATGCTAACCCCTTTTTGCTCGGCCGAAGCCCGGAATGTCATTACCGTCTCGAGGGCGATCGGGCCAGTCGCAAGCATGCGCAGATCATTGTCGAGGGTGAGCAGTCTTACGTTGAAGATCTCAACAGTTCAAACGGCACTTTTGTTAATATGGTCCAGATTTCCGGCAAAGCGGCAATTCACAAGGGCGATTTGCTTAAATTTGCCGACGTGCGCATGAAAGTAATCGCCGGCACCGCCAAAGCTTAGCCAATATTGCTCCTGTTATGAAAAAAATCCTGCCGGTTATTCTGGTGATTTTGATCGTCTGGTTGCTCTGGCCGGCTTCAAGAACGATTGAACCAGAGCGACCCCTGCCGGCGGGATGGCGGCATTTTTGCCATAAAGACCAGATTCGTGGGCTGGTGCGCGTCGGTGATAAAATTTTGATAGGCGGTCTTTCCGGTCTCTGGGAAATGGATTGGCGCAAACCGGCCGAGCCAGCCCGAGTAACTGCGCTTCCGGGTTTCAACCTCGTGCGCATCGAAGCAATGGTTGTCGATGCTTCAGATACTGTCTGGATAGGGCACGAAGCCGGACTTTGCTCAATGCGGGCAGATGGGCAGTGGTTCGATCATACTGCAAACTTGCCTGATCCCAAGGTGTTGTCGCTGTGTGCCGAGCCCTCCGGTGAAATCTGGGTTGGTACCTGGCGTGGGGCGGCCAAACGTGACCCTGGTGGCCGTTGGCAGAAGTTCTTTGTTGAAGACGGGCTGCCTTCAGAAAGAATTCGCACGATTTTCGCTGATTCCGAGGGCGGAATCTGGTTTGGCACCTCAACCTCGCCCAAGGGTGGCCTGGTGCGCTGGTTTGCCGAAAAAAAGACCTTTTATTCCACTGATAATTTATTGGCGCACCCACATGTTACAGCGATGATGGAAGACCGATCGGGTCGGCTCTGGATTGGCACCGGGTTTTATGACAAAGGCGGCGTTACGATTTTTCCTGGCTGGCGAGTTAATGACCTGAGTGAAAAACAAATTCTCACCCAGGACACCGGTCTTGCCGGCAACAAGGGACGATCTCTGCTTCAGGACCGCGCCGGCGTAATCTGGGTTGGCTCTGAGCTCGACGGCCTGACACGAATTTCTGACAGTGGTGACAAGAAAATCATTACCATGGCCGATGGGCTTATTGGCGATGAAGTAATGTGTATGCTCGAAGACCCTGATGGCAATCTCTGGCTTGGGCAGGAGCTCGGTTTAACCCGCATCGCAGCGTCGGTTCTGAAAAGCTGGCATTAAGGATCCTAAGCGTCGAACAACGCATTATTGAAAGGGCACAAGATCTTGCGCCCGTACTTTCCGGTTTTTGTGCGACAGCAGGTATTACGAAAAAACGCCTTGCAGGCTAGTTTTATTATAGCTATAATGGCTTGAATCAAGGCTTGCGAGAGGGCAAAAAAACAAGATGTTTCAGCAACTTCGCCAGAAATACCAGTCGCTGCGGCGATCCCGCAGTATGGGCAAAATTGATGAGAACAAATTCATCGAAGAAGTGAATCAGCTTCGCTGCGAAGATGAGCAGGGTAACTGGTGGCAGATTGACCCCGAATCGGGCGATTGGCTGCTCTGGACCGGTAACGAATGGTTGCCGGCAAAAGTTGAAAAACGTTATCAACCCGGTAGTGCCTCGGATGCAGGCGGTCAAGTTGCCAGTGCCGCCGAACTGCCCGGAATGATCAGCATAGCCTGGGGCAGTCTGCTGCGCATGATTTTTGGCAGCCTCTTCGGCCGCCTGCGCGTTATGATAACCGTTGCCATAATGGCTTTTTTGTTGCATACATTCCTGATTGCGGTCGGCAACAACGGCTACGATAAAGATTCCAATATCAGCAGCATGTTTTCACAGTTGCGCAGCTATAATTCGACGATTTTCAGTGGGGAGTTGCCCTGGTTCATAAATTACACCGTCGGCAACTTCAAGGTCGGCAGTAATATCGCTATAAAACGTAACGAAGTGCCGGCGACCGCGGGCTGGACCCTCGGCGGGGCGCTGCTGCTCATGGCCTGACGCGGCTTTCGCAGTCGCGGCCTCTTTGGCGGGCTTACCCGTATTTTGTCGCTGCCACGCCAGGTTTGTAATAACTGTAGTCCACATCTCGGGGTAAATCTTGCCGGACTCGCACTTGGCATATTCATCGCCAACTATTTCAGCGACAAATTGCCCCATCAATCCCAGAACATGCTCAGCTTTCTCAGTCTCGGCGCGGTTGGTTCGATGGTGCCGCTTGCCTTTGCCAGCGTCCTCGCCCGGATATGCCATGCGGCTGGCGCGGCTCTCAAAACCAGGATTTTTCGCAATGTCGGGTTCGCCGGTCTGTCGCAGGTTTTGTTTCTCGGTCTGTCATGCGGCATGTTCGCCAATTCGGTCTGGCAATATGGCCCTTATGTCGGCTGGGGCCTGGCCATTTATACGGTTTTTCTGGTTGTTACCCGTCCGGGGAAAGCTCTGCCGGTGTCTGGTCGGGCGACAATGTTTTTCAATATCCTCGCCGTCGGCGGGCTGATGTATTTCTTGTGCGATCAGGCAGCCCATGCCCATGACAAGGGCTGGTGGGAAAACGTAAATTCAAATGATCCTTTGACCAAACAGATCGTTTCCTGGGTCAAGGCTCCCGGCTCGGCTGAACTTATGAAGGCTGGCGTTCCGCCTTCGGTCGGCGCGGCTATCGGGGCCGGGGCCGTCGATGCCGCCACCAGCGTCACCACTTACGTGCTTCAGGTTAGTAGTCACCATCTTCAGGTTAGCCCGGAAGCACCAGGAGAGCTGCTTGTCGCGGTCTGGAAATCCGAAGAGGGTGGAGCGCTTGTTCCGGCCGGAGATGCCAGCATCAGCATTTCTGGTTCTGCCCCATGGTTGAGCTTGAGTGCAAGTTCGGGCACCTGTCGACTCAATTGTATGGTCGGGCAGCGCCCTGAATCGACGGGTTCGCAGGTTCCCCTCGAACCGGTCACGATTACCATTACCGGGATCGGTCGGGTGCCCTTGCGGGTGGCGGCGGCCGAGAAGGCCGCCGCCCTCACCAAGGAGGCCACCGGCTCGGATGCGGGCA
>CAZTHA010000299.1:0-5424 GCA_964613435.1 uncultured bacterium
GATCTTTAAGCAGCTCTTGATGATTTCCGGCTTTGACCGCTATTATCAGATTGCCAGATGCTTTCGCGATGAAGATCTCCGTGCTGACCGTCAGCCTGAATTTACGCAATTGGATATCGAGCTTTCCTTTGCCAATCAGGAGCAGATCTTTGATCTTTTGGAACGTTTGATGGCCACTATTTTCAAGGAAATCCTGGCTAAGGATTTACCCACTCCCTTTCCTCGGCTTAGCTATGCTGAAGCCATGAACCGATTTGGCTGTGATAAACCTGATCTGCGCTTTGCCCTCGAACTCACTGATCTCAGTGATATCTTGAGCCACAGCGAATTTCAGGTTTTCAAAAGCTGTCTGGAAAGTGGCGGCAGCATCAAAGCTATCGCCATTCCGGGCGGGGCTGAGTTTTCCCGCAAGCAGCAGGATGAACTGGTGAATCTGGCCAAGCACCTGGGTGGCAAGGGCGTCGCTTTTGCCAAAGTAGGTGACGGGATCTTGGAATCCGGGATTAGCAAATTCTTAAACGAAATAGAGATAAAGGACATTATTGAGGCTACTGCAGCCCAAGCCGGCGATCTTGTGGCCATAGTTGCCGACGAATGGGATACCACCTGCAAGGTGCTGGCGGGACTACGCAATCAGCTTGGTGCGCAGCTTAAGCTCTATGATCCCATGGCTTTCGCCTTCTGCTGGATTACGGATTTTCCGCTTTTCAATTGGGACAAGGAAAATGCCCGTTGGGAGCCCGCACACCACATGTTCACCCTGCCCAAGGAGGAACATATGGCTTATTTTGATGATCCCCACAAGATTGGGCAGATCCAGGGTCAACTCTATGATATGGTGTGCAACGGTATGGAATTATCCAGTGGCAGTATCCGTTGCCATCGCTACGATATCCAAAAGAAGATTTTTGACGTTCTGGGCTTTGAAGAAGCTGATCTGAAACAGCGTTTCGGCTTCTTCCTGGATGCCTTGAAATACGGCACACCCCCGCATGGAGGAATCGCTCCTGGTCTGGATCGCTTGATAATGATCCTTACTCAGGCAGAATCCATCCGCGACGTGATAGCCTTTCCCAAAACCCTCAGAGCTACGGATTTAATGAATCAGGCTCCGGGAGAAGTGGACGATGGACAGTGGAAAGAACTGCATCTGAAGTTCGAAGAATAATTACTCTCAGCAGTGGTTATTCCAGGGGATCAAACCTGCTGGCTATACATCACTATTTTGCTGATGCAAAGCTTCCTGTGTGCATCCAAAATGCCATATTCAGCAGTACCAAAGCTCCAGCTATTCTGGCTTGTGAAGCCGAAGGTATTCCTGCCACGGTGATTCCGGCAAAAGATATGACCTTTTTTGAATACGCTGTCCTGAAGATCATCCGTGATCAGCAGATTGAGCTGGTGGCACTTTGTGGCTTCATGAAACTGCTCTCCCAAGAGTTTATCAATACTTGCGGCATCCCGATCCTGAATATCCATCCTGCCCTGCTGCCTCGTTATGGGGGAGCAGGGATGTATGGCTCAAATGTGCATGAAGCTGTGTTTGCCGCAGGTGAGAAGCGCTCCGGAGCTACGATTCATCTTGTCGATCCGATCTACGATCACGGCAGGATTATCGCCCAAAGGAGCATTGACATTTCGGATTGCGCATCCCCGGACGAAATTGCCCAGAAAGTGCTTTCCATGGAGCATTATCTGTATCCCCGGGCTATTGAGCGCTACCTGCTGCATCCCCAAGCCCGGATAGCCATTGGCACATTGGGCTGTAAGACCAATTTCTTTGAATCTGCCTCAATCTTTGAGAGCTTCAAGGATGCTGTAGCAGTGGATTTTGATAGTGAAGCAGATATCTATATCATAAATAGTTGTACCGTTACCAATCGCGCGGATTACAAAAGCCGCAATCTGATCCGTAAAGCACTGGCGAAGAAAGAGCTGAATCCCCTGATCAAGATTGTGGTAACCGGCTGCTTTGCCCAAAGGTCTAAAGAAGAAATCGCCGCCCTGGGCGATATCGACTGCATCGTGGATAATCAAAACAAACTGGATATAGCGCAGATCTTGCAAGGTCATGAACGAGCCTGGCAGGATATCATGGAGGCTGAAGATTTTGTTTACCGTCCGGTTACAAATATGCTCAGCCATACCCGTGCCTTCCATAAGATCCAAGATGGCTGTGATTTCTATTGTGCCTATTGCGCTGTGCCCTATGGTCGTGGACACAGTCGTAGTGCCAAGTTTGAAGATGTGATAGCCCAGGCTGAACTCTTTTGCCAATCCGGGTTCAAAGAAATCGTCTTGGGTGGGGTAAACCTTGGTCTGTATCGGGATCAAGGACGGGATCTGGTGGATGTAGTTAAAGCCATGAGTGAGATTGAAGAATTGAAATTGATCCGCATCTCCTCGATTGAGCCCCAACTGCTTTATCCCAAGATGTTTGCCGGATTAAAGGATATCCCCAAGCTGTGCCCTCACTTTCATATCCCGTTGCAAAGTGCGTCGGATACCATCTTGCAACGGATGGGCAGACATTATGATACAGCTTTGATCAAGAATCTTACCTCGGATATCTTGCGGGCATTTCCCGATGCCGCGATCGGATTTGATGTAATCACCGGCTTCCCCACCGAGAGCGAAGAACTATTTGCAGAAGGACTTACCTTCCTGAAAAGCATGCCAATAGCTTATCTACATGTGTTTTCCTATTCTCGACGAAAAGGCACTAAAGCTGATACGATGCCGCAGCAGGTGCCCAACAAGGAAAAAACACGCCGGGCGGGGATCCTTACTGCCCTTAGCACGCAGAAGAAGCAGGACTACCAAAAACTCTTAATGAGACTGAATCCGGATTTATGCGGAGTGGTAGAAGCTGGGAACGAAGTGCTTAGTGATCACTTTCTGCGCATTAGAGTGCCGCATAATGCTTCAATAGGGGAGTATATATCAGTCAAAGCCACTGAGGTGGAGTATTGCTGATCAACAGGTATATGTGCCTGTTGAACTGAACAGTTTAGGCTTCTACAGTTCTTCCAAACCATAAATCTATAGGTTACAAGATAAATCCAATATTCTTAATATCAAAGCCTTTATTAGTCATGACCGTATATCAATAAGGGCGGTATCAGTTTGTACCTAAGAAAGGCGGGGCTGTTCCACGCTGCTCTTCAGATGCGAACAGCCCCCAAACAATCTATTGCACTGTTATTCTTCTGCTTAGGCTTACTTTACCATCTACTTTGAGGCGCATGATATAGACACCACAGGATACTGCCTTATGTTTTTCGTCTTTGAGATCCCATTCATAGCTGAAGTCTGCGGAGGATTTACTACCTGGGGCTTTGAATCCGCGCACTTTCTGTCCCCGGATATTAAAGATCTCGATCTGATGTTCCTGATGTGCCGGCAGCTTCATATCGATGTTAAGAGCCTGCCTGGCGGGATTGGGATAGGCCGTGAGCTGTGCCTTAGTGATGGGAGGAGTTAGTGGATCCTCGTTCGAAACTGGAAGCTGTTTTCTGAGATGAGTGATGTCCCCCCAACCGTCGATCTCAAGCTCGCTGGTGTTTAGCCAGAGGAAGATATCCAGGGTGCTATTGCTCGCGGGTTTCAGGTGCAAACGGCTATTGGACAGGCTCACATCAGCGACCAGAAGCCAGGTATCCAGTTCCAGCAGCGTGCCATCGGGTAGAATCTCATTGAGCACTTGCATGCCCCCCTGATATCGGGCCAGGATGCGCCGGCCATTGGGCATGATACAAAAGGCTTCCGGCATTCTCACAGGGGCACTCGGATAGCTAAAAGAGGAGATGACTTGAGTATTATCCGGATCAATCTCCGTGATCACAGTAAAGGCCTCTCCGGTATCCAGCTTGCGGTACTGATGCAGCACAGGATGATTCTCCGGGCTGAGCTGCACATTCACGATCAGTCCCTGATCTCGGGTTAATTCGCTGAGATCAATACCAGGATTTACCCCATCATCATAGAGCAAGACGTCGTTGGCGGCGTAAGCATAATGACCACCTCTTGCATCCATGCTTTTGCTTTGGACGGCTTCATTGAATACCGCTTTACCAATGTTTTCAAATGGGTAGTGAGGTACAGTTTCTTTACTGATTTGTATTCCATATTGCCATACTCGGGCAAAGAAATCATCAGGCTCCAGATAGAAATGGGTTCTAAGATCAGGATAATATGCTTTTTTATAACCGGTACCACTACCGGCGGCCCCGGGAAAGTTGCGTGATATTAAGCCCAGTTGGTCACCAAAAACAGGATCCAAGATGAGCACAGGATTGGTGGGATAGCCACATCTGTCTATCTCTATATTCCATACACCGCTGTTACTGGGGTACTCGCTATCGTTATGCGAGCGATGCATAAAACCACGTCTTCTTTGGTAAATATTGCCCCATAAGTTGATTGTCCCACGCTCCAGATAAGGCTTGGCTTCAGGCCACAAAGGGTTGTACCATGGCAGATCAAGCCGCTGTTGGCCTAAAGCAGGACTGGGCCAGGGATTAGCTGCAGTTTGAGGATAGTATCTGCGATGCAGATCGAACCAATCAAAATGCACCATTTCCTGAGTCCCATCCGGATATTGCATATTTACTTCAACGGCTGGAGTAGAGGGATGCGGATGCTGATACTCATAGGTAAAAACTCCATCCTGTAGGCTATTCCCTTGTCCATCTCCGATTGCATACAGATTGGCATAGATATAGTGAGGTTCACTATCAGGGGCACACATCGGATGGATGCGGACACTGTCTGCCGGGTTTTTGTAACCATATTTTAATTCTATGCTCTTCTCAGATAGCAAATTCACAAAGTCAGTGTCGTTGTCGATTGGATCCTGGCCGGGGACAGTATTGCTAAGTGTGATATCCCCGATGAGTTTGAGCTTGCCGGAGGAAGTCCAGGTTTGTTTCCCGCTGAATTCTCCCTTGATCCATAGTTCACCATCCACAAAGAACTCACGATCGTTGCATGGCCCTCCCGGGAGAGCTGTCCACAAAGTATCCCTCAGGGTAAAATTGTTGACAAACAGAGAGTCTCCCGCTGGCGGGTATTCATCATACACTATTGCTCGTGCCCGATATGGTGTGCCGAGTTCGCCCTGCCAACCTGAGTAGCTGGACCCTTCTACCTCGATCAAGAAAATGTGATCCTCGCCATTGCCATTACCGATCTGAATCCCTGACTCTCTGGCAGGATTATCAGAGGGTATGGCGGATCCAGGACATTCTTCGGTCAAGCCGGCCGGAAAGACCTGATCCAAAGGATAATTCCCTGGAGTAGATATGACATGACCTCCAATAATTACCGGAGCATTAAAGCGTGGCCATCCGTTATTGTCTCCGCCCCCGGCTTGCTTGATGTAAAGATCACCATTGGTACGTACAATTCCATTGATGTTGTCAT
>CAZTHA010000300.1:0-5418 GCA_964613435.1 uncultured bacterium
GAATCTTTTCAGCCATTTTGGCAGCACTGATTTCCCAAGTATCTCGACCATGGAAAGATTTACAGAGAATTTCATACAATCTTGTTGCGAGTGGCGACCGTAGTCTTTTGAACTCAGCAAAGTTGATATATTTGAAGAAGCCTTTTCCCAGCATCATTGTTAAAAATTCAGGAGAAAACCTTATATGAAGGTTTTTTGTTACTTTATCAATCTTCCAGGAATCAATAATACCGAAATTGATCGAAGAATAGCTTTTACCATCATAGAAATTACCAATAAACTCAACCCCAACCATTTTCCAACGTTTTAAACTATCTTCAAGACGGCTATATGACTTGGCACTAACATCTAAACCGCAATCATTAAGAATTTGATAACGAGTTAATGTAAGCTCTTGGTCATAGCCACTTATTTGACTTTGCATCAGCAAATATAACAAGAAAATTGCATCTGTTTTAACTGGTGATTTATAACCAGCTCTGTAAACAAAGCCTTCTCGATCTTTCCAAACTATGCCTTGCTCTGCATTTGCAGCACTAACTTCGTCTTGGAACCAAAGAGGATATTCCAGAAAATTGATGTTTTGTTTAACATTTTCACGTTCCATATAACTCTCGATTTTTTAACAATATTTTAACAACGGGAAATACTAACATAAAAGACGCTGATTACAAAACAAAAAACATAGTTAGATTTTTCCGATAATAAGCAAGTAAAACTATCGGGGTTTGAGAACACTTTTATCGGGGTTTGAGAACACTTTTATCGGGGTTTGAGAACACTTTTATCGGGGTTTGAGAACAGTGACACTTCCGCAAACGATGATCAGATGTTAATTACAGGCATGGTTTTTTAGTTGGATATATTTTAGATAGTACTTTAGATAAACTTACGACTAGAGGACTTAGAAAATTTGTAAACAAACCTGGTTGATCTGGTTCAAGGTTCGGTTGTCTGTTTTTTTGTAAACTACCGATATTGGAAAACAGTTAAGATCGAAAACAATGATTAACAAAGAGCTTTGCCAATACACAGCAGCCGGCAAAAACAAACCACTGCTATTGTAGTTTGAGAACACTATTTTCTAAAAACCCTTATCAAGTCAGACTTTTTAGTATCGTTGTTGGAAAACAGTTTTTTTATTGATGTTTGAAAACACTCAAAGACAAGAAAGCTAAAACTCCCGTGTTTTGAGAACACTTTTTCAAAAATACAGCCAGGGAAGAAAATTTTTCCCAATAGAGAGGGTAGATATCCGAAAACCATTTTGGATTCCGTACAGGGCACGCCAGGTAGTTTAAAACCAGTTTTTAGACGGCAAGTTATTCTGGGTCACAGCACCAAATGGAAATTTATGCAAGTCTAAGACCTGGCCCAGAAATAGCGTTTGAAAACATTGCCTGACGCCTCGGGTATGACCCTGATTGTGAGATTCTCAAGTGTAGAGATTTCGACCGGCAGTCTGATGTCGGGAATGGCGGCCAGAAAATGGTCGTCAGGGCAGAGGCGTGGCAACGACTGCAGCAGGTTGATCAGGTAGGAAACACCGCCGCCGGCCCTTGCGGAAACCGCATTGATAAGTATTCGCATGTTTGAGATTATAAACGTAACCGGGTCTGCCTGCAAACAAAACAGGCCGCTCCTTGCGGAACGGCCTGTCTGCTGGATCTGTTATGAATTATCTGCCGAGTTTGGCGATATCTTCAGGCCACAGGGCGAGTGACTGTTCTTTATACTGAGCAATGGCATCGGCTTTGGTGTGGTCATAGGGAGTCAGGTTGAGAACGGCATTGTATTTGGCAAAGCGTTCGTCGCCGACAGTGCTCTTGATGATGCTGACCGGGTTGCCTTTGAAGAAACCTTTTTCTTCACGGGCCTTAACCAGTTTGGCTGCATCGGCTTCAGCAAAACCGATCATTCTGAACATTTCGACGGTGGCGGTGTTCAGGTCGAGTCTGAATTCGTAGAATTCATCTTTCTTGCCGAAAGCAGTGGCGAGATATTTCTTGGCGGCGCCGGCTTCCTTTTTCATCTGGGTCAGGTTGATTTTGCCGGCAAACCACATCTGCGGGCCGACGTTGGCGAAGATGTTGTCGCTCTTCATCGCTTCGGCGAACAGGCCTTCAGTGTAAGCTTTATACTGGGCTTTGGCTTTGGTGAAGTCTTCTTTGCTGATCTTTTTCTGAGTATAGGCGACTTTGAATTCGTAGTAGTTCTTGTAGCTTTCGGCCGCATTTTCATGCATGGTCACATAATGTGAGTTTTCGAGCATGATGCGGTAGATGACCTTCTTGTCTTCGGGGAAAAGCTTGACGTAGTTCTGAACGAATTCCATGAAGTTCATCGGCGCGGTCAGCATTGTCTGAATGCACTTTTCGTAGGGGGCGTTGATGGCGCGGCTGGTGAGAATGTCATAGATGTGCCCGGCAATTACGCCTTCGGTCGACATCAGCTGCAGGCCGTTCTTGAGAACGCCGGTTTTCTTGCCGACGTTGCTGGCCCAGACGTAGCGGTCGCGGCGGATCGGATCCTGGCGGGCATACAGGAATTCAGAGATGTTGTATTTGGTGCGGTCTTTTTCGGCCAGTTTGGGGTTAGCAGGGCCATAAACGGCTTCGAAAGCTTCTGCCCAGCCTTCGACATAGGCAAGGCCCACGTCGGTGATGATCGGGGCGTCATGGCCGTTCGAAGAGGTGCGCTGAATCTTCTGAAACAGCTTGCCATACATGTCGAACATGATGGCGTGACCGTTTTCATGGGCAACGACGAGGTCGAGGGTGTCATTTTTAAGGGCATCATCGACCGAGAAGAGTTTTTTACCTTCTGATTCGATGTCGAGAACGCAGATCATCGAAGTTTCGATGCCGAGGCGATTACCAGTTTTGTCAGCAACCATTTCGGCGCCGAGCGGAATCATGCACGGGCCGGGAGACGGCATAAAAGAAGGCAGCGGTGACTTGGACATTACCACCATCGGTGAACCGACCGACTGGGAAAGGAATTCGAGAACCCGTTTCTTCTGTTCTTCATTCAGGCCTTCGGCTTTGCTGATCGCACCTTTGAGAGCCTGAAAGCGGATCTGGCGGGCGGTTCTTCTCAGTTTGAGAGAATCGGTCATTTCCTTGCTGTCGGTGAGGTAGGGTTTGACAGACTTTTCGTGGTAGCCCTTTGGATCGGCCGGGTTTACCTGAATGGCATCGGCTGCCAGAGCGAACACGAGATAGCCGACGTCATCGATTTTTACCTGTTTCGGAATATTGAGGGTCTTGCCAAGGAAACCGCCAATAAGATTGCCTTTGCCGACCGTAACCGGCTGCATCATTACCAGTGCGCCGTCGATGGGATTCTGGTCACCCGAAATATTGGTTACCGGAGCTCTGCCGTAGGCAGCACCGGAGAAAAGAGCACCTGCGGTAAGAAACGCGAAAAAGGCATTTTTAAGGCGATAGTTCACTTCTGGCCCTCCTGCTTTGATTATTTGTCAATTCTAATGACCGAAACAAAAAGCGTCAATGGTACCCCGTCCGAAAAATAGCGCTGCTATTTTTTGTGGGGTGGGTTTTAGAGTTTTCGGCCTGTTGAACGTCCCGAAAAATCTGAAAATTGGATTTTTTTGAACCAGGTCGAACGGAAAACCGATTGTTTTTTATTTTGCGCCGGAAATTTTTCTGATTTTTACTGCCTTAACCTTTTTCCGTGCGCAACAAAGCTGTTTTATTCTCCTTTTCATTGAATTTTTACGTATCGAATCAGCCTAAGTTAGCGCAAACTTGCTGATTCGCATTCTCACCTCCTCAAAGAATGGCAGGATGGCCGTTTTAATCTTGAACCATAACTGTCCCGCATGCATTACGACCTTGCCTGCCGTCTGATAAAACTTCCATCTCAGCGTTTGAACAGTGTGTTTTGCCCAGTCCTTTGGCAGAGCAACCATTTTAAACAGCTTGAAAAGATTGTATGCCAGAACGCCGATCCTGAAATAAACAGCGTTGGCCTTGGTTGTACCACAAGGCATATATTCCATGTTAAAACCAGTTTTGAGTTCTTTTATGCGATTTTCGCTTGCTTCACCGCGCTGGTTATACCAGGCGACTATATCTTCCGGTTTCCCCTTTTTGTTTGTGGCGATAAGAACATAACGTCGGCTGTCATCGGCTTCAGAATCAAGAAGGTCCGGTTGATATGGCCTTCTAATGATTATCAGGTCAAAGGCCACGTTGGTGTTTTCCATACAATGGGTTACTCGCAGAATGCCCGACGACCCTTGGTATCTTTGCCATTTGCTTTCGGCTGTTTCCTTGATTATGGTTTTCACAGATGCATCCATGCGGCCACCAATGGCGAATTCAATGTTCTTTTGCTCCAACCAGTTGAAAACAGCAGACTGGTAGGTAGCACTGTCTGCTCTGAAGTGCCTGATCTTCTTGCCATTGGGCATTTTGGCGAAACATTGTTTTATGAATTCAAGATTTCTGGTGCCGGGGCTGATGTTCCCGTCGCGAAATTCATCATGAATGACCATTCCTGTTTCAGCAATATGGCCAATAATCGGCATGTAGCCCTTTTCGCCTTTATAGGTGAATGCTGCCTCAAATTTCCAGCCTACGATCTGGCTCGCATCAGTGTCGAGAGTAAATTCCTTGGCGCCAGACTTTTTGAGGCCTCTTTTTATCAGCGCCTGATTACAACGTGAAAGCCCTGCAAGGCCATTTTTCGCATCCCCAATGAAGCGAAGCCAATCACCAATAGCGCTGCTGCTTGGAACCGCGTTGATTCCCAAAAGTTTCAAAAGAGCCTCATCGCGGGCAATTTCGCGAATGTCTTCGAGATAGCGACCGCCGCCATGCAGCATTAAAAACAGCGGAACAACAAATTCTGAGGGTTTATAACTGTGGTTGCTTTTAAACCCATTAATATTCGCATCAAGAAGTGCTGCAATACCTTGAGAATAAAGGAATTCGCCAAATAAACCCAGACCGGCATTCGGTGTAATTTTATCGTCAGTTGAAGTCAGCTTGAAAGGAAGGAGCGGAGATGATATATTTTTCATTGAAAACCCTTTGGGTGAGTTAGGTAAAGGTGTGGTAACTCTTACTAAAACACATTCCAGAGGGTTTTTCAATATCCAATATCTATTTCAGGGCCTGGCTGATGCAGGCAACCACCTATAAAGAGTCGGAACAGAGACCCCAAGGTTCCTGGCAATATCTTTTGGCAGAGCGCCAGCTTCAAAGAGTTTTTTGGCTGCTTCAATTTTGCTATCTGTCATGGAACGTTTCCTGCCACCAATTCTTCCTTTTTGGCGAGCTGCTGCCAGGCCGGCTTGCGTTCGTTCTATGATCAGTTCCCGTTCCATTTGTGCAAGACTGGCCATAACATGAAAAAAGAAGCGCCCGGCCGGAGTCGATGTATCAATTT
>CAZTHA010000301.1:0-5405 GCA_964613435.1 uncultured bacterium
CTTCGGACAAGCAATTCGACCGATTCACCAAAAATGCTTTTCCAGGCTTTGCGCATCGGTGCCGGCGCCGGCAAAAGTTTTTTCAGGCCAAGAAAAGCCAGTAATGATGAGGTGGTGTCCTCGCCGGCGAGAATTTCTTCAAATATTTCCCGGTCGGTTGGTTGCGGATCAGCAAGCATGGCAACCAGAGCCGACCTTCGGCTCCAGGCATCGGCATATCGCACCAGCTCACGCGGGTTCCCCGCCAGAATCTCTGACCGCATCTGTTTTCTTTCTATAAGGTCGCTTCGTTCATGCTTCGCGGAAGCTTCACACGACTCGGTGACCATAAATTTTGCTCAACGCTCAACGCTTCACAAGCTCTTCATGACCCTTTTCATTACCCAGGGTTCAGACGGGCTTGATCCCGGCCTGACAAATCAGGCGCAGTAAACGTAACCAAGTATATTATTCCGGTAGCTTCAATTTCTCAAGGGCTTCGATACGTGCCGGAAGATTTCCGGTATCCATTGGCGAGACCGGCCAAAGTTTTCCGGTAAACTTTTTAAGCAGATCGATGGCTGATTTTCTTGCCTTTTCGGGAGAAGAAAGCAGAAGAATGCCCTGCAAATCAACTTTCTGATGATCCATTTTCGCCTGATTGCGCAAATAATCACGAATCATTTCCTTTATTTTGACCGCATCCCGTTTTTCCGGTTGCAGTTTGATCTGGTTGAGAAGCCCGGCGTAGAGCCCCTCTTTTTTCAGAAGCTTCATCGGATGTCGCAGCACCAGGTGCATCAGATTGCGGCTGAGAATGAAATCAAGCTGAGTCTCATCAGCAGCAAGCGTCTGCAGCAAACCCGAGGTCAAATACACACCACCCCCCGGAAAAACGATTTCATCGGCAATATCGCTGTTGATAACGTAAACATTGTATTGCATCTCTGGCCTGGGAGTATTTTCGGCCAGTTTGCGAATGCGCCTGGTCAGGTTTTCATCGAGCTCGATCTTCAATTCTGAATTCAATTCGGCGACGAACTGATCCTGTAAAATCTGGCCAACGGCCATTTCAGCGCGACTTTCGTCGAGCAGTTTCGAGAAATACTTGACGATCGGGTTTTGAGCTGCGCCAGGAAAGACAGGCAGCAGCAAAAATGCCAAAAGCACAGTCAGCAGCTGATTTTTTTTCATGGTTCGTTTCCTTTCACCGGTTCGGCAAGTCGAGCGGAGATACGGCGGCGTAAAACCTCAGCCTGTTCGATCGTTTCGCTCAGTTTAATGTCGAGATCGGCACATTTTTTGATTTGGTCAGGATTAACGGGCATAACCGTGCTCAGCTGCAGTTTAGAATACTCAAAACGATCAACGATGGTTTTGAGCACGCCTTCGATCTTGGCCAGCCCCGAACGCAGCACAGCTTCATCGTCGGGATTACTTGGGTAAGTGTTGGTCATTTCGAGCACCGAGCCGCCAAGATTTTTCATTATCTCTTCGACATCGCCCATGGCAGCGGTTGCGTCTTCGACACTGGCCATGATCTGCGGATTCATCTGCTCGTTGGCGACCTGACGATCGGCGCGATCAAAACGGCTGTAGGCCTGGCGCTTGAATTTTTCTGGGTCGGAGCTGCGTTGTTCAAAGCCAAGCTCCGGGCGAATCGCCGTCAGATCTTCGAGATTGCGGGTTGCCGAAGCGATGGTGGCAACCGGCCGGTTGATGATTTCGATATCCATGGCGTAACGGTCTTCCTGCTTAACCACCCCTTTGTCAATGAGCACTTGAATGCCGCGAAACAGATCCTTTCGCGTCAGCATGTGGTTGGGGTTGAAATTTCCCTTGTTTTGCGGCAGAAAAGCGCCACCAATCACATCGAGCACCTTTTTAAAGGAAGATTCCGGACTGATGTCGGCAAATGCGCGAGGCAGGCGGGCCGCGTTGCCTGACTGCACGTGCAGGCGATAAAAAGCCTCGGCGGCCATTCCCCGCGATACCGGCCACTCAAGATGGAACCGGCCATCCTCATAGGCGTCGAGTAACCCGGTATTGATCGCTTCAAGCTCGGTAACCTGCCGGTTGTAGATGCGCTCATAAATTGCCGAAACGAGCTGCAGGCGGGTTACCTTGTCATCCTGAGCCGACAATGACGATGACGAGACGATAAGCAGCAGTACTAATGCAAAATGAAAAACCTGCCGATAACAGAAGTGCCATATTTTGAGTATGACAGGAGACTTGCCTATGACAGAAACGCGTTCATTAAATTCTTCCATTGCTCCTCCGGAAGATGAAGAAATTGTCATGGCCCAGATTCAGAAATATTCTGAACTAACTGAGCGCAGTCTTGACATGATCGAAAAACTACTTAAACAGGGATACGCCATGAACTCACCCGAGGTCAAGCGTCTGCAGCATAAACTGCATGAACTTGAAGTAAAGAGTAACTTCTGGCGCAGTCGCATGATGAAGTTCCTCTAAATCACTACGGAAATTCAGATTCCAGGTAGCGCGAGCCGCCTGCAACATTGCAATATCCCATCGACCTTTGATCATCGCCAGTTTGCCAACTTCGCGAACCACCAGCGGATGATCTACCAGCCAGTCGGGCAGAGAACCAAGCACAGCATCAGCTTGAGCCAGGTTTTCTGCCTGAACCGTTTCTGCCAGTCGCGCAATCTGCCAAACCGGCTTGATTACCGGGAAAGCGGCGATGATGCACAAGCAACCGATCAGCATCAGTTTCAGCCGTATTTTTCGACTGCGGGCGACCAGCTCATTGATATTACCACACCATGAACGGACACGGTCAATCCGGTCCTGAATTTCAGGGTGAGTAAGCAACCATGCGGGAATTGATTTCGGCGGCGGCAACACATTGCGCTGCAGGGTCTCAAGACCACCGGCAAAGCTTTCACTGCCGGTAAGTGACGCCGAGAAGGCGTCGGCCTGATATTCACATTCGCGGGCCAGCGCGGTGAAGGTCAGCGCAAAAAACGCCAGAAACAGCAGCATCTCGACGGCATCCTGAAAGGCCGAACCACCGACCCAGGCCGGAGCATAGATCAGCAGTCCGAGTTTAACCGCTATCGACGCGAGAACCAAATCGAGAGAATAGACCATGTAACTGAAAACATGCCCCAGGCGCAGATGTGCCAGTTCATGGGCAACGACGCTGAGCACCTGGCTGCGGCTGAAAAGTTCGAGCAGATAGCTGGTAATGTAAACAAATCGATAGCGGTGTGAAAGCCCGGCGACTGCAGCATTAGGCACCGGTTCCCTGAAGGTATCCCAGATTTTCACCCCGGAAATCGGCGTTTCGGCGCGCTCACACAATTGGGTGATCTCGCCGCGCAACTCTTCGTCGGCCATGGGTTCGGCACGCCAGGCCCAATTGAAGAGTCGCGGTGCCAGCAGATAGAGAAAAACGAAAAAGACCGGCGCGGCGACGAGCAGGCGAATATCCTGCAACTCATCGACGGCCGAACCGAAAGAAGCCAGATCTTCGATGGCGGTCCAGAAAAGCAGGGGCGGAAAAAACAGAATCGGCATGGTCATGCGGGCGCGAAAAAAGTCTGCCGGCGTCTGCTCTTCATCAAGAATCGGCATGAACAGCCGGTAAACTTCGTAAAGCAGCGGCCGGGCCAGAAAGATGTAAAGAAAGGTCGACAACAGCATCGGCAACAGCTGCGGGGCTTTTTCCAGCCAGCCGGGCATGAGCAGGGCGAGTGGGTCAGCGAAACAATGCAGAGCCAGAATCCAGGCAACCAGGCTCCATTGCCAGACTTCCTGGGCGGTTAAAAAAGAAGGAACGCGGTTTTGCCGCTGAAAACCGGCGACGATATCCGGAATCGTGCGAAACATCAGGACAATGGTCAGCATTGCCCAGACAGTCATTGCCAGAAACGGCACCACGGCCAGATAGCCGCGAAAGTGCACAGTGCCGTAACCAAGCAGCAGCAGGTGCAGAAAAATAGATATCATCAGCCTGGCTCAGGTTTTTCTTTCTTTCTTTTTCGCCGCCGGAAAGAGAATATTGTTCAAAATCAGGCGATAGCCGGGATTGTTCTTGTGCAGATCAAGGCGGGTCGGCCCTTCGCCGACGATGTGACTGACATCAGCCGGGTCATGCCCGCCATAGAAGCTGAAAAATCCTTTGCCGTAGTCGGCACGGATATATTTTACCGAAACGCCGTCGTTGTTTTCGCCCATAACGACAACATAAGGCTTGAGCAACGACTTGCGAAAAGCAGTGGTCTGGCCGAAGAAACCTTCGATGACATTGCGATGATTCTGGGTCAGCATGGTCGGAATCGGGTCGACCTTGGCGGCAAATTCGAAAAGTTTGAACGTGCCCGCGTCGCCGCGGTAGTTATTCGAGACATCGATATCGGAAAATTCGTAAATCATCGGATCGGTGATCAGCTTGAAATCTTTGAAAGCAAGGGTTTCATCGAAATTTAGCTTGCTTTGCGCCAGCGGATCGATGCCGTCACCGTCGATTTCAGCGGCAATGATGTCGGTGCCGTTGGCAGCCAGAGCAACATCGAGACTGTCTACCGCCGAGCACATGGCAAAGAGAAAGCCGCCTTCGAGCACGAATTTCTTGATGCCACGGGCCACGGCCAACTTAAGCTGACTGACCTTTTTGAAGCCAAATTTCTGGGCATCGAGCTGGGCGCGGGTAACCTGCTTGCGATACCAGTCGGCGAACCGAAACGAGCTGTAAAATTTGCCGAACTGGCCGGTGAAATCTTCGTGATGCAGGTGAATCCAGTCGAACTTGCTGATTTCGCCGGTAATGACCTCTTTGTCGTAAAACTTTTCAAAGGGAATCTTGGCATAGTTGAGCACCAGAGTTACCGCGTCATCCCATGGTTCGGCGTAATCCGGCGAGTAAACCGCCACTTTCGGCGCTTTTTCAAGCAGCACCCGCTCCATGTTCTCTTCTTCGATAACGCTGTAAATCTGCTCTACCTGTGCGGCAGACACCGCTTCAAGATTTACCCCGGCCTCACGGGCCTGATTTCTTATTTCGGGAAGGTCGTCAGCGAGAAACGCGCCGCCGCGAAAGTTCAGCAACCATTCAACGTCGGTACCGGTTTTGTCGAGAATCCAATAAGTCACGCCATAGGCACGCAGATGGTCATTTTGCGTGTCATCCATTGGTATCAGCAGCTTCTGGGCCTGAATGGCCGGGCCAACCAATGCCAGCAGCACCAGCAGGACAACAATTTTTTTCATCAGTAATCCCCCGTTTCATCAAGGTCGAGAAACTCTTCCTGTGGAACGATAGTATCGAGATCGACATCCCCACCATCATCGAGCAAAGGCGGCCGGTCATCTGATCTGGCCGGCTGAGCCACCTTGATGACCTCTTGATCAGGCGGCACCACGATAAGCTGTTTGTTCTCGATCAATTTTTTGAA
>CAZTHA010000302.1:0-2214 GCA_964613435.1 uncultured bacterium
ATTGTCTGTTAACCGACGCAGCTCATCCGTATACCCGTGATTTGCTTGCCTCAGCGAGATTTTTACGCGAGGGAGCCGCTATCGATGTGAAGTCGGTTCCGGCAAAGAACGCTGATGTAAACCTGCCCGGCTGTTGCTATCGAAAAGTATGTGCCCAGGCCGGAGAAGAATGTTCGCAAATACCGCCGGCAAGAGAGATTCATTTCGGCCACCGTGTTTTCTGCTGGAAGGCTCGCTGAAAATTTTGCGGGATTCAAATTTTGCCGTTTTCAAAAAAAACGGATTTTGAGGCGCTGCCCGATTGGCTCGGCATTTTCCTGTAGCGATACAGTCTTCTCAGTAGAAAAGGGTACAGAGTTTCGTTGACTTAGAGTTTTGGCTCAGTTATAATCGGAAGCTTGTAAATCCAATTTTGTCATTGTGGAGGTCATTCCATGAGCGTTACTTGGCGACCGCCCAGGAAGCTATTGCCGATTCTGGCGATAATCCTGTGTTTGGTATCAGCTTTGTCCCTGGTGGCGCAACAGGAAGAAATTCCTGCTGCCGCTACAGAGCAGTCTGAACCGACTGCCGTTTCAGAAACACCCGTAGCAGACAGTGCCGAACCACCGGCAGCTGCAATTGCTCCTGAAGAGCCGGACTCAGAACCGGCATTCGCTCCGGCCGTTGCCGACGAAGAACCGGTTGCAGCAAGTGAACCGACCATGGAGCAGGCTGACGAAAGTGCTTCTGAAAAGGTTGCTGAAACAGCCGATGTTGTTGCGCCAGTGGAAACTGTCGTTGCTGAGCCGGTAACTCCGGCTGCTGAACCTGCCGGCGACGGTCAGGAAGCTCCGGCAACTGCTGATCAGGCTCAGGCTTCTGCTGACGAAGCTCCGGCTGCTGCTCCGGCTGCCGATTTGAGCAAAAGTGAAGAGAAACCCGCGGCTGCTGCCAGTGCAACAGTTCCGGCGGCTGCTGAAGGCAAGAAGAAAGAAGAAAAAACCGGACTGGCCAGATTCGTTGATGTCGATCGTCTCAATGTTCTGGTTATCATCGTTTGTCTGCTCGGCTTCGTTTCTTACTTCACTTTCCATGCCCAGCGCGGTAAAGAACTTTTTATCAGAAGAATCAGCGGTCTGTCGGCTCTTGAAGACGCAGTTGGTCGCGCAACAGAAATGGGCCGCGGCGTGCTTTACATTCCCGGAATCATGGACATGGATGACATCCAGACCATCGCTGGGGTAACCATTCTCGGTCATGTTGCCAAGAAAACCGCCGAATATGATACTCCGCTTTATGCGCCGATGACTCGTTCTTTTGTCATGTCAGTCGCCCAGGAAATCGTCAAGCAGGCATACCTTGAAAAAGGTCGCCCGGATGCTTTCAGACCCGACCGAATCAACTACCTGACCGATGACCAGTTTGGTTACGTCGCCGGTGTTGGTGGGATCATGATGCGCGATAAACCGGCCGCATGTTTTTATCTCGGCACCTTCTACGCCGAATCACTGATTCTGGCTGAAACCGGTAACTCGATCGGCGCAATTCAGATCGCCGGTACCGCCGAACCTTCCCAGATTCCGTTTTTCGTTGCCGCTTGTGACTACACACTTATCGGCGAAGAACTTTTTGCTGCCTCGGCCTATCTTTCCAAGAATCCGAAAGAAGTCGGTTCGCTAAAAGGTCAGGATATCAGCAAAATTATCATTATTGCTTTCATCATTGTCGGCACAGTGCTCATTTCAATCGCGCAAACCGAATTCGGCGCTGAACATGGAATAGCTTCGATAGCCGACAGCTACATGAAGCTGTTTAAGTGAGGTCGACACAATGCTATTCGTAAAAAGAACACTACCACTGATTATAACTTTTTGTACCGGTATCATCATGATTCTGGCCTTCTTCAGCGGCCCGGCTTTTCCCGGCATCAAATCGCTTGAAGATACTTTTCCGAAATGGATTCAGATCATCATGTCGTTCACCATGGTTCTTGGGGCAATCAGCCTTTTGAACATCAACCTGAGCAAAATTTCAAGAAAAGCAGATGGCTATGGTTACAGTATGGCCCTGGTAATCGGCTTTTTGACCATGTCGGCACTCGGTTTTCTTTCAGGCAGCTGGCCGATGTTTGACAAGCCGGTAGCAACCGGTGAAACCTACTGGCTGTTTTCCGACAACAATATGTCTTCGCAGTTCGTGACCATTGCCGAAGTTAAAGACGGCAAAGACGGC
>CAZTHA010000302.1:2314-5393 GCA_964613435.1 uncultured bacterium
CAATATGTCTTCGCAGTTCGTGACCATTGCCGAAGTTAAAGACGGCAAAGACGGCAAAGACGGCGTTCAGGAAATCATGGTCACCGATGCCGCCGGCAAAAAATTCAAAGCCAATTACGGCAAGCTCAAAGGCAGCATGATGGCCTGGATCTTCTGTGCGCAACAGGTGCTCTTCGTCGGCGTGTTCAAAAACGCGCAGGCAATCATGTTCTCGTTGCTGGCTTTCTTCGTGGCTTCGGCCTCTTTCCGCGCTTTCCGCATCAAGTCCAAGGAAGCCGGTCTGTTGATGGGTGCAGCCTTCATCGTTATGCTTGGCAACGTGCCGATCGGCAACATGATTACCTCCTATCTGAACCTGATTCCCGGCATCGGTAAATATATCGACATCGCCTCGATCAAGGAATGGATCATCTCTTACCCGAGTTCAGCGGCACAGAGTGCGATTCTTATCGGCGCCATGCTCGGTTACATTTCTGCATCGATGAAAATCATACTCGGGGTTGAGCGTTCTCACCTTGGTGGGGAAGGCTAAGGAGGAATACCATGGATATCTTTATCAAACTTAAAAGTCTCGATCGACGTTGGGTATTCCTTTTTGTGGCACTGGGCGTGGCCCTGCCGATGATTTTCAAAATGGAATTCCCGGTTTTCCCGGGCAAGGCCGTAAAAGGTCTGCATGAATTTGTCGGCAAACTGCCGGAAGGCCAAAGATGCTTTCTGTCGTTTGACTACGATCCCGCTTCTGAACCGGAACTTGGGCCGTCGGCGATTGCCATTCTGCTGCACATGTTTCGTCAGAATCTCAAGCCGATGTGTGGCGGTAACTGGCCCCTCGGCGGGGAAATGGCCGAAGCCGCTCTTGCCAGTGCTACTCAGGTCTACGAACAGACTTATGAGCAGCTCAAGGCTGAAGGCAAGCTTGCTGCCGGTGCTCCGGCCAAGCTGGTCAAGGGGCGTGACTATGTAAATCTCGGTTACAAACCCGGCGCGGTAATTCACGTTAAAGCGCTGGTGAGCGATTTTATGGGTCCTTATCCGGCTGACCGTGAAGGCAATTCGACCAAGGATATGCCGATTTTCCAGAACAAGGACGGCAGCAAATTCTCGATGAGCGACGTGGGTATTATCGTCAGCTTTACTGCCGGTACTGGTGGTATCGAAGCTTTCATCAACGTTGCCGGCGATCATAGGCGTCCGATGGCGGCAGGTTGTACTTCGGTAAACATTCCGAGGTTCGTGACCTATCTGCAGACAGGCCAGCTGGTTGGTATGACCGGTGGTCTGCCAGGAGCAGCCGAATATGAAAAGCTGGTTGATTACATGGGACGTGGCCGCGAAGGTATGGCACCTCAGTCGGTTTCGCATCTGGTAATCATGCTTTTCATCATCATTGGTAACCTTGCTTTTATCGCTGAGCAGAGAAAAGCCAAGAAGAAAGCGTAAGGAGAAAAGTTTATGACGACATTAGCTATTTCAACCTGGGTCGGCGCATTCATCACGCTGTGCTGCTTCAGTTTTCTGGTAAAGGACAATCCGTTTTATCGTTTCGCTGAGCACCTCTTCGTCGGCGTTTCAGCGGGTTACTACTTCTCGATGATTTCTTTCCATCAGGTTCTCAAACCGAATCTGCTGGCAAAGGTTTTCCCGACGATGTTCGCTTCAGGCGCGGCAGCCCAGGCTCCGGCCGAATATTCATTGCTGATTCCCGGCCTGCTGGGAATCCTGATGATGTTCCGTTTGAGCGCGTCTCACGCCTGGATCAGCCGTTTCACCGTATCATTCGTTATGGGTGTTTCGACCGGTCTGGCCATCGTTTATTCAACGCAGCAGTTTCTCATTCCGCAGGTTGCCAAGGCTATTCGCCCGTTGGCCGTTGCCGGAGATTATATGCAGAGCTTCTCGAACCTGGTTCTGGTTATTGGTTCGGTCGCCTGTCTGTTCTACTTCTTTTTCTCGACCGAGCATCGTGGCCCGGTATACGGGAATCTGGCCCGCATCGGGATCTGGTATCTTATGATCAGCTTCGGTGCTGCCTTCGGCGCAACCGTAATGGGTCGTATCTCATTGTTGATCGGCAGATTCCAGTTTCTGCTTTCAGACTGGCTGCATATAATATAACTTCTGGAGACCATTGACCGTGGGCATGTGGACCTTACCTAAAGATAATGAATCGCGTTTTTCAAACGAAGAGTTGAATGAATTTATCGGCAAAATGGCCGAAGCGGTTCATCGTCGGGGTATGAGTGTGCCTGCGGTCATGGCTCTTGAAATGTCCAAGCCGCTGTCATTTATCGGATACAGCAGCCTGGTCGTTTTCGCTCCCATGCTCGAATTGATCATTGACCCGGTCAAGATGGAAAAACTTCAGGCGATTGCTGCCGATCGTGAAAAGATCGAGAAGCTGATCGTCGCCATCGAAGACCTGGAAAAAGCTGGAAAAGACATTAAGGAAGGTGAATCTCGTGAGCAAAAGTGATATTCAAAGTATCCTGGCTACGGATTGTGGTAGTACCACTACCAAGGCAATTCTGATTGAAAAGCGTGAAGGTGAGTTCAGACTTATCGTGCGCGGCGAAGCCCCGACAACAGTTGAAGCCCCGGTTGAAGACGTTACCCAGGGTGTTCTCAATGCCGTATCGGAAGTTCAGGAACTGGCCGGTCGCCAGATTCTTACCGACGATGGCAAAGCAATTATCAAGCCCGTAGCCGACGGCAAAGGCGTCGATTTGTATGTTTCAACCAGTTCTGCCGGCGGTGGTCTGCAGATGATGGTTACCGGCGTGGTAAAAACCATGTCGGGCGAATCGGCAACTCGTGCTGCTCTTGGTGCCGGCGCCATCGTTATGGACGTTCTCGCCACCAACGACGGCCGACTTCCCTATCAGAAAATTCAACGCATTCGTCACCTGCGCCCGGACATGATTCTGCTGTCCGGCGGCGTTGATGGCGGCACTACTTCTCACGTGGCTGAGCTGGCAGAAATCATTGCCGCAGCCAACCCCAAGGCCCGACTGGGCATCAGCTATCAGCTGCCGGTTCTTTATGCCGGAAACAATCAGGCGCGGGAGTTGATCAAGGA
>CAZTHA010000303.1:0-1916 GCA_964613435.1 uncultured bacterium
ATAATGGGCGTTAAGGCAATATTGGGTACCAAAGTTGGTATGACCCAGATTTTTACAGATGAAGGGAACGTGGTTCCTGTAACCGTAATCAGCGCAGGTCCTTGCACTATCATTCGCAAAAGCGACAAGGCCGTTCAGGTTGGCTATCGCGAAATCAGACCTGAAGCAGTTAAGCGTTTGCTTAACAAACCTCTGCGCATGAGTTTTGAAAAAGCCGGTGTTAAACCGTTCCGCTTTGTAAGAAGCTTGCCCGCTGACGAACTTGAAGGCATTGAGCCAAATACTGAAATCAATGTTTCAATGTTTAAAGAAGGTGACATTATCAGCGTCACCGGAACCAGCAAGGGTAAAGGTTTCTCCGGAGCGATGGAAAGACACAATTTCAATGGTCAGCCCATGACACATGGTGCTTCTGACTATAGCCGCGCTACCGGTTCCACTGGTTCAGGTACGAACATGTCTAGAACCATGAAGGGCAAAAAACTTCCCGGTCAGTATGGTAATGTCAAGCGCACCGTACGTGGTCTGAAGGTTGTTAAAGTTGACGAGCAGAAAAACCTTCTGTTGGTAAAGGGTTCAATACCCGGCGCCCCCAATGGTCTGGTCGTTATTAAGCACCAGGCTTAAGGAACGGAGGAGAATATGGAAGCCAAGATTTATAAAATGAATGGAACCGAAAGCGGTTCGATAAAACTTAACGAAGCAGTTTTTGCCAAGGTGGCACACCCTCAGACTGTCAATGATGTTGTTAAAGCTCAGCTCAACAATGAGCGCCAGGGCAACGCTTTCACCAAAACCAGAGGTGAAGTGAATTTCAGCACCAGAAAAATTTATCGCCAGAAAGGCACCGACCGCGCTCGCCACGGCAGCATTAAAGCCGGAATCTTCGTCGGCGGCGGCACTTGTTTTGGCCCCCGTCCACACGCCTTTGATCAGCGCCCACCCAAAAAAGTGGTTGATCGTGCTCTCATCGGCATCCTTTCTGAAAAAGCCAACGAAGGCGCAATTCGCGTAATCGAAGGACTTGATTTTGCCAGCGGCAAAACCAAAGACGTCTGCGCTTTCCTGAAAAACCACAAAATTGAAAAAGCTTTGTTTGTGGTTCCGGAACTCAATGAAAACATCAAGCGTGCAACCAGAAATCTCAAAGCCGTTAAGGCCGTGACTCCGATGCACGTAAACGCTGTTGATCTGCTGAAATATGGCCATGTTGCCATCAGCGACAAAGCGGTTAAAATGCTCGAGGAGGTCCTGGTAAAATGAATACACCTCAAGATATCGTAATCAGACCCATAGTTTCTGAAAAAAGCTATGATCGTATGGGCGAAGGAATCTACCAGTTCAAAGTTGCCAGAAGCGCCAACAAAAATCAGATCAAAGATGCAGTTGAAGCTTTGTTCAAGGTAACTGTAACTAAAGTTAATACAATTAACGTAGTTCGCAAACCCAAACGTCGTGGAGTTTACCGTGGTTTCACTTCAACCTGGAAGAAAGCCATCGTTACCCTTAAAGAAGGCGATTCAATCACTTTCTTTGAAGGAATTGCCTGAGAAAGTAGGAATAGGAGAATAAAATGAGTATCAAAGTCTATAACCCTACCACCCCCTCACGCCGCTTTATCACAGGTTTCACATTTGAAGAAATCACTACTGATAAGCCTCATAAGCCCCTTTGTGAATGGTTGCATCGCAAAGCTGGCCGCAACCACCATGGTCATGTGACCCTGCGTCACCGCGGCTGTGGCAATAAACGTCTGTATCGCATCATCGATTTCAGACGCAACAAAGACGGCGTTCCCGGTACTGTTGCCACTATCGAATACGATCCCAACAGAACCTGTCGTATTGCCCTCGTTCACTATCGTGATGGTGATAAAAGATATATCCTCGCACACGAAGGTATCAAAGTCGGTGACA
>CAZTHA010000303.1:1926-5384 GCA_964613435.1 uncultured bacterium
TGATTGAAAACGGTCCCAACGCTGATATTATTGCCGGCAACTGCCTTCCTCTGAGAAACATTCCTCTCGGCTCGACCATTCATCACATTGAAATGAAACCGGGAAAAGGTGCCCAGATTGCAAGATCTGCCGGAACCAGTGCCCAGTTGGTCGGTAAAGAAGGAAAATATGCTCAGATCAATATGCCCTCTGGCGAAATGCGCCTGATTCTTCTCGATTGCCGCGCTGTTCTTGGTTCAGTTGGCAACAAGGATCACATGAACGTTACTATCGGTAAAGCTGGTAGAAAAAGGTGGATGGGTATTCGCCCCTTCGTTCGTGGTTCTGCAATGAACCCGGTCGATCACCCGCATGGTGGTGGTGAAGCTCAGACCAGCCGCGGTCGTCCGCCAGTATCACTCTGGGGTAAACCGGCTCAGGGTTACAAGACCCGCAAGACCAAGAACCACTCCAGCAAATACATCATTTCGCGCAGAAAACGGTAAGGGAGAAACAAGATGGCAAAAAAAGCTCCATTTGTATGTGAAAGATTGTTGAAAAGAATTCAGGATATGAATAACAGTGGTGAAAAGCGCCAGCTTAAAACCTGGTCCAGAGCTTCCACCGTATATCCTGAAATGGTAGGTCATACCATCGCCGTTCATAATGGTAAGAAACATGTTCCCGTGTTCATCACCGAAAACATGGTAGGCCATAAGTTGGGCGAATTCGCGCCCACCAGAACTTTCCGCGGACATGCCGGTGAAAAATCGGCTTCTGCCAAGTAAGGGAAGGAGATAAAAAATAATGTTACGACTTGTTGGTGTAACCATTCCCGATGACGTAGATCTGTTCAATGGCCTGCGCATGATCAAAGGCCTCGACACTAAAAACAGCCGCGCCAAAATCGAAGCAATTCTGACCAAAGCCGGTCTCTATAATCGCCAGCTCCAGCCAAACGGCAAACTTGAAAAGGTTTATCCGAAAGTCGGCACTCTGTCATGGAAACAGAAAGCCAGACTGATCGACCTTCTCGAAATGCCTCGCGCTGTAGTTCGCAACGTAAGAATCAGCCCGAGAAAACTTAGACTCGTCGCTGACCACATTCGTGGCAAAAGCGTTGACGAAGCTCTTGGAATCCTGCAGTTCCTGCCCAAAGGCGGCTCTCCGATTCTGCTCAAGCTTCTCAAATCAGCAATCGCCAATGCCGGTTCCAACCATGATCTGAAAGCCGACGACCTCTATGTTGCCAAGATCACCGTGGACGGTGGCTCGATCATGAAAAGATTCATGGCCAGAGCTCGCGGTCGCGCCTGCCGCATTAATAAAAGAACTTCTCACGCCAAGATCGTTCTGCGTGAAAAATTCTCAATGGCCAAAGTAGTTGCTTCTGAAACTCCTGAAGCTCCGAAAAAAGCCACCAAAAAAGCTGCTGCCAAACCAGCCGCCAAAAAAACTACTGCCGTCAAAGCTGAAAAGCCGGCAGCTAAAAAACCAGCCGCCAAGAAAACCACTAAAACCCAGGGAGGTAAAGAATAATGGGCCAGAAAGTTAACCCAATCGGCATTCGTCTTGGTATTACCAGAACCTGGGATTCCAGGTGGTTCGCTAAACGCAGCGACTATGCCAAATTCCTGCATGAAGACGTTAAAGTACGTGACTTCATCGACAGAAAACAGTTTCGCCGCGAAGGCATTGGCAAGATTGAAATCGAAAGAAAATCGAACAACAAGCTGCGCGTTACCATTTTTACTGCCAAACCTGGCGTAATCATCGGTCGCGGTGGCGAAAAAGTTGAAATTCTCAAAAAAGAACTTGAAGATCTCACTGGCAAATCAGTATTTCTCAACATCCAGGAAATAAAGGCTCCCGATATCGAAGCCAAACTGATTGCTGAAAGTATTGCTCTTCAGCTCGAAAGACGCGTTTCTCATCGCCGTGCAATCAAACAGACCATCAGCAGAGCCATGCGTGCCGGTGCCAAAGGCATCAAAATCACTTGCTCAGGCCGTCTGAATGGCGCTGAAATCGCGAGAAGAGAATGGGTTCGTGAAGGTCGCGTGCCGCTGCATACTCTGCGCGCTGACATCGACTATGCAACCGATACAGCAATCACAACTTTTGGCTGTGTTGGCGTCAAAGTCTGGATCTTCAAGGGCGAAAAAATCGGTAAGCAGAACTTCAACGCTCCTGCTGCCCAAAACAACAAAAAGTAAGGAGGAACCCGGACTATGTTGATTCCAGCCAGAACCAAATTCAGAAAACAGCACCGTGGTAGAATGAAGGGTGAAGCCAAAGGCGGAAAATACCTTGCATTCGGTTCCTTCGGGCTTCAGGCTCTCGATCCTCACTGGATCACCAGTGCGCAGATCGAAGCTGCACGTAAGGTTATCACCAGAACGGTTAAACGTGCCGGTAAAATGTGGATTCGCATTTTCCCAGACAAACCAGTTTCTAAGAAACCTCTTGAAGTTCGTATGGGTAAGGGTAAAGGCGCCCCGGAATTCTGGGTAGCCGTTGTAAAACCCGGCAAAATACTGTTTGAACTCGAAGGCGTTCCCGAAAATATCGCCATTGAATCACTCAGTCAGGCTGCCAACAAACTCCCGATCCGCTGCCAGGTCATTACCAGCAAAATGTAATTTAGGAAGGTGAAACATGAAGAATCGAGAAGATTTTTCTGAACTTAACGAGCAAGAACTCGAAGAAAAATATAAACACTTTAAGGAAGAACTGTTTAACCTGAGATTTCAGGCCGTAACAGGTCAGCTTGCTAATCCTTCAAGGATCAGCATTGTACGCCGCAACATCGCCCGCGTAAAAACCTATCTGACCCGACTGGAAAAAGCCAAAATTCATCAGATGCTCAAAGAAGAATACAATGCGCTTCTGAAAGAAGAAAAAATCGATTCAATGAAGACTCCTCTTCGTGAAAAGATTTCTCGCCTTAAATCCAGACTTTCTATGAAAGCCCGCAAGGTCAATCAGGAAATCCGCGTCAGTTGCGACAAAAAAGTTGCCGAACTGGTAAAAACTATCCGCTCAGAAGTTTCCAAAAAGCTTAAAGCTTCTAAGGGCAAAGATGAAGTCCAACTGCGAGCCGTTTCCAAACGTCTCAAAGATCCCAAGTGTACAATTAGAAAGAAGTTTCTTGACAAATTGTCGGAAATGGGATTAAATGAAGCTTCTCAAATTGCCAATCTGAAGGAAACCAAGCGAGCCAAACTGCGTGAACTCGAAAGCATTCGGGCTCTGCAGCGCGAACTGACCGCAGGCCGGCTGCCCTTTTAATCAGGAGTAAATAATGGAACAGAATAAAACCTTAAGAAGAAGCCGAGTCGGCAAAGTAGTGGCTGATAGCACCGAAAAGACCATCAAGGTTGAAGTAGAAGGCATGATTCAGCATCCTCGCTACAAAAAGTACATCAAGCGTCATACCAGATTCCTGGTTCATGACCCTGAAGAAAAATGCAAGGTCG
>CAZTHA010000304.1:0-5350 GCA_964613435.1 uncultured bacterium
CTAAAAGAAAGTCAGACCCCAGATTGCCTTGAACGCCTGCTTGAACGAGGCGGCTTTCCGGAGCCTTTTTTGTCTGAAAGCGATGTTGATGCAAAACGGTGGCGCAATCAATATGTCGATGGTATTATCCGCAACGACATTCTTAACTTTGAAAACATCAACGATTTACAGGCAATTAAAACAATTTTTGAAATTTTACGCCGATCGGTTGGCTCACCGATTTCATACTCGTCAATTGCCCGCGACACCGGCATATCTCCGGCCACGGCAACCCGCTACGTTTCAATTCTTGAATCCCTGTTCATCATTTTCCGAATTTACCCTTTTTCAAATAACATCGGGCGTTCTATTCTCAAGTCTCCTAAAGTGTATTTTTTTGACAATGCACTTGTAGTAGGTGATACCGGAGCACAATTTGAAAATCTTGTTGCCAACAGCCTTCTTAAAGATATTTACGCCCGCAATGACTGCCTTGGCGAAACCCTTGAACTCAAATATCTGCGCACCAAAGAAGGCAAAGAAGTCGATTTCTGCGTCTGCCGTAATCAACAAATTGAAACAGCAATTGAAGCCAAGACCGGGCGCAACAATATTGCACCTGGGCTTGCCTGGTTCTGTGAAAAATACAATTTACACGGAATCCAGATTGTTAAAGATCTTAAAAGAGAGCAGTCTTGCGAACAAATAGAGATCCGCAATGCCGAAAGCTTTCTTAAAAAACTTTTTATCTAAAGCCTGACAGGTTGTTTCAATTCTCAAATGCATGCAGGAAAACAAACCCATAGACCCCTTGCTGGTGAAATTATTATTCATCTGGTAAAACAATTATTTTGCGCCATTTAATTGGTAAAACAATTACAAAGAGCTGCGATGTAAAAAATATCATTGATCTTACCATGGACTTATCTCGATCGGGGAAGCATTACGTATATTCCGATGATTTGTTTTCAAACTATTGCAAAGGTCAACAAAATCACTATTACTTCTATCAAGCCATTCACCCCAAACACTTCTTCTAGAATAAGACTCAAACTGGTCAAGATTACAAAAGAACTTCCCACTGTTAAAGATATAATGTAAGATCGGACAAAGGGACACAGACAATGTGCTGGCATCGACAAACGCAACCTCACCTTCACGAATGCGATAATCCCTACCCTGGATGAATTCATCCAATAAAATCGGGATAATTTCATCCGATACATCCTTGATGCGCGCATGGAGTACTTCATGGTTCCACCGCAAGCTCAATTGATCTGAGTAATCAGTCGTGCCAAACACAACCTGAGAAGCATTAAAATCCCCTAGGAAACAGTTAGCAAAACATTTAAGACAATAGGCGAGATACTCATTAAATTCAATGCCAGTGCTCAAATCTGAAGCATCGTAGCAAAAGACACTTCCATCGGCCAGTAATACGGCAAAGGGTGAAAGCATAATATCAAAAATGGAATCCTGCAGCATTAAGTACTCTGGAAACCTAGGATAAGATTCTTCTTTCTGAAAACATTTTAGGCCATAAAGAATTTTCTTAATGCCACCAAATTCCTGGCAGAAAAACTTCGCCAACCATGGCAGTCGATAAAAAAACCATGGCATTTTGCTGACATAAGGCAAAAATGGATCAAACTCCAATGTTATGGCAGGGCAATCGAGATAAGCCTCCAGCGAAAAATATCTAGAAATAAATTCCTTACAGACGGTACCGCAACTAGAGTAAAAACAATTGAATGCTCCAAGCTCATCATCTTCGTTGCTTCCAAAATATAGAAAATTACCAGGGCTAAAAGTTACGCGATAAAGTCGGCCTTCATGAAGAAAATCAATACAAGAATATTCTCCGCTATAGTAATCTTCGATATATAATTCTTGTTTTTGTCCAACAATCTCGAATTCATTGAGATGCATAATCGTCTCCTGCAAATGAATTTTCTCTCACTACCCCACACTTTTTATATTCCGGAATTTTTCAATTTTTTTTTCAATTTTTCAGAAAAGCGGTTTGTTTTTTTCAAAACCCTCTCTTGAAGAGCATTGACGCAAATCGTTGCCTGTCTGTGAATTAATTGCTAATATGAGAAAAAATGAAAGCAAGAGGATCGACTTATGACCTGGCTTAATGACCTCACGGGAATTGAAGACGAAAATCATGAAAGCATTCATGCCTATTTAAAACTTGACGGCGAAAAGCTGACGTCAAAGAAAAATGGCAGAACCCTTGTTTGCGGCAGGCTTGAAACTCCATCGCTTGTTGAATTACGTCAGAGAATAGTAGATTTGCAGCTAAAGCCGAAAAAAACAACCATTTCTCAAATAGTTGGCGATGTCCAGAGGCTTCATGCTGACCCGCAAAATGCCAATGCCGTTTTTCAGGTGGCATCACAATTTAATCTTCTCGAAATGGTCGGCCCGACTGTGA
Source organism: uncultured bacterium (assembly GCA_964613435.1). Taxonomy (GTDB): domain Bacteria; phylum Muiribacteriota; class Ozemobacteria; order Ozemobacterales; family Ozemobacteraceae; genus DYKG01. Next base: position 2,420 of record CAZTHA010000304.1, read on the forward strand.
CACCGGAACAGGGAATCGGCATATACCAATTCGACCACACTCAGGGCCCGGCATGTGCGATTGCTGCCGGCGCGGGCACCATTTTCCGCAACTATTTTGCCACGGTAAATGGCAAGGTTGGCCAGACCCACGACAATCAGATCGACTGCGCTGCTGATCTTGGCAAACAACTCGGCAACGCCGATGACCGACTCTGGAAAATGCAAAACGGTTACCTTCTTCCTTCAGAGGCCGGCTTGAAAAAGATCGATGAAACCCTGCGCTCATTAGACGAAGTCGGGTTAGACAAATTACGTTGCCTGCTGAGAGTTGGCATTCAGTGGAACACAGAAGTAACCATAAGCCAGAATGGACACCTTGTTACCCAGGTCTATGGCTCTGCAGTTCCTGTTGATTACTCGGATCTGAGCCCCAGATTATGGGAAAGATTTGCCCGACTTATTCTCGAAGCTTCTTACGAAGCGGCTTTCTGTGCGGCCATCCTGAACTCTCAGCAAACAGGCTGCAAAAAGCTTTTTCTTACCATGCTTGGCGGTGGCGCTTTTGGTAATGACCCGAAATGGATACTTGCGGCAATAAAGCGTTCTATGCAACTGTATTCCCACCACGACCTCGAAGTAGCCATAGTCAGCTATGGTCGAGCCAGCTCTGAAATCCAAGCCTTTGTTGAGGAGTTTTGAGCAGGCTTTGTCGAAGGCACAAAAAGCAGAACCATGACAGCACAGGAAAAAGCAAAGAAAGTATCGATTCATAGCCTGGTTGAACGTTTTTTTCAGGGTGACACCCGCGCAGAATTACAGTTAAAAAAACGAATTGCCGCCATAGTTCGCCGGTACCCCCCGGCAGACTACTGTTTAGAAGGCAAATGGAGCGACGAGAACATTGAACAGATATGCAGCAGCGTCTGGGAAAAGATGATCGAAAGAGGCATACCCCTTTTCTGGTATCGTTCCGGTGCAGACGAAAAACGCATTAAGTTGAGTTTCAAGAATCTAATTTTCAATGAAATATTGAAAACAGCCACGCCAGAGCAGCGCCACTTTATCAACACCGTTGTTAATACTTATAGAAAAAACAAAAAATTATTCACCAAAAAGAGAATCGCCGGTCAACTACTTATGGGAATGACGGTCTGGAAGAAACAGAACCGGCCGGTTTCAACACAAACTCGCGATGAGCTTTTAAACCTTTGGCGGGAAAATATAAACTGGCCGAATATGGCTCGGGTAAAAGTAAAGCCACCAGACAGCTGTCGATTGTTCAAAGAAATGCTTGAACTTGTCATGGAATGGGTTCTTGATTCCCATTTTTACAACAATTACCGAAAACTAATCAATTTTCCCAGGCCAGGCATGGGCATAAAACTGGAAGAAGACGATCACGAAAGTCTGAACCTCGATCTTTTCCTGAAACCACATGATCGCGACCGTCTAGACATCGATGGATTTGATAAATCTTCAAAATTGATCGCAGAAAACAAAACTCTCTGGCAAAAGAGAATTTCAGAGGTTTTTTCTTCATTCCGCGATGACGAGCGCCAGTTTTTATATTATCTGTGTCATTATGGTATGAGAGCAACCCACGCTGCTGCCAAGGTTGGCCGCTCCCCTTCTTTTGGAACCACAACAATGAACAGACTTCACCAATTCTTCAGTGATTTCAGAGAAACGCTTGATCCAGAAGAATTACCGGCAATGAGCAGATATCTCGCCGAGAATCTCAAATCGCTGCTTGAAGGGAAGATAGAATGAAAATCAGACCCGGTAGTATAGTTCCGATTAATTTTGAGTTCTGGCCGGCAAAATCAAATCAGCTGGTCATGGCGATGGTATTGAGCTGTGAAGATCAATGGTTCAATCTCTGCCCGATACATTGTGAACCAGAATTAGCAGGCTTTAACGATCTCGTGATTATGCCAAAGGACAGTTCATTGAATATGTTCATGGTGGTCATGGGAAAACTTGCAGCAGGCTTTCCAGCTGCAGCGATCAGCCCCGAGGTCTTCGCCGAAACTCAATCACCCCGAATTCAGTCGCTGAATATGTCTGAAACCGAGTGCGACCAACTGCGTAAAAATACTTATTCGGCTATGGCAGCAACCTCGCCAGACACCAGCTACATGGTTAAAAGAGGGAATTTTATCACCCCCGGCAGCGAGACAGCCCGTAAAATAGTCAAACTCACCAATGACTGGATAAGCTTCAACAAAGCATCCTGGAACCACGAATTTTCAAGCCGCCATATTTCCAGAGAGATTGATTTAAATGGCATAATCGATGAACTGTCACTGCCCTTAGAGGCTCTGGCCAAAGAAATGACACCACCTAAAGCAACAAAACCTGCTAGAAAATTGAGCGGCATTAGAGTCTCTTCCGCTATGAGAAGCTCGTCTGAAATAGAACCATCTTCAGGCACCAAAAGAGGAGAATGTGCCGGCAAAATTGGCCGGCTCTTCCCCGGACTTAACCTTGAACCAGAAACCTTCACCCTTGAAACCCTGCGCAAAAAGCTCTCCGAGCTTATCGCCGGCACCAGACTCGACACCCCGACAGCTCGCCAACTTCTTCAAGGCCCCCTTAGCGACCTGATAAAGCTGCTATTAAAGCTCTTCCCTCGCTAAATTTTATGTAACAAACCCGCATAGAAAAAATGCCTTTTTCGAAAAACTGGTCGAATTGATTCACTATCTTCTTTTTTAGACTTCATCCTCTGGGACTTTTTTTGGTATATTAGAACCGATTATTCAAAACAAAAATAGTGTTTGCTCCGAACTCTGAGTCGGTAAGTGGAGGTCATATTAATGTGGAACTTCTTTAATCACACTCTTATTCAAATGCGCAACTCTATTGCCGACCAGCAGGCCAACCGCATAGCTTTGAAGTGGTAAAGTAAAAGTGGACACCGAGTTAAGATAGAATAAATTCAGTATCG
>CAZTHA010000305.1:0-5347 GCA_964613435.1 uncultured bacterium
CAGGCGAAGTAATGCCTGCCTGTATGATTCCATATATTGCCAAACGGAATGGGGCGTTAATCATAGAAGTTAATCCTCAGCCTTCGGCTTTCACCAATGAAATCACCGATATTTTTCTTCAGGGCCCTGCCACTCAAATGATTAACAGCCTGTTGAATGAGCTTATTGAACCATAATGAAAGAACTTATCTTGATTCTGGTAATTCTGACAATTAATACTGGTTGTGGCTCTGAAACACCTGTTAAAGAGATTGTATTGTCTGAAAAGAGCACCTTTGCGCTACCGCCCCCCAGATTAAAAGGCAGCTTGTCTGTCGAACAGGCAATTCACCAAAGGCGCTCGCTACGCCAATATGCTTCACTAAGTCCTGACCTCAAGCTGATCTCACAGATTCTTTGGGCCGCTCAGGGGATTACTGGAACAGAATACCCATTTCGCGCTTCTCCGTCAGCCGGCGCAACCTACCCACTGGATTTTTACCTGTTCTGTGGCCCAGCCTCAGGCCTTATGCCAGGAGCTTATCGATACATTCCAAAAGGGCATCAGCTATTGTCAGTTCTCGAGGGCGATATCAGAGACAGACTTTGTGAAGCCGGACTTAATCAAGGGTGCATCAAGGCAGCACCGATTTCAATTGTAATTACGGCAACTTTTTCTCGAATTACCCAGCGCTACGGTGACAGAGGCATTCTTTACGCATATATGGAAGCAGGTCATGCGGCTCAAAACATCCTCCTTCAAGCTGAAGCGATGGGTCTTGGCGGCGTTCCCATAGGAGCTTTTCAGGCTGCAGATGTTGCTCAGATACTTTCTCTGACCGAAGAAGAAACCCCCATCTACCTTGTGAGTCTTGGTTACAAATAGAAATATTCTTCAGGATTTTTTTACAAAGGTTTAAAGAAAATGAACAATACGGTTAAAACTGAAATAGAGCGCATAGAAAAAGATTTTCTCGGTGAAAGAACCTTGCCTGCTGATGCTTTGTATGGCATTAACAGCTTACGAGCGTCGGAAAACTTCGCTTTGAGCGATAAAAAACTACCCAAAGAAATAATCAAAGCGCTGGCAATGATAAAAAAATGTGCTGCCAAATCTCATTTAAAATTAAAGGAATTGGATGATGGCAACGGACAGGCAGTAATCACTGCCTGTGATGAAATTATTCAGGGCAAGCATCATGAATCATTCATCGTTAATCCACTTCAGGGTGGCGCGGGAACCTCGGCAAACATGAACATCAACGAAGTTGTCGCAAACCGCGCCAATCAGATTCTTGGCCATAAACCCGGCGAATATCAGTTTGTTCACCCTCTGGATCATGTAAACAAGGGACAAAGCACCAACGATGTCTTTCCCACCGCCTTACGAATTGCCTCGATCTGGAAACTGCGCGAAATGGTTGAGGAAGTTGCGCGATTACAGGAAACTTTGCAGCAAAAAGAAAACGAATTCTCCGGCATCGTAAAGATTGGTCGCACACAATTGCAGGATGCTGTCCCGGTAACTCTTGGCGCAGAATTTTCAGCCTACGCCGAAGCCCTTTCCCGTGATCGTTGGCGTTTGTATCGCGTTGAAGAGCGTCTTCGGGTAGTAAATCTTGGTGCAACAGCAATTGGGACCGGCATCGCTGCAACCAGAAAATTCCATTTTGAAGCAATCAAATTGTTGCGAGAGGAAACCGGGATTGGGCTCGCCCGTGCCGACAACCTTGTTGAAGCAACTCAGAATGCCGACGTTTTCTGTGAGATTTCAGGATTAATCAAGCCCTTGGCGGTTAATCTCGGCAAAATGGCTTCTGATTTGCGTTTAATGAGCTCTGGTCCTAATTCGGGAATTGGCGAGATCATCCTGCCAGCGGTTCAGGAGGGAAGCACGGTCATGCCTGGAAAAGTTAATCCGGTAATGTGTGAAATGCTCAACCAGGTGGTTATGAAAGTTATGGGTAACGACCAGATTATCGCTCATGCCGCTGAATCTGGCCAATTGGAATTGAATGCATTTTTGCCCCTGATTATGGACACTCTGCTGGAATCGCTTGAATTGATAAAAAATGCGATGGCACTATTCAATCGACTATGTTTGAAAAATATCAGGGCAAATGAAAAAAGGTGCCGTGAAAACCTGCGGGCGTCACTGGGATTGCTGACAATCATCAGCGAAAAAATCGGTCATGACCGAGCTGCAATTGTATATCGACAGCATCTCGAAACCGGTGAACCGGTTGATCAATTGCTGATAAAAGAAGGCCTGGCGACTTCAGAAGAAATCAACCAGGCCATCAACGGTTTCTCGCAGAATTGATCAATTCAAAGCCGGAAAATTCAATTTAAGCATCAGTCTGGGAACTCCGGCATCTTCAATCATTTGTTTTAAGTGCATGTTCAGGTTGTAGCCTGGACCAGTCATCTGCGTTATTTCTGATAAAACTTCAGAAAAACTCTTTTCGGTTATGCGTTTAACCAGGGCGGCGCTTTTCAACCCGGCCTTTTTGCAGGCTGTAGCAAGTGCGTCTTCCTGATAGCCGATTTCATCGATAAGTCCCAATTCAAGAGCTTTTTCAGCATCATAAATGCCGCCGTCAGCAATTTTTTCAACCTCTTCGGGAGTTTTTTGGCGAGCATCACTGACTACTTTCACGAATCTTTGGTAAACACTGTCAATTATGTCCAGCAGCATTTCCTTTTCATTTTGAGTCATTTCACGAAATGGTGAAAGAACATCTTTTTTCGGAGTTTTGTCTGATTTTAGATAAACGGCCTTGATTCCAAGCTTTTCGGCGAGTTCCTGAATATTCATCGACTGCAGTAGAACTCCGATTGAACCAATGACCGAGGTTGGGTGAGCCAGAATGTGATCGGCGGCACAAGCAATGTAATAGGCGCCAGAAGCCCCCATGGAGCCAATAATAGCAATGACGGGTTTGCCGCTTTCTTTTTTCATTTTACTGATCTGATGGTAAATGATGTCACTGGCAGTCACTTCACCGCCGGGGGAGTTGATATCAAGCAGAATTGCCTTGATCGCCTCGCGTTCCCGAGCCAGTTTCAGATCTTTTTTTATCGCTTCGAGCATGTCTTTCGACATTTTAAAAGGCATCTCATCGTCGCTGTCCTTTTCCTGAATCACTCCGCGAACTTTTATCAGAAGAACTTCTTCAACCGCATCGTTGTCACCATCGACGAATTTTACCCTGAATTTTTTTTGATTGTTTGATGAGCCGAAAAGGCCCAAGAGGCCCTGAGCCTGAACCATGCTTGCTGAAAAGATAATTATTAAAGAAGTTAGGAAGATTCTTCTGATCATTTTATTTGCCTTTCAAATATTTGTTGAGATTGAGATCCCAAAGAGTTGTCTCATTCATGTCCGGACAACCGCTAAAAGCTGCAGAGCAGTTTAGGCAGCGCAAACATGCCCTTGGCTTGATTAATTCACTGCTACTTTTGCCAATGTTTAGCCAATCAAGATCCCGGTTGAGGGTGCGTCCAAGAGAAATAAGGTCTGAGCTTTTCCTGACTAGAATGTTTTCAGCGAGCTCCGGGGTTGATATTTTTCCCGACAGCATGACTGGAATGTTCAAATGCAATTTAAGAATCTGCGAATCCTGGGTATACAAGCCATCTGGAGAGGTCTTTCCTCCGGAGAACTCACAGTCTTTCCGCCCCAAAAACATACCGGAAGTAATGTGCAATAGGTCCAAGCCGGCATTTTCAAGAGCTTGCGCGAGAAAAAGGGAGTCCTCAATAGTTTTTCCGCCGGGAACGAGATCACGCACGGCGACTTTAAAAATCAACAAAAAATCGGGAATAGCCTTTCTGATCGCCTTAACAATATCCAGGGCGAATTTTATGCCACGGTTTTGCCGATAGCCGTAATCATCATTGCGTTTATTAGTCAACGGCGAGAGAAATTGTTGAATCAGATTGCCTTCTGCGCCTGAAATCTCGATTCCGGAGAACCCGGCGTTCCAGGCAGAAATCGAGGCCTCAAGAAAGTTGTTGGAAATCAAGCGAATTTCTTCATAACCCAGTTCCTGAACTTTGCCGGCGATCCTCGGCAAATCAAGGGAAGATGGCCCCTTAACCTGCAAATGGGGACCTTCGGGGCAAGCATTTATGCCCGGGTGGGTTAACTGGAGAACGGGCAATGCCTGGTAAGCCCTAATTCTCTCGGTTATTCTGGATAGTCCGTGCACAGATTCATTTTCATTGCCGCCCAGCTGGTTGTTAAAATATCTGGCCTGATTGACTCTGGCCGGCTCGGTAATCACCATGGCAACATCGGTGGTTGCAAGGCGTTCGTAATAAAGGGCCAGCCTGTCTGTTACTTCGCCCTCCCTGCCGGCAAGAAAACTGAATGGAACAGCAGCGACCACGTGATTTTTCAAAACGCGGCCGGCAATTTCCATTTGTGAAAACAGCTTTTGATGCATCTGCTGATAATACCTTTTCAGCTCTTTCCGGGTCAAGGATATGTTTTTGCTGCCAATAGGAAAATATTGTGATAGAATCTGCGCTATGAAAAATATACCAGAATTTCCGCAACAGACAGATTTGACCATCGAGCACGCGCCAGAGTTTATGGCCGCGGTAAAAGCTCAGGGAATCCGTGCCGCTGAGTTCTCTATCTACTACCTTACCAGCTGGTTTTATAACCGCCCAGCGCGCATAAGCCGCCTTGGCGATCGCCTCGTCATCGACGTTGAAGGTAAACAGGGCGATCATATTTTCCTCGGGCCTTTTGGTTCTGGCCCGATCAAGCCCGCTTTAGAAAAGCTGCTGGCTCATTTTAAACCGGATTTTAACGAAGAAAAGGTTTTGCATTTCCTGCCCCAGTCTCTTGCTGAAGAGGTTCGTCAAGCAATCGAGCCGGTTCGCGTCGAGGAGCATCGTGATTTTTTTGATTACCTCTATTACCGTGAAGAGTTGGCAGACCTTTCCGGCAGGAAGTTTCAGAAGCGTCGAAATCAGCTCAATAAAATCCAGAGGACACACAATCCTGAAATTGTGCCTCTCAAAGAGGGGGATCAGGAACACATATTCAAATGTGTCGATAAATGGTATGACCGTTTTGGCGATGATGACCCATTTCTGGAAATGGAACGTCAATCAATCAGAAGGGCTCTGCCGAATCTTTGGAAGCTTGGTGGAATTGGCATCAGAGTTCGCCTCGAAGATGAAATGTGTGGTCTGAGTTGGGCGGTACCGATAAGTGAAGAGGTTTGGCTTGTGCCGGTTGAAAAAGCTTCCCGGGACATCCCCGGAATGTATCAGTTCGTCAACTGGGCCCTTGCCAACAACCTTCCCGAAACGGCCAAAATTTTGAACCGGGAAGCCGATCTAGGCATCG
>CAZTHA010000306.1:0-4064 GCA_964613435.1 uncultured bacterium
TTTAAAATAAAACAATATTTGATCTTTAGTGGAAATTTTAAGCAAAAAAAGGGAACAAAAGTCTGGTTCATCTGCTCAATCGCCGCTGAATTGCACCTTATCGAGACTCATGCATTTTCTCTGGTAACTTTTGCTGGGTTTTAGGAATAATTGCACAAAATCAATCATTGGCAAGATTGACGATTTGCCGTACACCCGCATATAATAAAGGCTATGAAACAACTTACCATTTTACTGGCTCTGATTATAACCATCACGCTTCTCGGCTGCAGCGGCGGCGGATCGGGCAGCCCGATCAGCACTGTCACAGCGCCATCCGTCGTTTCAATCACCCCGCAAACCGGCGGCCCAGGCACTACTGTTACAATCACGGGTTCAAGATTCGGCGCTTTTCAAGGCACGAGCCTCGTCACTTACTCCGGCATAAATGCTGATCTTGTAAGTTGGTCCGACACGATGATCGTCGCCAAAATTCCGGCTAACGCCAATAGCAACGGAACTTTTCAGGTTATAGTCAATGGCCAGGTTTCAAATTACAGCCAAACCTTCACTACCAGCAACCCGATTATTTCTTTTCTTTCACCACAATCAGGCAATGCCGATACTCAGGTGACCATTACCGGGCAATATTTCGGCACAGTTAAGGGCAATTCTTATGTTTCTTTCAACGCTCAACAGGCAACAATCCTGTCCTGGAGCGACTCTTCAATCGTCTGTCTGGTTCCTTCATCACTAGGATCTCAATCTGGCTCTGTCTCAGTTGTAGTAATGGTTGACGGCAACAGATCGTCAAATATTGCAACCTTTCAGTTTTCCGCACCGGCTATCAACTCAATCAGTCCAAGCAACGACAACATCGGTGCCACGGTTGCCATCAGTGGGCAGGGCTTTGGTTTTAACCAGAACTCAGTCAATGGCTATGTTACTCTCGGCGGGCAAACGGCACAGATTCTCAGCTGGAATGACAATCTCATTCAATTCCGTGTACCGCAGATCAGCAGCGCTGGCACGCAAACCCTTGCAATTACCATCAATGGCAAAACTATCAGCAATAGCTTTACAGTTGAAGCTCCAATCGCTACCGGGCAAAATCCGAATCCGGTAGGCAAGGATCAGCTGCTGACTATCAGTGGCAACCATTTTGGCCAGTCAACCGACCAGATTTCACGAAGTGTACAAATTCAAGATTATGGGCAGGTTGCAGGCGTCACCTATTCAGACACCAGCCTTAGCTTTACCTGGCCGGTAGACAACACTATTTTCGGCACCCAGCAAAAAACCGTAACCATCAACATTGGCGGACTTACTACCACTATAAGCATCACTGCCGATTAAAAAGCCTCAGCGAAGACCTTTGAACCGGCATTTTCAGTCAAAGAACTCCGGCCTCAAAGAATGTTTCTGGTTCTTGCGAGGACTGCGCTGGAAAATTTGGTAGATAGCCTCATACGAGACAAAAGCTCCGAAAAAGCGTGAAAATTTCAACGAATCTTTTCGTGACTTTGCCGCGCATTTTACCCGGATCTGTTTATTTTAAGATGAAAGCTTTTCAGATATTCGGGAAAATAGCAGCGCAGATTGTGATAACCGCCAATTTCTGCGACAAATTCGCTTGAATTGCCTGCCATGAGCATCCGCCGGGCTAGCTTTTTCATCGCCGGATTCCCTGAGCCATACCAGTAAAAAGTCTGGAAAAACTCCAAATCCATGCGATCAGCTACGGGAACGTCGCGAAGATAATAAGCTTCTTCCTGCTTTTTTCGGTAATACTCGAGGTCAGGCTTCCAGACCACCTCTAATTTTTCTCCGGCATGCAAAAAAACGAAAAGATCGACGAAATTGCGGGAAGTCGGCGCATAACCAAAGCCAATATCGACCCATTTTCCAAATTCAAATGGTTCTTTGGCAAACTTATCCGGAATAACGAATTGCCGGTGTTTTTGGTCTGGCGAAGGCACGGGCAAGAAATGATCACTGCGTTGAACCCAATAAAAAGATGCGAGAATGATGCCAAAGACAACGAAAAGCCCGGCTAGCGAGGCAAGAGTCTCATAAAATCTTCCGCTTTCTTTTTTATAATTTGCAAAGGCAGCGGTCGAACTTTTCTGGGTTCCTGCCAGTCGCGACCTTGCAGTCTTTAGCCAATTCTCAGGCAAACCGACAATATTTTCAGTCTCGCAATAGGCGCAGCTGACGACCTGACTATTTTTTTCGACCACCAGTCCGGCACCGCAATTATTGCACAGCGAAGGCCCACCCGGTACCACCGGAGCACCTGCTGCCAAAGAAATCTGCAGCGGCCCTAACACAGCCAGTTTTCTTTTCAAACGATATATATAGGCAAACGGCAAAGCAAGAATGGCATAGAGAACGCCTGCCTTTACAAAAGCCATGGTAACCGGACTGGCAAAATCGAAAAAGTTTTGCAGGCAGTATTTTTCGTAATACCACACCAACGGATAAAAAATAATGGCATTCAGATAATATTGGAAAAACAACAGAAACAGAAAAAAGAGGAAAAAAATCAAATAGTCGGAAAAATTGGCTATAACCGACTCGAACCAGGTCGGCACATGCCCGACCGCAGCCCGCACCTCGTGCAGTTTTGACTTATGACGCTGCAACGAGGCTCTGACTGCAACTGCATCATGGTATGACCTGGGAATGCTGTTTTTATGGCAGCAATAAGGGCACTCGACCCATTCGCTCTTGGCCAGCGGCAACAAACCCTTGCAATTAACGCATATCAGAGGCTTGAGCCTGATTTTTCGGGTTCTCTCTTCACCGTCAATTTTCTGGAAATTATTAACATCGCATCCCAGAAGTTGTTTCAGGCTCTGCAGCGTCTCGTCTTCTTCGGCGTCAATAATTCCATCCTCGGAAAGCTTCAGCAAAAGATTCTGGTAGATTGCCTCAGAACTAGAACATGGGCTTTTATCAAGTTCGCCGGCTTTGTATCTCGCAATCGCGTTGTTTGCCAACAGATTGGCCTGATCTTTGTCCAGAGCGAGCAAATGAGAAACCTTCTGCAACAACCTGAACTCTTCAGCAGAAACCTTGCCGTCGCTACAGCAGGCTTCGCATATCTGCCCAAATAAATCTTCGCTTCCCGGCAATTCAAATTCTCCTTTTATCAGCCCAAGCCTTTTCAGACAAAAATCCTCGTTCAGTAACAAAATAAGCTTTAGGAGAAGCATTTTGCAACCAATCCCGGCCTAATATCTGCCGGCAGTTCTTTTTCGGCTTTACTCTTTTTATTAGAGATGATTCAAGCCGGGCGAAGATCTTTTAAGCCAGAAAAACTCTTGCCAAAAGAAATATGCGTAAGCTTTGTCCACCCCGTAAGACTATGCTTTGCAGACATTGTTTATGCATGGCACAGAAAAAAATCATACAAACACATAATAGCGATCAACGATGGGCAAAAAATTCTGCGCCTCTATTTTCTTGCATAAGTAGCAGCATGATGGTAATAGTATCTTTAAATATTATTGAATCGCATAAAATCACGCGTAGTATCATCGGAGGAAGTTTTTATGAGAACGGGATTTAAAAGATTTTTCATTTGTTGCCTGGCATTGCTGTCTGGCATCTCCGGGGCTGCTTTTGCCCAATCTGAAACCAGTGATGAAGGCAATGTTTATAGATTGCCTGAGCTGTCTATCGATGCCGAAAGAGCCACATACCAAAGTATGATTGCCCGTCCTCAGGACGAAATCAGCCGCGAAGCTATCGAATTGAAACCTGGCAAAGACCCGGTTGATTTGCTTAGATCATTAAATTCCTCAATCAGTGGATCTCACAGTCTTTTAGGAGCAATTCTGACTCCTGAATTGCGCGGATTTGACGGCAAGCATACCAAAGTTCTTCTTGATGGCTGTCCAATCAACACGCCCTGGAACAACAACTCGTCTCTTTCTGGTTTTCCACTGCGCCGGCTGCAAAAAATAACGGTAGCGCCAGGCGGTTCAGCCATGGTTTATGGCCCAAACGTGGTTGCCGGAGCGGTGAACTTGACTCTGCCGACTGCCAAAGATCTTGAAGGCCTGACCCTGAAACAGGAA
>CAZTHA010000306.1:4164-5321 GCA_964613435.1 uncultured bacterium
GTGGAAAAGAATTTTGCCAATGACCAGAATCTATCGCTGCGTTATGCCAAGTATCGTGATTTCAGCCGCACTCAATTCTATTTCGATTACAATCTCAGCCTGGCATCGGGAACAGCTGATCCTGCCAATGATGTCACCATCGATATGAAAACTTATGAAATACTCTACAATCTTAAAGCGGGTAAGAAGCATCACCTGACCGTCGGTGGCCAAAAGCAGGAAATCAGGGACATGGGCCATACCGTTAAAGCAAAAGCCAACAACAAATGGCTCGACAGCACCGGATTTTTCATCAGCGATTCGATTGAGGCCAGTGAGAGACTGAATCTTCACCTGGTTGCCAGAAGCGACGAAGCATATGACACGGACAGCGAAACCTCCTGGTCGATCAATTCTGATTACCAGCTCAACGATAGTTTCAATATCGGGTTAGGAATCAGCAGAACGGTCAGATTCCCGAATGTCCAGGAGCTCTATCGTGGCAGCAAAATTTTTGGTAATGAAACCCTCGAACCAGAGAAATCGGACAATCTGGAATTCAGGCTCGGCTACCAGATCAACGACAATTGGCAGGCCAACCTGAGCAGGTTTACTTCTGACCTTGAAAACAAAATTGCGCAAACCATTACGGCAGCCGGCGGAGCAATACCTGGTGTTGGTACACTTAAAGCCAACGATGCCTATTACGTCAACATCGATGAAGCTGAAATCTACGGCTGGGAAATCGGCATCAACGGTCAGATCAGAAAAAATCTCGATGCATGGCTGAGCTACACCCGTATCGATACCGCCGATGACAAAACCAGAAACGTTCGCCTGGTAGCCAAACCAGAATTTCGCTTTACGGGTGGCACTCACTATCATAATGGCAAAACCAGCGTCACGCTGACCTGCGAGCATCAGGGTAAAACCAGGGCTACCCAGACCTTCGACACTGCCGGCAAAGCAACGAATTACGCTGAAGTTGAAGCTTCAACCTGCTTTGATCTCGGCATTCGCCAGCAGTTCAGCAAAGATTTCGCCGTTTATGTCAACATCGAGAACCTGAACGATGACGACAACATCGTTTTGATTCAGGGCTCGGATGCCAAAAACAAAGCCGGCCTGCTGATGGACCCGATTTATTATCGCAACGGTCGTCGCACCGTTGCCGGCAT
>CAZTHA010000307.1:0-5318 GCA_964613435.1 uncultured bacterium
TTGTCTAATCGTTTTTTCAACTCCAGCATTATATTTTCGGAATCACTCAGCTTTCCATCACCATCGGTATCGAAGCGCTGCATCATCATTTTCTTGCTCTGCCTCTCGGCGCGAATATTATTCATCTCGAACTCATCAAGATTGTTATCGGAATTGGCATCGAAGCGCTGCAAAATCTTCTGGTATTTTTCCGGGCTTTCTTTTTTCAGCCGTTCCATAACCTGAATGAACTTTTGCTGCAATTGCCCGTTCTGTTCAACGTTCTGGTCGCCGTTCTGAAAACGCCCGGGTTGCCCACCACCCTGACCGCGATTCTTCATCTGCATCCGCGCCTGTTCAGCTGCAGCGCGCTCCTGTTCGTTCAGCTCGCCGTCACCATCGAGGTCAAACCGTTCTATCAGCTTTTGCTTGAGCTGGTTTGGCATTCGCTTGCCCTGTCCGGAAAAGCCGGGCCGACGATGATTTTGAGCTTCAGCCGGAACCAGTGTACAAATCAACATACCCGCCAGAATGATTTTTTTCATAAAATACTCCAAGTTCTCTTTTGCTATTCAGGTAATCCGGGACGAACCTTCAAGACCTGCTCTTTTTTAATGACCACCGTTCCGGATTTAACCCCGGAAGGCTTGCTGACATTCCGGGCCAGGGTGCATGAGACCGGAACGACGCCGGCATTTCTGGCCTTGCTGTAGTATGCGGCCACGGCTGCGGCCACTTCCATTTCTTTTTTGCCCGGTTCCTGGTCGCCAAGGGCTCTTAATAAGACATGGCTTCCGGGCACCCCCTTGACATGAAACCACCAGTCATTCTGGGCGGCGGCCTTCAGGCTGATAAAATCGTTGTCCTTGCTGGTTTTGCCGGCAATAATGACATATTCATCACCCAGATAATACAAAAAGGCATTTCGCTTAAGCGTTTCAATTTCTGTTATCATATAGTAAATTCTATCACTTTTATCGATTGCAAAACATCGGCAAAAGAAAATTCTGCAGTAAAACCTTAATCAAAGCGGAGTCAACATGAAAATAGTATCTTTCAACGCCAATGGAATCAGAGCCAGACTGCATCAGATCGAAGAATTGATCAATCGCCATTCTCCAGATATTGTTGGGGTTCAGGAGATAAAGGTCGTCGATGATGCTTTTCCATTCAAAGACATCGAAAAACTCGGCTACCATTCTGAGGTATTTGGACAGAAAGGGCACTACGGAGTTGCTTTCCTTTCGAAGGAAAAGCCGGTCGATGTGCGTAAAAATTTCCCCGGCGATAGTGCCGATGCGCAACGACGTCTGATTGTCGGCACCTGGGTCGACAGCAAAAAAAGACCCTTGACCGTTATTAATGGCTATTTTCCACAGGGGGAATGTCGCGACCATCCGGTCAAATTTCCGGCCAAGGAAAAGTTTTATGCCGACCTGTATGCCTATTTAAAAAGCGATTTTAAAACCGACGACAATCTGATCATTCTTGGGGACATGAACGTTGCCCCGGGCGATCTGGATGTGGGAATTGGCCCACAAAACGCGGCGCGCTGGCTCAAGACCGGGAAATGCTGTTTCCTGCCCGAAGAAAGGGAATGGTTGAACCGTCTGCTTCAATGGGGTACTTATGATCTCTATCGCGAGAAGTTTCCGGATTCGGCCGATTTTCTCAGCTGGTTCGACTATCGCAGCAAAGGTTTCGAAGACGAGCCAAAGCGTGGCCTGCGCATCGATCTGTTACTGGGCACAAAACCGATGCTCAAGCGCCTGGTAAATGCCGGAATCGATTATGAAATTCGCGGCATGGAAAAGCCGTCAGATCATGCTCCGGTATGGATAGAGACGGATTGAGAAGTCTAAATCAATGGCACTCGTCGTAATCAGGGCAAACGCCTTCTGGTGTTTTACATTCAAGTAAACCTTCAGCTTTGCCGCGGCAGACCTGCTTCATGCCGGTCTGTCGTCTTGATTTCCGATTCAGCTCCAGCTTTTCTTCTCTAAGTTCAACTACTTCTTCGTCTGAAAGTTTTTTGGCCGGAATTGCCATAGATTAAACCGCCTCCTGTTAATTATCAAAGCTCAAAGAAATTACCTTTTTCTGCAACAATTTTCAACCTGATTTTTAAAGAGCTGGCTCAAACAAAAGATTTTTATTAGAATAGCTGCCATGGAAAATATTTTACCCGGCTCAAATTCGCCCATCCCTTGTGGTTGCGCCTGCGAGGCTCTCGATCTGCTGCAGCAGATTTATCAGACCGCGCCGGTAGCCATGCTGGCCGTCGATTCCAATCTGAGAATAATCAGGCTGAACCAGCGATTTGCCGATTTTGCCGGAAAACCATTCGAGCAGCTGCTCGGCGAGCTCCTTGATTCAGTCATCGAACCGGCGCGACTGGGTGAAGTCGCAACCAATGTCATTGCAACTTCTGAGCCGGTTTTCAACCATGAGCTCACCTTTCATATTCACGATCATGAAACGGCCTGGGTTATCAACGCTTATCCGATTTTCGCCGAAAATTGCCTTTCGTCGGTTAACCTGATCATAAATGACATCTCTCAACTGCGATCAACGCAAAAAAAACTTGAGGCCGCCTATCAGGACATTCTCGAACTCCAGGAGAAGCTGGAGCAGGAAAACCAGCTGCTGCGCAAGGAAATAAGTCAGTCGGCCGGCGAGCAGTCGATAATCGGCAGCAGCCCCGCCATCAAGAACGTTCTCGACCAAATCAGGCAGGTCGCCTCAACGGAAACGACCGTTCTGATTACTGGCGAAACCGGCACCGGAAAAGAACTGGTGGCCAGAGCCCTTCACCTGCAGAGTCAGAGAAAACATAACCAGCTGATAATCGTCAACTGCGCCGCCCTGCCGGCCAACCTTATTGAAAGCGAACTTTTTGGCCATGAAAAAGGCGCTTTTACCGGAGCCATTGCCCGAAAAGCCGGCAAATTCGAGCTTGCCGACGGCGGAACGGTTTTTCTCGATGAGATCGGCGAACTGCCGCTCGAACTTCAGAGCAAATTGCTTCGAGTGCTTCAGGAAAGCCAATTCGAAAGAGTTGGCGGCATAAAACCGGTTAAGGTTGACGTCAGAGTAATCGCAGCGACCAATCGCGACCTTGCTACCGAGGTCCGGGAACAGAGATTTAGAGAAGACCTGTTCTTCAGGCTGAATGTTTTTCCAATATTTCTTCCTGCACTCAAGGACAGGGGCGTCGATATAGTAGAAATTGCCGACGCTTTTATCGGCTTTTTTGCCGACCGTATGGGTCGACATCGCCCCAAACTCGCCAAAGAGTCGATTCAAACCCTGCTCAATTATCATTGGCCTGGCAATATCCGTGAATTACGCAACGTTATCGAGCGCGCCATGATTTTGTGCAATTCCGACACAATTTCAATAACCATTCCGGATTATGGCCTAAAAAAGCCGCACAATAATGCAATTTCAAGCTTCAATTCCGAGATGAATTTAGCTGATGTGGAAAAAGCACACATTACCGCAATTCTCGAAAAACTCAACTGGAAGGTCAGAGGCTTTAATGGCGCGGCTTTGGCTCTGGGGCTAAAACCTACGACCCTGGAATCTAAAATGAAAAAACTGGGAATCAGGCGACCAAAACCCGCTTAAACAAAGGCTTTTTCAAGTTTTTCCGCCTTTTGGCACGCTATATGCATTAATTATAAATAGCTAAGCGCAAGAGGCAAAAAGATGAAACTGGCAGTTTATATAATCGATCATCAAAAAGATTCCGATGCAACAGTTGCAGCATTGAGCCAGCTTTCTGAAATGAATTCAGCCGAAATCTACATGCTATGGCACGACTACGGCACTTATCACACCCTTAAATTCTCTCCTGGCCTGCAATACTACACTAACAGCAATGATTTACACAACCTGATGAAACTCCTGCTTGCGCACCCTGCCCTGTGTTCTCGCCCTGGTCTGATCACACCACTCCATGCACAAATGCTCAGCCTCCTGGGGATTCAAAGCACAACCGTAGAAACATTCAGAGATGAGTTACAGCAACATCATGGCATGATCATAACCGAATCCTGCTTGCTACTGAACCAGTCACAGCCATTCACCATTCGCCACCACATTTGCCTCAGACTTCACAGCAATTTTCACAGCATGATCAAAAAAGCTTCACTCAACCTATTCAACATCCCAGCCATAGAACCATACAAAGAAAGGTTAACCCATGATTTTACTTTTTAAACTCATCAACATCTGGATAAGATTCATGATACTGGCCTCAGCAATCAAAAACTCCGTGGTTACAGCACCAAAAGCCAAAACAGTCGTATACCGCTAAAGTAAAAAAAACACACACTTGCCCACAGACCAGGCGAAAAAAGCTGCCGGCGCCGGCAGCTTTTTTATTTCCCGAAAATCCAGGGCAAGCTTGGACGCTGATTGAAATAGTAAGTGCCATTCCTGGCAAAAGTGATTGATTATCAGAGTGTAAAAGACTAATTGCAGCATAACCGGAACCTGGACTGGTAATTAACAGACAATTTTTAAGGTTTGCCGAGGTATTGACAAGACATACACCAAGTGATAAATTAGCCTTCTTCACTAAATTTCGAGGAGAAAATGAGAGAAATGCGCCCTGTGCCTGAAAAGAATCAATTGCCCTGCGTGAAGCAGGTGCCGGTATTGTTCAGGCTTTAGGCGAGGGGTTCAAACGACTTTACCCCCGCATTTTATGCGGGGTTTATTTTTTGATGACAAAAAGAGGTTAAAATGAACGAAAATCAGGAAAGAACAATCGAAGCCAAAGAAGACGAAAAAGACATGCTCAATATTACCATCAATGACGGCAGTGTTCATCGCCTTGAACGTGGTCACCCAATCAGTGAACTCGTTGACAAAATCCCGGAAAAAGACGATCTGCCATACATTTGTGCCATGGTGCAAAACGACATTCTCAGCCTTGATTTCATTCCGGAAATGGATTGCCGAATTGAATTTCTCAACTACAAATCGGCCCATGGCCGCGAAGTTTATCGCCGCAGCATGACCTTTGTCCTGGCACGCGCCATCATGGAGCTTTACCGCAATGCCCGCCTGTCGATCGACCATTCGATCGGCAATGGCTTCTATTATGATCTTTTCACCGATGTACCTGTATCAGACAAAATTCTTGGCTATATCAAAACAAAAATGCTCGAAATTATTGGCAAAGACGAAACTTTCGGCAAGAAAACCCTTACCCGGCCTGAAGCCATAGCCCTTCTCAATCGTGAAGGATACCCTGAAAAAGCCCGACTTCTAAAAAACCTCAATACCGATAAAGTTGGAATTGTTTCGTGCTGGAAATACATTGACCA
>CAZTHA010000308.1:0-5309 GCA_964613435.1 uncultured bacterium
TCCAAGCATCCGGTTTGCGCCAGTTGCGCCATGACCTGTTCGGTTTGTGGTCGGCAGATCTGTCTCAAATGCCTGACCAGCACATGCTCTATTTGTTCAAAAGTTGTCTGTGCCCATTGCCACTTCAAGTGCAGCTCATGCAAAATTGACCTGTGCAGCAACCACACCTACAAATGCCATATATGTGAAGCTCCGGGCTGCCAGGACTGCACCATAACCTGTGCCGCCTGCGGCAAACCAACCTGTCTCGACCATATTCGTCAAAATCAGCAAACCAACGATTACCGCTGTTCAAAATGTTGTCCTTGATTTTTCTGTGTTTTTTTACATATTGATTTTTTGAGATTTTTTCGGAAAGGCGGAGGATAAAAATGGCCAGTGTTTTTTGCAACAAATGCAGCGAAGAGATTGAAATACCAGAAGGGCGACGCTCGCCATTTATTACCTGTCCAAAATGCCGCGCTGCTGTTCCGATCTCCAACATGGGAAGTTCGGCCCCTTCAAGGCCAGCTGCACCGAGAGCACCAGCTCCCCCGCCCGCCAGACCTGCTGCCGCACCAATGGGCGCTGCACCCGCCGCCCCGCCGATGGGTTCTATGCCGTCAGCCCCGCCACCAATGCAGTCGCCCAATGGCATGGATTCACTTCCCGAACTGATGAAAGCCAACAAAAAGGTCGCCGGTCAGCCGTGCGCGATCTGTGCCCGGCCGATCAATCTTGGCGAGCAGATCCATAATTGCCCGAACTGTCACTCGATAAACCATGACGCCTGCTGGCGGCAAAGTGGCGGCTGTACCTCGATTTCATGCCGAAGCCCGCAGGCAGCGGCAAGACCCCAGGTGCCTGCAGCAGCAAGTGCAGTATATGAACCGCCCCCCCAGGCCCATGGCGCTGGAGCGCCGGGCGGGAACATGGTTCCTTGTCGCTGGTGTAAAGAGCCGATTATGCGCGGCGCAAGAAAATGTAAGCATTGCAATGAGTTCCAGCGTGACGAAGACCGAGAAACTAACAACAAGGTAACTCAGGACGAAGAAGACCTCTCGGTAACCGACTGGATCGGCGTTCTTTGTTGCCCGCTGATCGCCTTCATTCAGGGAATAATTTATGCCTCTCAGGGGCGTTCTAAAGGGAAGCGTCTGATGCTATACGCTGCAATTGCCATGTTCCTCGGCGCATTGGTAAAAGCCGGCGGCAACTGATACGGGAAAAAGCCTTATGACAACCGAAATTACTGCAGAAACAATGCTTGAAGAACCAGACGATACTATTGAAAAGCGCTTTCGTTCACACCAGATAACTCAGCTGGTCTTCGCTCTGGTGATGGTCATACTGCCTTTCTTCCTTGCTCCTGCCTATCCCGGCGAAGATCGGGTTGCAATCTGCAACTGGCGGGTGCCGGCATTGTGCCCGCATCAGCTTTTCTACAATCAGACCTGTCCCGGCTGCGGGCTGATTCGAAGTTTCACCGCCTTCGCTCATGGACAATTCAGTGAATCGTACAACTACCACCGCCTGGGAATTCCTCTCTATTTTCTCATTCTGATGCAGATTCCTTTGCGCCTCTATCTGTTAAAAAAAGGACCCGAAAAGCTTTCTGGTCGGGTAAACGCCTTTCTGCAATGGCCGATCCCAATCACCATCGCCGCCCTGATAATAAACTGGCTCATCGGCTAGGGGATTTTTGCTAAAGTAAATCTCCATTCCTGTTTGTGAATCTTTTCTATTGCCTGATCTTTCAGGTATTGTAAAATAAGAGAAAAGTTCATTGACTTGGATCCACGATGAGATTGAAAGAAAAATTCCTTCTGTTTTTTAATCGCAAGCTTTTGCTGGCCTTTATCATCGCATTTTTCGCATTTATATTTTTCAGCCGAAGTGTTCCAACGCGAATTGGAGCGGAAAAGAAACCTTTAGTAAAGCACGAATGGCCGAATCGACCAGTTGAGCTTGATCCCGATAAAGAGCCCAATTACCGCATGGATTTTAATTTTTACACGGGTATGTTTGTCGAGATGATGACCGCTGATATTCGAAACGGAAAACTCTATAAGGTTTTTCGCGGCAGTCCCGGTTACATTGGCCACTCCACGGTCTATTATTTCGAAAATGATCGTATCGTTGGTGTTGTCTCAAAAGGGTCACCGGCCGTTGAAAATTATGGCATGGGAAAGCACATGATTTCCGTATGCCCTCAAGACCTTGACATTAACCGGATTATTTTGCAAAAGGGTAAAATTGTTTCATGGGTGAAAAGAGACGGCAAACCCCTTCCTTTTGCCTATCAGACATTTAAAACCCAGGAACGTTCGCTTAAGGAACTTGAAAAATATTACACAAATCTGGTCAAATACCGAAAGGGCTGGACCTTAGAAAAGTTCCACCAGGATACCGTTTATCATCCGGTATTACAGGCACTGCACTGTGGAAACGCCACTGAGGCCCTCAGATTGTTCGCGCAGGTGAATGTCGCTTCGGCAAGCCCGGAACTTTTCAACCAGATTGCAATGTTGGCCGTAGAGAGCAACAACAGGGAAATGCTGCAACTTGCACTGCAGTCAAAGTTTGAACCCAAAAGCAAGACGGCCATAAGAACTCTTTGTCTCGCTTCGTGGTTGGGCTATTTCGACATGGTAAAAACACTGGTTGATTCAGGGGTCCCGGCAGATGTCAAGGATAATGACGAGCATTATCCAGTTGAGTATGCCATTTGCAACGGGAACTTACCATTATTTAAATTTTTGTTTGATAAAATATCTCTAAAGAAGCGCGATCCCTATTTCCTGCGCGAGTTCAGTTATAGTCTATTGCTGAAAGCTTCAACATTCGCAAGATTGAAAATTGCCGATGCTTTATTGGAGTATGGTTGTCACACACTTCTTAAAGATTTTCAGGTGGCGGGGGTCTTGTGTGCCGCGGCAAGCGGCGAAAGCGAACAGTTTTTCAAATTTTTACTTGATTCCAAATTTAATGCCAAACTTAACGGGCAAGCGCTGCAGACTGCTTTAAGAGCTGCAGTAATTGCAGAAAACGTTAAATCAATAGAAATACTTCTTGAACTTGGTGTCAATCCTGACAGCCCTGACGATGATAAAAAAACGACTTTAATGCTGCTTCTTTATCGTTCAAATTGCTCGGCCAAAGGCAAAGAGATTGTCAGAATGCTTATTGCAGCCGGTGCAGATCTTCAGGCCAGCGACCGATGGGGTAAAACGGTTTGGCAATACGCGGCCCATCAAAAAGACCAGGAAGTGCTAAGCATGATTCTTCCCATGTCAGCAAAAGATTCCGATGATTCTCTTGCCATTGCATTTGAAAAAGCCACTGAAAAATACAATTTTCCTGCCATGGAACATATCTTACAGAATCATCCTGATTTCAAGCTTGAAATTCAAGGCAAAGAGGCTTTTAAAAGCAGCCTTAAGTTTAACAGGATTCAGGTAATCGACTGGTTTTTCCGCATGGGTTTCGATCTGCAAAAGGCATCAATAAAAGCGCCAATGACCATTTACCTGAAAAATATCGATCAGTATTCGAGCTGGAACGAAGAAAACATTCTAAATTTGCTATTGGAAAACGGTGCTCAGGTAAATGAAACCGATGAAATTTTTGCCAGCGCCCTTGATTATATTTGGCTTAGCAATTGTCAATGGAAGAATAAGGGCATAGCTTTTCTTGAAAACGCCGGAGGCAAAGATTCCTTTGTTGCAGCTATTCTGCAAGGAGATATCGATAAGGTGCAATCATTTACCAACCTTAAAAAACGTTTGAAAATCAAGGATAAAAGAAACAATAACCTCCTGCATTTCTGTGCCCGGGAAGGCCAGGCGAAATCTATCTCTTATCTGGTTAAAGCAGGCATGCCGGTTGATGCAAAAAATGATGATTTTAAAACTCCGCTGTGGCTGGCAATTGAATTCGATCGACTCGAAGCTGCAGAAGCTTTGCATTATAACGGAGCACAAATTGATGCTCGCAATGAAAATGGAGAAACCATACTTTACGAAGAGGTAAAAACCGCTTCTCCGCAAGCAGTGGAGTTTCTCTTAAAAAACGGTGCAAGCCTGTACCCAAAAACAAAGCATCGCTGGTCTGGGCCGGTTATTGGCAGACTACTTTGTCACCCCGGCTTTGAAAAAAGGACTGAAGTGGCTGAAATTCTTTTAAAATACGGAGCACAGGTAGATTCTCCCGACCATACGGACTCGATGCTTCACAACGCTGCAAGCATGGATTGGAAGGAAGATGTGGTCTGGTTATTAAACCATGGAGCCAGGATCAACGCCCTGAATGAAGAAGGTCATACACCTCTCGACTCTGCTCTAAGATTAAAACGATTTGAAATGGCTGATTTTTTAAGATCATTGGGCGCCAAAACAGCAAAAGAACTAACGAAGTAAGGCTTAAAAACCGATTCGAATTGGCATTTGCTATATTTGCATTTTTTGCAGGTTGACAAATTGTTAGAGCATCAATATAATTCAAGCGGTAAATTTAATCTGAAAGAAACGGAGGAAATGAATATGCTCATCAATACATTTGCAAAAAACCAGTCATTTGCCTTCGTTTGCACCCCTTTTCGTCGCTGAATCGGTATTATTTCGAGCGGGTTGCCTCACGAAAGGCAACCCGCTTTTACTTTTACCCGAAATCTGTGCTTGCGCAAGCCACCGGAAACTTAGAACAGGAGACAAGAAACATGAATATTTCAGGAACACCCAAAAGCTGAATTTCATCCCGTTCCCCGGGCCTAAGGCCTAAATGAACCAAATGGTAACAAATTATGCAGAATAACAGTAAAACCTCAGTATTAAAAAGACTTCTGCCGTTCTTCAAACCACATCTCGGCAAACTGGCAATCGCGCTGGTGTCGATGGTGGTCGTTACCGGTGTTCATCTGGCCAGACCAATGATTCTAAGAACCATCATTGATTCTGCAATACCACAGAAGAACATCGAAATGGCAGCATACCTCGCCGGAACCTTCATTCTGCTGCTGATGCTTGGCGCAACCGCCATGTACATCAGAGTCAGACTGATGGCAAGCCTGGGTGCCGAAGTTGTCGCTGAAATCAAGCGCCAGCTGTTCGGGCACATTCTTGGCCAGGGCATGCGCTTTTTCGATCTGAACCAGACCGGAAAACTGATTACCAGAACCGAATCAGATGCGAATCAGCTCAAGTCGCTGTTTACCCAGTCGACCGCCCAGCTCTTTGCCAGCACAATGCTGATCATTGGCACGATAATCGTCCTCTTTCGTGAGGACCGCAACATCGGTATGATCGCGATCATACCGATGTTGCGGTCCTCAC
>CAZTHA010000309.1:0-5266 GCA_964613435.1 uncultured bacterium
GATGAACTCCAGCTGCTATGAACAAGCAGCCACGCGCGATAATTTCACCGTAAAGCTGTTCTGCTGAGCTTCTTTCCTCAGCTTTCTTACCATAAGGAATGAACAACAGGTTGGCCGCAACCGCACCATAAAAGGTCGTAATAAGTGCAACCGCCATGTTGGGGCCGATTGATGATGGGTCGTCCAGGTTGCCGAGCAGACCGACGAGCCCCATGATTGTACCAATCATCCCGAATGCAGGAATAACTGATGAAAGAAAGTCCAACGCCGCTTTTACATCACCATGGCGATTGGCGCGAGAATCAAGTTCAGTGTTGAGAATATCCTCGATTATTTTCACATCGACACCATCGATAACCATCTGAAGAGAGCGGGCCATAAACGGTTCGTCAATCTCGGCTAACCTTGAGTCCAGGGCGAGAATACCCTCTTTTCTGGCGACTTCTGCGGTCATCAGAATGTTGCTGATAAGCTTCATGTAGTTGAATTCTCTTGGAGCCATGTAGCAGTATTTGATCATACCCAAAGCAGCTCGAACCTTATCGCCGCTGTATCCGACGCATAGAGCAGAAAAACCGCCGCCGAATACGATAAGAACCGACGGAATATTGATGAATGCGCTCAGGTTACCGGCCAGCTTGATACCGATAACGATCAGTATGAAGCCAAATATTGTTCCAAATACGGTTGTATTATCCAAGAAAATTACCCCCCGACGTCAGCACGTCAGTAAATTTGTGAAACTACCGGACCAGAATCAGCCGAGCAGATCCAGCTTGAACACCAGCTCAGAAATACCTTTTTTATTTTTAGTAAACTCTTCGACGGAAATAGTGAATTTATAGGGTTCAACCTCGGCAATGCCCAGAACCATACCTTTTTTAAGCGATTTTTTGTCAATGGCAACCTTTGGCGTCTTAAGTGTACGAACCTTGGCATTATTTTCCATTATGTCGATTTCAAAGCTGATGCCCTTGATATAGCCTTCCTCATCGCCAACAACATTCCAGTCTTCATGATACTTCACCGAAAACCAGTAATTGTGGCCATTGAAAGCCAATGGGGATTTCTTGAGAAATTCCTCGCTCAAGGGATGGGGAGCATAATTCAGCAATCTGACGTATGAAAAAAGGTTCTCCGGCTTTACTTTGGCTGCTTTGGCCGGTGCCGCAACTTCTTTTACCGGAGCGGCAACTTCAATTGTCCGCTGCTTCGGTGCAGCAGCTACAGGAGCCACCGGGGCGATCGAGGTAACCATACGCGAAGATGGGGCGACTGGCAATTCCGCAGGCGGAGGCACCAGCAAAACCCGGCGTTCAGTTTCATTGTAAGCGGTCGCTGAAACCGCCTGCCGTTGCGACTGATTTGTTCCTGAACCATGCCGAATTACTTCGAGAACAGGCCTTGTATTAGTACCTGCAAAGGTGGAAGAAACAAAAAAAGTGCCGCCCAGCGCTACCGCACCTACTGCCAGAATTCCTGTCTTCAAAATTTTCATGCACTGCTCCTGATATTTTTCGTTATGCTCAATTGTTTCGAGCGCCACCATTGATCCAATTTGAAATTAGACCCTGGTCGGAAGTGGAAAGCGAAGGCCGGTCTTTTGGCATTCTCGGCGTTTCTATTCCTTTGATCCTCTTAACCATTTTGCTGGCCTGAGCATCATACGGATAAACGACCGCGCCATACTTCGAACCCTTCATGAGGTTTTCATAACTGTTCAAACGAAGCCCAGCTGCTGCGGCACTGTCGTTATGACAACCGGTAATTGCACAATTCACGTTGAGAATTGGCAGAATGTTTCTCGAGAAACTTCCTCCCATAGACACGAGAACAATGTGCGTAGTAGCGGAAAGACCGCTATCAACACTTACGGTCAACGAATTCGAGTTGAAATCGGTAGCATGAGCTGTAACCGTGTAAACGCCAGGTTCAATATCGGGAACGGAGAAATTCCCGTTAATGTCTGTCATAACAGAGCTGGTCGTGGGTGAAGTCATGATCGTTGCTCCAGCCACCCCAATTCCGGTCTGGGAATCGACAACCGTCCCCACAATTGTTCCACGCAAGGTACTGCTGGTCCCGCAACCTACGGCAGTCAACAGCGACAGGCTCAGAACCAGAGCCATAATAATCTGAATTTTTTTAACCATACCCGCTCCTTCCTTGGGCTAGTAATCCTGTGTTTTTAATCGGCATTTAACTTGGAAAACTTTAACGACTGGCAAAATTCTTTTGATTTTTTTTGATCATCAGCAGGAGCTAAATGCTATAATTGCCGCATGAACCTAAAACGACGCAACGGCACAAACCTGCTAGAACTGTTGTTAGCTCTTTCGATCCTTTCGGGAGCCCTTTATCCAATAGTTTATATCTTCAAAATGTCCAGGCCGACCATACAAAAAACACAAACCGAATACCTGGCCACTCTTTTAACCCATCATGTCGTTGAAACTATCGTCGCCAATAAAATTGCAAATCCGGACTATCTCCCGCCGATGACCGAATCGCAACCGGTGGTACAAAGCGAAAATGCCGTCACTCAGGTTTCCGATTACTTCAAACATGCCTCTGAGAATGGCGAAGCGATAGTCGAGAATGACCCAAGCCAGCTTTTTTGGTCACTAAAACAATTCAGTTGCCGAGTCAGCACCTATTACCTTGAAGGCTTCCTCTACAAGGCCATAGTCTATATTACCTATCAAAAAGATGGAAAAGAAATGAAAGTTTTTCTCGAACGTCTCCTGGCTCAGCCAATGCTGGTAGATCTCGCCGAGGAAACACCAGATGGTAGCGCCACTCAAGAACAGTCTGCTAATTTAAATGAGGCTAATGAAAATGAATAAAAGAAAGGGAGAGCTTTCTTTTGAAGCCATATTGGGAATGGCATTCCTGGCCATTTTTATTACAACCCTGATGGCCGTCTATCAGTTCTACCTGTCGCAAAATCCCCAGCAGATCGACAGCAAAGACGTAGTAACCAGCTATAATCTGATTCTCGAGAACTTCAGAACCGACGCCAAATTTGCCGATACCATCAAAGCATTGCCGGACGGCGTAGAGTTTTACGCTGCTCAAAAATTGTTGGCAACTTACCGTTTCATGAATGGAAACCTTTACCGAACCGATACTGAAGGCAAAGGCAGCATACTGATGAACCGCCTTGAAAAGGCAACCTTTCGCATTCACCCGGAATTACAGAAACTGCTGACCGTAACCCTGCTGCCAGCCGATAAGATGCAGATTCCATTTTTTACGTCCTTTGCCTTGAGAGGAGGAGCGCTTGAACCCTAAGATGCACAGCCGCTCAGGCACAGTTTTAAATCTTCTTCTCGCCTGCATTTTGACGCTATTGATCATTTCAACTGCTTTTCTGTTGAATTCCATGCATCGTTCGCTTTCGGTTCCGGCGGCGGCCCAGTTGAAAGCCGACTATCAGATGGAATCGGCCATAGTGATGCAGATGCAGAAAATCAGGAACGACAGTAAGGGAAACTACAAAAAGCTATATTCATCGAAAGAAATTTCGCCAGGTTACCTGATGAACATGGCTTCTGAACAGCTTTCAGAAGAAATCTGGAAATTTGATATCACCATGCAGGGACCGGGCTTCACCAGAAATCTCAAGGCCCAGGCCTCAAAGAATCATCCCGATAGAATCATTTATCTTCGTAACTAGGCACGGCAGCAAAAAACTCAATTTTATCTTTTTTCCTGATAAATCTGAAACTCCGGTGGTCCACACTGCGATTTCGCCCTTTTTTCTGCCATAAATCAACCAGTCGGTTCAACAATGGCCTGGTAGTGTCATTTCCCAGACCGAGTTTTATCAGCCATTGCCTCATAATTTCTCTAATCATAATTGGCTTTTGCTCTGACAGAGCAATGCCATTACCATGCAAAAAACTGTTAATATACTTTTCTGCCTGCTTCACCAGAAAAGCCTGAACTTCATCCAGGTCTGAAACAAACATGGCAACTTTTTCGGCAGCCTTCGGAAAAATCTCCCTCACCGCCGGAGCCAGGTTATGCCTGATACGGTTGCGCAAGAAATCATCGCTTTGATTGCTTTCATCGGTCAGCCATGTTTTCCCTGATAATTCAAGGTATTCCTCAAGTTCGTTTCGCTGTATCTCGAGCAGGGGCCGCCACAAATTCAAACATTCCCCGGCGATCACCATCTGTGAAAAAGACCTGACTCCTGCTGTACCCTGCAACGAAGAGCCGGAAAAAAGCCGCATAAGCATGGTTTCCAGTTGATCATCAGCATTATGGCCAGTTGCAATCAAATCAGCGCCAGACTCAGCCGCCATTTCCACAAAACTTCTGTAGCGAAATTCCCTGGCCCAGGCTTCGAGACCATACTTTTTCAAAGCAAGCAAATCTTTCTTCCCAGCAACCCGGCAGAAAAAATCGAGGGCACTGTCTTCAGCCAGTTTTCGCACCCACTCACAATCACTGGCAGAATTCTCTCTTAGCTGATGATCCACATGAAACACTACCAGGCCAATGTGCCTGATTCGGCAAAAGTGCCGCATCAACAGCAGCAGAGCAACCGAATCACAGCCACCGGAAACGGCAACGGCAATCTTTTTAGCGACAGGCACTTCAGCAAATCTGGCCAGAAGTTTCTGCCGAAAACTCCGTCTTTCAAGCTCTTTTGAATCCATTGCGCTCATAACCTGCATCTTAGCACAATCGCACCCAAATTTCCTCGACAAAAATTTCTCCAAAGCCTGGCTTCGTTTTTTGAAACCCTGAATGCAATTGACAGCTTCCGAATTATTCCTATGCTTAAGTTAGACTAAGTAGTTGTTTAAAGTTTTTTTAAAGGGGACAATAATGATTAAAAAAGCTGCCATAGGTCTGGCAATGACCCTTTTACTTCTTGTTTCAAATTCAGCGTGGGCCAGCGATCCAAACGGAACCTGGATTTCATCCTCAGGCTCGACAATAAAGCTCTGGGCAAACATGCAACAGGTTAATGTTACCGTAATTACCCCGCAAGGACAGACTTTTAAATACAATGGCTGGTGGACAAGATTCAGCGACTATTTTGCCTATCAGACCAATAATGGCACCAATTATGGATCTTTCACCAATTCAAATACCATCAAGGTTAAAGACCCGGCGGGCAAATGGTATACCTGGACAAGAGCCAACTCTGCTCAAGCTCCCATTAAGCAGACAAGCCCGTCTTATACAAGCATAGATGGTAATTGGCAATCTTCTTCGGGCGCAATGGTTCAGGTAAGCTCACAGGGGC
>CAZTHA010000310.1:0-5231 GCA_964613435.1 uncultured bacterium
CTGCCACCGGAAAGGCCGGTAAAACCTGTGTTTTTAAAGTCGTCAGCGATTTCAAACTTTTTGGTTTTGCGATAGATGTATGGATCGAGAACGTTAACGCTGAAGTTGCGCAAAGGTCTGCCGGTCATCATATCGACGGGATAGCCTTTAAGAGTTCCCTTGATTGAATCGATGAGCATATCCATTCTGATGGTGGGAACGATAACAGTTTCACCATTGTTAACCTTAACTTCGGCAGCATTGATGGCCGCGGTGTCGGATGCACTGGTGTCAGCTGCAAGAACATAACCAGACTTTTCAACTGAAAAGGTCCAATCGCCCTGCTGCATATCATTGAAAGTGTAAGTGCCGTCGCCACTTGTATAAGTAGTGAGGGACTGGTCATGGTGAGTCGCTCTGACCAGTACTTCGGGAATCGGTTTGTCGTTTGCCGAAACATTGATGACTGTGCCGATTGCCGTGCCGCCTTTGACTCCCAGTGAGCCTTTTTCACAGCCGGTAAAAACG
The DNA here is from genome assembly GCA_964613435.1 of uncultured bacterium. Classification (GTDB taxonomy): domain Bacteria; phylum Muiribacteriota; class Ozemobacteria; order Ozemobacterales; family Ozemobacteraceae; genus DYKG01. Next base: position 508 of record CAZTHA010000310.1, read on the forward strand.
ATGCTTGCGAGTGCCAGAACCATTAGCAGCAGCCAACGTCCTTTAGGCGATTTTTGATGTTTAACCATGGTGCCTCCATGTGAAATCTGAAAATATCTCTGTGTCATTATCGGCTTAATTTTTCAGATGATTTAACTGTTTTTTTCGCCGGCTAACCAAAAAATTTTTACGCGAAATTTAATGGTTAAGTTTTTTTTCAGATCAGCCGATGAGGTATTGAAGCCAACTCTTCAAGATATACCGTTGGAGGCGTTAAATATGAATAGAGAAAGGCGGAATCCGAAAACGTTCGGACTTCTGACGGCACTGTTTATAGTGCTGATACTTACCCTGGTCGGTTGTGAAAAGGGTTCATTAGGTTTGAGTGGCGGTGCCATTTCCGGCACAGTCATCGATGACCGCACCCTTGTCGGAATCGCGGGAGTGAATGTTACTGCCACTTCTGGTGAAGAAGCCAATAAGGCAACCAAGTTCACTTCTACCGACAGCAACGGCAACTTTTACTTCGGCGACATGCGGGCCGATGAATGGATGCTGACTTTTGACAAATTCGGCTACAGTCCAATCGATGAAACCGCATCGAATTCCCCAAAAGTCGTAGTCGTGAATAATGAAACTTCACCAGTGCCTCATGTAAGAATGAGAGCTACAGTTGAGAATCAATATATCACTGTAAGAGGGACTCTGAAAGACGCCACCAACGGAACCCTCATCACTTACGGCAATGCCAACTTCGTTTTCGGTAATGAATCATTCAGCAATCGTTTGCCCACGGAATTCACCACCGGGTTTAGAATTCCCGCCTCGGCCAATTCAATTACCTGCGATATCTCGGTGGCCGGATACGCGCCGATCAATTTTATGATCGAACGCCCTTCGACCGATGTCGATCTCGGCACAATCATGATTCAACCTGAATCATACAAGGTTGTCGGTCGCTGGACCGATGTTCCCGGATGGGTGTTCCAGGCAGCACCAACAGCCAACATCTTTGCTTATGCCGGAAATCGCCTGGTTGCAACTGCAACCTCGACGCTCAACTCTCAGTCGTTTGAGATTCCTGGAATTCCAAAAGGAACTTCAGTTTCAATTGAAGCTGAAATCAAGGGTTACCGCATGAATGGTCCGGTTGTCGTTTATCCTTCCGGAGATTTCCAGGGAACTATTTACCAGACCTTCTCGCTGAAAAATAACTTTGCGCAGATCATGCGTGATGTCAGACTCGTAATCAGCGGCGGCGGCATCTCAACCAATGATTATGTCGGCGGTTTCTGTGAGCAGACTGGGACTCAGTGGCCACAGACCATTGTCACCAATCCTCCGGGATTTACGCTGACAACCCCGAAAGTAATCGATCTTGGTACCCAACAGATTCCGACCGGTTATACGCTAACTTTCTCTGGATATATCGTTGGCATCGGCACCATTACCTCGAAAGAGGTACTGATCAATGACGATGGCTCTGACCCGCAAATTGTAACAGTGCAGGTGAACTGATAATGAAAAATACCACTTCTCAAACGTTCGGGAGGTTTAAGAACATGAACCTAAGATTCTGGGGCGGCTGGTTCCTGGTACTTGCAGGAATCGCGGTAATGCTTACGATGGGCTGTGAAAAAGGGGCGCTGGGTGTCAAATCGGCGCTGGTGACCGGCAGGGTTGTCGACAAGGAGAATCTTGCGCTGGGCATTCCCAATGCCACGGTAAAGTTGGTATCCAAAGAAATGGTCGGCAGCGGTGAACTGGCTCAGGGTAACAATCTGATGTCCACGGTTACTGATGCGCAAGGTAATTTCGTTTTTGAAAACGTAAATCCGGACAATGTTGTACTTGAGGTTCAGGCTGCGGGTTACAACAAGATCCAGTATCCTGGTGAGGATACTTCGATTATCGAGGGAGAAATCCCCGTTGAACAATTTGTTGAATCGATCTCAGTCAGAAGCGGATCGGTTACCAATGTTGGCAACATTGCCATTTACAGGTTAACCAATCCTCTGCCGGAAACAATCGTTGCAACGTTACTTTTGCGCGATATGAAAACTTTGCGGGCAATTGAAGATGCGGCGGGCACATTTGACATTTCTTTCAACAATCAGACCTTCAGAAATCTTACTCCCAGTGAAATTGCCAACAGGGAATTCACTTTGAGCGCTGAATCCAGTTATGTCATAAATGTAAAACCGAATCGCACCGATCTTTACACCTCAGCAGCCGAAACGGTAAACGTCTCTGGAAATTTCCATAAGGAAATTATGCTTGAGCCTCTTTATTACAATCTGTTGCTTAGATGTGTAAATGTTCCTGACTACATTGAAGGTGGCGTAGTGAACGTTTATGCTGAAGCTATAGATGATGATGGCATCGAGCCGCATAAACCGCCGCAGGTAATTGCTACTCACAGCATAAATAACCTTGGAACTCTTGACAACCCAAATCTTCCCGAAGTCATTCAGGTTTCCGGGCTTGCCCTGCCAGTTGAACTTCGCGTTCAGGTCAGAGGCTACAAGGATGAAGTAATGAAGATTGAAAGCAGAAACCTTTCTGCCGGAACCATGGGCACTTACCGTATCGATATCGACTTTCTCGCTGATAACGGCACCGATTATGTCACCTATGACGACCCATTCACTGCCGCAAAAACGGTTGGCCTGTTCGATAACATGATAACCCGCGACATTTACTTCAGTATTGCCGGTCCTCACCTTGTTGTGGCTGATCTGGTAAATGTTTACATCAATCTTCCCACCAACATCGGTGCGGCAACGACCCCGCCGCCGGCATGGTTGCCGCCGCTTCTGGTTAATAACGACAAGATTTTCATCGACGACGCCAATCCTTCAAATTACTCGGCCACGCCGCTGCCTAGTGTTAACGGTGGTGAGATGGGAGTTGTCTTCAGAAACGTTGCAGTTGGTTACAACTTGAATTACACCGTTTCCGTTACAGCCGGATCTCCCGCAACAATGGCTTCTGGATCATACGTAATCAATTCAATAGAACCAATGATGATCAATCCGCCGGTTGATAACTCCGGTTCAGGTCTGGTTATTGGCGTGTTTGCCAAGCGTCCGGATAACTAAGACAAGCTGATCGCTCAAAAAAAAGCCGTCCCGTTTGGGGCGGCTTTTTTTGCTTTTTCAACACTTTTGTCATGCCCCGACTTGATCGGGCGATGACACTAACTAACATGTTCGGGGCATCTCAAAAAAATCAGATTACTGATGTGCCTTTGGGATAAGCTACGCCAAGATGTTTGGCAACGGTTGCGGCGACATCCCAGAAACCTTTGCGAATACCCAGATCTTTGCCGGGTTTGCCGGGCTGATAAACCAGCAGCGGCACGGCTTCGCGGGTGTGATCAGAGCCTTTGTAGGTCGGGTCGCAGCCGTGGTCGGCGGTAATCATCAGGATATCGTCGGCAGACATGCTTTTGATGAATGATCCAAGCCAGACATCGAATTCTTCGAGGGCTTTTTTGTAACCGGCGACATCGCGACGATGGCCGTAATTCATGTCGGTTTCGACGAGATTGGTAAAAATGAAACCCTCTTTGACCTTCTGCATCGCTTCTTCGGTTTTCTGCATGCCGTCGGCGTTGCTTTTGGTGGTAACGTGCGGTTCTACACCCTGTCCGGCAAAAATGTCATAGATTTTGCCGACGCCGTAAGTGGGGATACCTTTGGCTTTGAGCACGTCGAGTATGGTTTCGTCGGGGGTCAGGCTGAAGTCGTGGCGGTTGGCAGTGCGGGTGTAGTTGCCTGAAGAGCCAAGAAACGGTCTGGCAATAACGCGGGCAGCACCGAGATCGGGCGGTTGCAGCATGTCGCGGGCAACCTGACAGATGCGGTATAGCTCTTTAAGGGGAATGACTTCTTCGTGGGCGGCGATCTGAAAAACCGAATCAGCTGAGGTGTATACGATCGGGTTGCCGGTTTTTACGTGCTCGTCGCCAAGTTCCTGAATGATTACCGTGCCCGAAGCCGGATAATTACCGATGGTTTTGCGGCCGATGGCCTTTTCAAATTTTTCGATAAAATCCTTGGGGAAGCCATCCGGAAAAACCGGAAAGGCAAAATCAAGCTTGGCGCCCATCATTTCCCAGTGGCCGGTAGTCTTGTCCTTGCCGGGCGAAAGCTCGTGCATGATGCCGTATGAGCCGATGGTTTGCGGGGTTGGTGCCACGCCGACGATTTCAGCCAGATTGCCGAGACCCATTTTTTGCATGTTGGGAACATCGAGTCCGCCACCGGCACGGGCCAGGTTTGGAATGGTCGCAGCACCGGCATCGCCGTATTCTGCCTGGTCGGGCATCGGTCCTATTCCGGCGCTATCTAAAACAATACATATTGCTCGCATGTCTTTTTCTTTCCTTTATTTAATAATTCAGGCCAGAATCATTGATTCCGGCCTGTGGTAATTTTACTGGGATAAACGAATCAACGATTATTACTTTTATAAATATCTTCTATTCTCATGATTTTTTCAACCCGATTCGCATGGCGCCCGGGAGCGGGGACGGTATCAAGCCACAGATCAACGATCTGCTTCATGTAACCGGTGCCGATAACCATGCTGCCAAAGGTTAGTATGTTGGCGTGGTTGTGCTCACGACTGTTACGGGCAGTATAAAGATCGTTGCAGCAGGCAGCTCTGGCTCCGTTTACTTTGTTGGCGGCCATACAGGAACCAATGCCGGCCCCGTCGATAATTATTCCGAGAGTGTG
>CAZTHA010000311.1:0-5216 GCA_964613435.1 uncultured bacterium
GATCGCCACCTGATCGGCCGATGCCAGAATGATGTTTTTTACCTTTGGATTCATGCAGCGCGGACCAGGCCCATCGCCGGCAAAAGTTCCATCCATGACCGCAAAAACGCCGGGATGAATCTTTTTTTGAATCATCAACAGGTCAACCAGGGTTTCGTGAATGACCGGGTGAGTCCAGTGGCGATGCTCATTGAGCAACCCGCCGAAAGCATTTTTCATCGCCCCGGTAGTCGTGGTAAAAACATGAGTTTTTACCGTCGGCAGATGAATGATGTTTTCACCGATAAACCGGCGGGGTATGGAAAACCCCTTGGGATAAACTTCATTAAGGCAAAGAAAATCTTTGTGCAGGTCGCCGACCGCGTCGCGAACGTTAACCCATTCTTCGCCTTCATAAAGATGAATATTGCGCAGATTGTGGGCCTGAACGACGTTGATCTGCTTGTTCTCTCTTTCACCGAGATGGCTGTCGATAACGACGGTACGGTTATGGCAGCCGTGAATCAGATCGGGATCATACCCGTCTTTTTTCATGGCTCTGATAACGCCTTCTAGTTGCCAGGGGGTCGTTGAAGCCCCCGGAAAAAAGAAATGCCAGGAAATATTTATTTTCAGAGCGGTATCGACGTCTTTGGCGAGCACCTTCTGATAATCGGCCAGATTCAGCAAGCGGTGATAGTCTTCGAGCACCGTCGCCGGGCTGGTCTTTAAAACTGCAACTTTTGCTTTTGCCATATAATGTTTCTCCTGAATTCGATTCATTATAGAAAACCCAGGGCTTAACTTCAAGAAACTTTTGTCCCGGCTGGTTCTATGGTAGACTTTGCCGGCTGCACCTGAAAAATCAGGCCCGCCAACTTATTTTAACTTTCAACTTTAGCCACAAACCATGATTGACCAGATCGAAATCTGCAAAAAAGCTAACCACTGGCAACAATGCCTGCAACAGGTGCCGCCCTTTCCCGGCCGGCCTTATTATGATTATGCCTATCTGCAAATGCTTGAGCACAACGGCGAAGGTGAAGCAATCGCCCTGATTTATCGCAAAAATTGTGGTTTAGTGGCTTTTTATCCGCTTCTTCTGAAAAAGATCCCGCAACATTTAAGTGGCGAACGAAACCTGTTCGATATTGAATCGCCTTATGGCTACGGCGGCCCGGTACTGCTCGACGACTGTCAGCAGATTCGTGAAAGCCTGATGCACGCCCATCATCGCTGGTGCCTAAACCACGCGATTGTCGCTGAGTTCACGCGCTTCAACCCATTGACCGGCAATCAGCTTTTCTTAAGCCCGGCAACGCTACTTGAAAAAAATCGCACTACGATAAGCATCGATACCTGCGGAAATCTTGATTCGATTCTGGCTCGTGCCACGCCGGCCCGTCGGCGAAACTTCAAGCGGGCCAGGCAAGCCGGCCTGAAATTCGCACCCTGCTCGGGCCACGATTTTATCGAGCTTTACCAGCAAACCATGCAAAATCTCGGCGCTGAGTCATACTATTTTTTCAGTGAAGCTTACTTCGCCGACCTTTTTGCCCTGAAAAATGCTGCGCTAAGAGGCGTTTTCATGCCGAGCGGCGAACTGGCTGCTGCGGCAGTGTTTCTCGATGACGAGCTTTGTCGCCACTACCATCTGGGCGCTTCAGCCAAGCATCTTCTGGAATTGCGCCCCAATGATTTTCTGATGTTCATGGCCGCAGCCGAGTCCGCTGCCAGGCACCAGACAATGCTGCATCTCGGCGGCGGGCTGCGCGACAGCGACACCGACCCGCTCTTCCGCTTCAAAAAAGGCTTTTCACCTGACCGCCACGATTTTTTCATCGGCAAAACCATTCACCAGCCCGATCTTTACCGGCAGATTTCAGAAAAAGCCCTTGAGAAATGCGGGCAGCAGGCCAATCAGCTGCTACATTACCATTATTAATTGCCGATTTAACTCTAATCTGGCTTTGCTCATTTTTTTATAGGACGCCTGTCTCTTGAGCTGCGCCTTTTTTGGCAAAATCTTCAAAATCATGATTAAATAGCTTATTATGGATCTTTATCAAGGCATTTTTTAAACGTTTATGCGGTTGTTTTTTCACTGGCATTGGCGTTTTTGCGTAGTTTTTCTCGTTGTTTTTCTTTTTCGCAGCTCTTTTTAAATATTCTGGGCAACCGGAAATAGAGAGAGAATTGATTAAGAAACTTGATCTTTTAAACGCAACTAGAACCAGCCCGAAATAGTATTCCAGGCTCCTTTGGCCAGGTTTTCCATGGTTTTGGCAACGCTTTTGGCGGTTTTTTCAGCCTTACTGACCACTTGAGAAGCGGTTTTTGCGGCCATTTTTGCGCTTTCAACCGCGACCTTTCGCGCCTCTTCGCCCGCTTTTTGGGCCGAAGCCTGGGCATCTTCCCAGGTTTTTTCAGGGGATTGGCCGAAAGCCTTGACCAGTTCGGCACCAACATCTTCGCCAAGCTTGATAACTTCTTTGGCTGCATTGCCGACAAAGGCAACCGGATTTTTTACCAGTTCTCCCGCCAGCCCAATGACTTTTTCCGTGAGCTTTTTGACCCAGTTGTTGAGAATATCCGATGCCGGAATTAGCAGAGAATCAGTTATGCTGAAGCTCATGCCAAAAATCGCACCTTTGATCTCGACGTTTGGCAGTCGGCCCTGGGTGATTTCGCCAAGCGACCCTTTGAATTTGATACTGCGAATGTTGATGATGGCGTCGCCGAGTATGGCAATCGCAGCTCTTACGACCGGCTCGCCGCCAGTTTTATTTATTACCGACTTTTCAAGGTTATCGATGAAATCAGAGGTTGCCTCTCCTTCGCATTGTAAAGACGCCCCTTTGGTGAGATCTTTAAGCAAGCTGCTTTCACCGGTAGCGTTGAGCATCAGCTTCAGTGAACTGCCGAAGTCACCATTCAGACTTAAGCGCAAGTGATCCTTTTTTATGTCGAGAAGAGCGCTGAGCGGAATTTTGCCAATATCGGCTCTGGCGCTGATATAGCAATGCTGCTGCAAAGTAAATGGCGGTTTGGTCAATGGCCAGTATTCAAGATCGATAACCGCACAATCATCGCCGTTGTGATCAATTTTGTCTGGCCCAGCGCCGGAAAGTGCCAGCGGGCCAAGCTTGAATGCCCTGACCCAACCTTTACACTGTATGCCCTTCTCGGCATGCATCCAGAAGCTGCAGGCACCAAGATCAGTGTTCCCAAGCATCAGCGTTCCGCTGCAGGTGATGCCCGCCCTGATCTTAAGAGCTTCGACATCGTTCTCGGCAACGCAAAAGTAGGAATCGCGAATTCTCAAATCAACCAGGGGCAGATCGATAGCCTTGAGATCGGGCAATTTCGCCTTGGGAAAGGCTATCTTCGCCAGAATAGAATGCAGCCCGATCATGTCGCCCAGGCCAAGTTCTCGATTCAATTTACACTTGAGCGCCGATAGTGCGACCGGTGAAGCAAAAGAAAGTGCGCCGGCCAGATCGAATTTCCAGCCGTCGCCAAGATCTGCGATTCCGCCAAGGCCAAGTGATGGTATCTTGCCGAAACTGCCGCTTATTCCAAGATTGCCAACCGAAAATCCATGAATACCCATGGCGTTTTTCCAGATTCCTGGAATCTTGCCCGAAACTGAAATGCCGTTCATCGGGTTACAGTTGAGCGGAAAATCCATACGCACCGGAACAGTCAAATCAAGGTTCGATGAAATTTTCAGATTCAGGTCGGCAATCATTGCCAAACCCTGGAAATCGCCGAGACTCATTTCAAAATCCGGCTTGCCGATGTTGAAGAATTTTCCGGTTGGCAGGAAAGAAGGGCTGAATTCACTTAATAGTTGTGCCCTGATTTTGAAAGACTCATCTTTACTCTGCGGAAAAATAGCGTTGAACATCACCTTGGGCGGTGCGGTCTTAAGAACTTTACAGGGCGCGGCAAGCAGGGTATTATTCTTTACTTCTGCGGTCAACCAGGCGCCTTCGCCTTTAACAAATGGGAAGACCGCCTGTGGGTCATCGGCAAAAACGGCAAAATCCTTTTTAAGTCGCTCTGGAACTTCAGCAAAAAGCCATTCATGCTCTTCTGTAGCATAGGTGACGGCGGTGTCAGATAGTTTCAGCAGTTTCATCGGCGCCTGCCCCAACTGCCCCAGCTTTGCCAGGAGCTTCTCGGTTGGCAGGGTAATGACAAAGCCTGTGTGCAGGCCGGTTTCTTTGTAAAGCCTGGTTAAAAGCATGATGCGGCCGTCAACATTGCCGAACTGGTTGAATTTGACGCTGACGTTGCCATCGATGCAAAGCCAGGGCTGGCCCTGCTCGTCACCGCCGGCGATGCTTCCCTGGGATAGAACCGCCTTGTCAATGGTTACGCTTTTGAGAAAAGGAATTTTATCGAGGCCCGGGATCAGATTCAGACCTATTTTATCGCCGGCACCGGTTATATCTTTAATCAGTTGGGAAAATTCACTTGTGGAAAACTTCGTGCCGGGAAGCCTGGTTGCTGCAGTCTCGCCGACCTCAAGCTTTTCTTCAGCCTGTGGTTTTACTGCAGCAACTGTTTCAGGTGTTGTTTTAAATTCATTTTTAAAACTTTTTTGCTCCTCGCTGATTCGGCTGAAATCCTTATTTCGAGCTCTTTCGAGCGCAAGTATGGTGCGGTTCACCAACGCCTGTCCGGTGGTATTGATGTAACCGTTGAAGGTCGAGTTGAAGGCAGCATTCGGGGTAAGCCCCTTAAGCACCAGAGGACTGTATGATGGTTTGTCCTTGTGGCTTGCGGCGACCATAAATGTATTTGGGTGCAAAAAGGGTCTCTGCTTGGCAGAATAGCGGTCTTTGATGGTAAACGACCAGAGAGCGACATCTTTGTCGGCGCCGGATTTTTTGTCGTTGTAAATCTGGCCAACCCATTTGCAACTATAGACCAGATCTCTTCTTACGCATCTGACGATTCCCAGGTCGCCAGGGTTTTTGTGACTGCCGTTACCAATACAGCCAAGGCTGACATAGCCTTTTGGCGGCACCGGATACCAGAAAGAGCCATCCTTGTCGGCTCCCGAGCCCTTGTCGTTCCAGATAGCAACATATTTGACCGGCCGCTTCAGATAAGGGCCCTTTTCATCGCCGATCGGTTTTTTGTCATCCCATTCGATCAGCAGACCGGGAACGTTGGGACACTTTTTTGAAAGACTGTTAACGGCGACATCACCGACCCTCACCCAG
>CAZTHA010000312.1:0-5208 GCA_964613435.1 uncultured bacterium
GATCGCATTACACCCAACAGAAGGTTCTGACCGATGAAGGCGTCAAGATTCAGCCACTGTTCGAGAACCTTGACGCCTTCATCGGTCAGAACCTTCTGTTGGGTGTAATGCGATCCAAGCAGCGAAACAAGGGCTATGTTGCGCGAATCCTTGTTGTAAAGTCGCAGCAGCTCGGGCAGGCTTTCGGGCGATACCATCCGGCGACCCAGGTAGGCATAGCCGAGCCAGGTGTGAGCATCTTCGTCCTGCTGGCTGATTGACAGCAAATGTTTGCACTCGCCGATTGCTTTGTCATAAATTCCTTTTTTCAAATATGCCTGGGCGAGAATGCGTGAAATCAGGGCGCCGTCAAAGGTGGTCAGAATCGGCAGTCTTCTGATTTTCATCAATTCTTCAATACATTCTTCGATCATGTCCTTTTTAAGGTAATACTGGGCTTTTCTCAGCGAAGAATTCTTGTTGTATTCGGGCAGATACTTGTAAAGCGCATAGGCGATCCAGGCCAGCAGGGCAAGAATAACCAACGGCAGGTAGCGTAACCATTTTGATGTTGCCGAGGCGAGAAGCTTATCTCTCAGTTCCGGGTAATCAGGGTCAACGGCATTGATTTCACTGAAATAATTGTGGGCCTGCTGCTTTTCACCCTGTTCGAGGAGAATCGAGCCAATAATGAATTTGGCGCGATTGTTTTCTTTCTGCAGGGTAAGCTGGTAGCGGGCATTCGACATTGCTTTCTCATAATCGCCGGTTTTCCAATAGGCTTCAGCCAGATAGCTGGGTAGTTGGATGTCATAGCTTATGGGGAGCTGGGTCAGATGTTTCAAACAATCTTCATATTCGTAATTATTTCGGGCTTCGACGCCTTTTTGCCAGAGTTCTTTCTGACGGTGCAGCTCGAGAATTTTGCCGAGTTCCTTGTCAAGCTCAGGTTTATAGCGTTTCAGGTTGCTGTCGAGTTCTATGATCAGCAGACCGCGCCTAAAAGAGATTTCCGCATCCTGGTTGTTGCCTGCCGAGACAAATCGTTTCCCTTTATGCAGGTAGCCTTCGACCATCGATGCCCGGTCTTCACTTGAACGTGGCAATTTAACCGCTCGACCGATTTTTTTGAGCAATTCTTCTTCCTTGGCGGTTGCCTGATCGAGAAGTTTTTTTGCTTCTTTGTTGGCCGGGTCGGCAGAAACGACATATTCAAGCATGTCGCGTGCTTCAAGCCAACTCTCGCGTTTGATCATGTCTTTGGCTTCAGAAAAGGCATCTTTAGCTTCGCTTGTATTTACGATGCGGTTAAGCTCTTCTTCAACGGCATCGTTATAGGGATCAACCGTCTGGGCGCGCTTAAGCAGGGCGATAGCTCCTTCGGTATCACCGGCGCTCTTCTTTTCTTTGGCCTGCTCCATCAAGATGCCGATGGCCGCTTGCTGCTTTTGCTTTATTTCACTGAGCAGGTCTCTTATTACGTCTTTGCTGGAAAAGGTATACTTTGATGCGTTGTCAGCGTTTACCTTGGCGGCCTGCAAGTTGTTTCTCGCCAACTCTAATTGGGCCAGGCGAAAATACAATTTGCCCATCGGCTCAGAATCGTATTTAACCCGCAGTTTGGGATTTTTTTCGATCAGTTCATTGGCCAGATTAACCGCTTTTTCAGACTGGTTTTGAGCAGTCAGTTCGTCGAAAATTTCCATTCCAATGGCGATTTCAGCCGGATTAACCTTGAGAATCTCCTGCCGCAGTTTGCTGGCTTCAGCCTTTTTGCCGGCTTTGACCAGAATTGCCAGGTCTTCTTTCAGGACCTTGGCGTATTCTTCGGCATAAAGTGAATTTTCAGGCTCAAGGGTATGCGCTTTCTTAAGGGCTCTTGACATGTCGTCGCGCTGGTTTCGCAGACGCAAAAGCTTGGCAGCATTGAAATAAGGTTCGGCCCAATTGGGTTCGAGCTGCATTGCCTGTTTCAGGTATTGAATTGCTTCCTGGAATCTGCCGCTATTGATTGCGTTCAGACCATCGAGATTCAGTTTTCTGGCTTGCTGAGATTGTGCGAAAACGCCAGTAATGACAAAGGTAAGCAAATAAAAAACAACAAATGAAATAATAACTGTTTTTAAGCGGTTCATCAGGTCCTTCTCTCCTCTGGGTATGACCGCTTAATAGTTTAAGTTATTTTTGAAAGTTTTGCCAGTGCTTTTAGTGCACACCTTCTAACGTCAGGGTCAGAGTCGTTGGTAAGATATTGCAAAGAGTCGCTGAACTGCAGTGCGCCAATTTCTCCGAGAGCCCAGGCTGCTGAAGCCCGCATTTGTTTATGGGAAGAGCGCAGCATTTGTTTGAGAGTCAAAACTGCTCCCATGCCACCCAGTTTCCAGAGAGAAGCTGCGGCGTTACTTCTGACCCGGTTGTGTGAGTCGTGCAACAATGGGAAAAGAAGTTCGGAAAGTTGCGGATCATTTAGTTGGCCAAGTGCTTCGACGGCATTGGCCCTTACTCGACTGTCGGTATCCTTCAAGGCCTTGGTTAAAAGCACCACCGACTTGCTGTTCGCTGTCATGCCGATGCTTTTGATCAGATTTGCGCGCATTCTGGTGTTTTCTTCCCTGACAAATTTCTCGGTGAGTCTGGCCATGGCCAGATCGGGGTTTATGTCCAGGGCGGTCGAGACGATCACATCTCTAATCGAGGGCTCGTCTTCTTTGGCGTAGGCATCGATCAGGTGACTCATGACCCGCGATGACCCGATTTTTCCGATACTTAGAACAGCGCGGTTTCTGACGGTCGGAGAAATGTCATTCAAAAGACCGACGAGAAGATCGAGAGATCGCTCTTCTTCAATTTCACCAAGAATATAGGCAACAGAAGCTCTTTTCCGCGAATTGGGCGATCTAAGTTCTTCTGGCAGAGTATTCAGACCGTAACGAATTCCTCTTTCCCAGAGGGCCTTTATGGCATTGGCCCGAACACGATTGTTGCGATCGGAAACCAGCACCTTGAGTATTTCAACGACTTCGGGATGGGAAATATCACCAAGCGCTTCGACGGCATTTGCCCGCACCCGTTCGTCGGCGTAATTCATGAAAGCGCGCAAAAGCGGCACAAATTCTTCGCTTTTGCAGGAACCGATAACTTTAATGCCCGTGGCCACCAAAGCTGGGTCTTCCTCACGCTTGAGAAAGTCGCAAATCGGTTTCTTGATCGTTTTGGGCTGGCGGCCGATAAGGGCAATGAGAGCCTCGCTTTTCAGCAGCGTGTTCGACGATTCGAGATAGCCCAGAATCATTTTGGTTATATCATCACTCTGACTTTTTCGCGCAGCTTTAAGGGCAGCGATTACCACTTCAGGACGACCATCTTCAAGGCCTTCGAGAATGAACTCTTCGGCTTCTTCAATATCGTCTCTGGCTACACACTTCAGGCAGAATAATCTGACGTTTTTGTCTCTATCCTGGAATAGTTTTTTCAGGGTTGGATGGTCGATCATTTATTGATACCACCTTCCGGGGAGTTTTCCGACAGAACGACTTCAAATTCGCGACTGGCTTCGCTGGTGTCAACAATGACCACGCGATCGGGTAAAACCGAACCGAGGCGAAACGGACTGCTTTTGAGCATATTACCGACTTTGGTCAGCAGCAACTGACCTGATGATTTCAGAATGGCAACTTTGTCGGGGCCAAGACTGAAAAAGCCGTGATAACTGATTTCAGGGCGTTCATAGGTATCCAGTTCTTCTTCGACGCTCTGCGGGATTATTTCAATTTTCTTTTCGCCCCAGGTAAAGATGTTTCTTTCGGCCGATGCATAGGGATAAACTTTGGTCAGCTGAAATCGGGAATCGACTTTTTCACTGAGGGGCGGATAAGAAGGCGGCCGAATCGGATCAGGCATTTTAATCGGGGCTTTTGCCTGAGTCGGAGCGGCTCCAGGCACTGCGGCAGGTGTGGCTGCCGGCGTAGCCGGCTGGGCAACCGTTCCGCGGTTTTCGGCCTTGCGTTCCTCGAGTTTTCTTTGTCTGGCAGGCTTAAGTACCAACAGATCGACGAGTAGGACCAGCACGATGATTGGTACGCCGATGACTACGGTCTTGTTTTTCTTGTAGTATTCCTGAAATTCCTGCTTGTTCATCTATTGTTCCTTGCCTGCGGTCAGGACTTGAAGAATGTAGCCAGAGTAAGTTTGAGTGACATGTTTCCGGCTTCATCGCTCAGTGGCGGGATAACTTCGATCTGGGAAATCTTGACCAGGCGTCCGAGAGAATTTTCCATTTCCCATAAAAACTGCTTAACCTTGTTGTATGAGCCGCGAATTCTCAAGTCAAACTTGAATTCAAGATAGGATGAACCTGCTCCGGCTGCTGGTGCAGGCGGCTGATACTGTGAATCCTGAATGTGGATATCGAGCGATTTCGCCTTGCGCTGAACCTGTTCAATGAAGATTGTGTAATTGGCCGAGCTTTCAAGCAACTTTTCAAACTTTTCCTTAACTTCCTGCTTTTTTTCACGAAGTTCGGCAGTGATTTTGTCGATTTGCTTGCGCCGGTTGGCGAAGTCGGTTTCGGCAGCAGTGATCTTTTGTTTGATCTCTGCCAGCTCAACGTTCTTTTGCGCGATTTCCTGTTTCTGTTTGGTATTAACCGAACTGAGAAAGTAAACCAGCGCTCCGACCGCTAGGGCGATCAGACCGTAAGTTACAATTCTTTCAATTATGGAGCGAAGTCTAGTCTTCACGTCAGCTCCTTCTTCTTGGATTGATCAAGGTTTATATGAGAAGTCCAGGGTAAATTTCTGAATCGAGCCATCGTCCTGGGAGACGTTGGCGTTATTCTTGAGAAAGGCTTTGAACTTGCCGCTCTGGTTGAGTCGTTTGGCAAATTCAAGGGCGTCGAAAATGGTCGAAGCTTCGCCGACCAGAGTAAAGTTTCCGGTAAGATTGGTAAATGATTTTGGTGAAATGTCGTTGATGACGACTCTTTCAGGAACTGCCGATTCGAGGGTGGCGAGAAAGTCGACCCAGCTGGTGCCGGGGGTGTCAAGATTCTGATTGATGAAAGTGATGCTGTTTTTCAACGCAGTAATTTCATTTACCGGTGGTTGAAGCTTGCTGGTTTTATCGACCAGGCTGCGCAGCTGGTTGTCATGCTGATCAACCGTAGTCTGGACCTGACTGAGGGCGGAAGTATTCTTGATATACATCGTACCTACCGCAGAAATGCTGGCG
>CAZTHA010000313.1:0-5206 GCA_964613435.1 uncultured bacterium
CGACTGTATGGTCGCAAGCGGTCGGTTACGAGCAGATTGCGCAGGTCACCAGCCATTTCGACGGCGCCGACAATGCAAAGGTCGGTTTCCTGGCGCTGTAAACTTCTTATTGCAGCTTCAAAAGCAGCCAATCCTGAATTCTCGGCGGCAGAAAAGGTGTGTGATGGTCCACCACACTGGTATTCTCGGGCAATCCGGCTGGCAACAATTCCGCCAAGAGCCCCGACTGTGCGTGGATGGTTTAGCGGTGGGGTGATACTATCCTTAAGGGCGTTAGTGTCGGTGGTTTCCAGGTCGAGTTGCTGCAAATCACTATTGAGCGACCAGCGCGTCGCAAAATTGGTGCTGTCGAGGTCGAGATTTATGCCCATGAAAACACCCTGGCGCAGGTTGGAAGGCCGCTGGCTTTTCAGGCTCCGCCAGGCGTCGTCGACGGTCATGAGCGTCAGCAACTGCTGGGGCAAGATCTGTGGAATCTCATTAGGACTAATCTTAAATTGTCCAAATGGAATTTTTAAATCATTGATATAAGTGCCTTTTTTAGCCCAGACAGGAACATCGGCCAGGCGGTGGCGATCAGCGCCGCCCAGATTATCAAGACTCTCACCTTTAAGCAGAGCCTGTTGCAGCTGATAAAAATCGGTTGCGTCACCGGCTCGGGCTGCAAGAGCTACAATTGCAATCTCTTCTGGTTCTTCTGCATTTGCTGGCGCGGGTACGGCAGTGCCGGGCAGGAATTCTTCAATGAGAACATGGGCATCGATTCCACCAAAGCCAAAGGCACTCAGGGCACAACGTCGCGGTTGCCCGGGTTGGGCCGGTTGCCAGTCACGCGCTGAACGCAGAACGGTAAACGGAGAATTCCCCATGTCCATGGCTGGATCGGGGGTGTTGAAATTCGCAGTCGGCGGCAGTTTTGCGTTCTTCAGGGCGAAAATAAGCTTCATCAGACCGGCGGCACCAGCGCCGGTCAGCAGGTGCCCGACGTTTGATTTTACCGAACCGATAACACATGCATCACGACGGTCCGCATGTTGCTGCCAGAGTTGGCGCAAACTGTCAAATTCAACCGCATCGCCTTTGGGGGTTCCGGTGCCGTGGCATTCGACAAGTTGTACCTGGTCAGGTTGCCATCCGGCCTGGCGATAAGCCGCAAGCATTGCCCGTAATTGGCCTTCTGAATCGGGAGCAAGCAGGCTGCCGCCAACGTCATTGGCCAGACCTATGCCGCGTATGACTGCATGAATGCTGTCGCCGGCGGCAATAGCGTCTTCAAGACGTTTGAGAACGAAAAGGCCCGCACCTTCGCCGACGATCAGACCATCGGCATCGGCGTCGAATGGGCGACAGATACCTTTTGTCGAAAGAGCGCGCAGCTGAGAAAAACCCATCTGGGTAAACTGCGAAGACGGCCGTGAAACACCGCCAGTCAATATTGCGTCGGCACGGCGGGCGTTGAGTTCTTCACAGGCAAGTTTGATCGCATAAAGAGACGAGGCACAGGCTGCATCAAGGGTGAAACAACCGCCACCGATGCCAAGAGCTGTGGCAAGCAGGCCGGCGGGCAGCTCAGCCGAAAGGCGATTGCGTGGTTCGATCTCCAGCGCTTGTTCAAGATCTGAAGAGTTCTTGCCCAGGTTGCTCTTAAGTCCGTGCAGATAAAGCCGGCGGGTTATTTCAGAGGTGCTGTCGGTCGGCAAAACAATGTTGGCGAGAATGACCTGAACCCGGTTCAAGTCAAGGTTCTCGCGACGAGTTGAAAAGAAAGCATCGCGTCCTGCCTGGAGAGTAATCTTGAAAAGGGGATCCAGCCGATCGATGAGATCCTGGGGTAGATTAATCCCGGAGAAGTTCTGTGGTATGTTTCTTATAGCGCAACAGTTCGGCGACAATACCGAATCAGGGCGACCCGGCGTTTGATGATGATAATTTTCAGCATCTTCGGGCCAACGGCCGTCGGGAACTTTTGCAACTGCACTCTTTCCTTCTTCAATCATCTTCCAGAACTGATCAAGGTTGTCAGCTCCAGGAAAAATACCACCAATTCCAGTTACAGCAATGGCCAGAGGTTGGTTCTGGCAGGACGCGGTCTTTGTCATTTTTGCGCTCCGTCAACTGAACGAAGCTTGAAGGCCTGGCGCAGCGCTTCATTTATGACGCACTCGTAGCCCTCCATGCGAGCGAGAACCCGGCCCTGATCATCGAGAAAGTCGATGTCAGCTCCGGCAATCTGAGCTCCGATTCTTCGGGTATTAGCCCGGATAAGCACATTCTCGGGAAAGTTCCGGCAAAATTGCCGGTAATGGGCAGCATAGCCCGGAAGCGAAGGTGCACCGGCACTCTGGCAGGTCCAGAGGATCATCAATTGATACGCAGCGTCTACGGCCATGGGATCTGAATACCAGCGGGTACACAAGGTGTCGCCCGACCAATTTTCGGGTGGCAGGGCTGCGCGGCTGCGGGCGGCTATTCCATGGTCAGACCATCCTTCAACAGATTCAAGCGCTTTGAAGAAATCACCGTGAAACAGATCGCGCTGATATGCCTCGTTTATCGAATGTGGGTAGACGAGATGGCAGTCACAGGCGAGCGGGGCCGGCGCCTGCTGCGGCAGTTTCTCGGCCAGAATTATCTCAGCGCGGGCGTTGACGATCTGGCGACCGTTGAGATCAGACCTGATTTCGGTGGTGACGATAAAATGGTTGCCGCTTTTTACCGGTTTGGCCGAATAGAACTCAATCTTTTTCGTGCCGTTTTGCAGAACGACTCCCTTGAGAATCCGCATTTCATCGTAGCCGATGAACTGCAGGCCCGGGTTCTGCATAACCGCAGTATGAATAAGCATCTCGGTGGTTACTGCCATAGGCAGCACCGCATCACCGTTCATAACGTGATCTTTGAGCCAGTTATTCGCTTCAAGTTTGAGCTCGTAATCGAAGGCCTTAACCAACTTTTTTCCGGTATCGGCGCCCTCGCTTATCTGCAGATTGTTCTGACCCTTGTCGCTCTGATTGGGTATTTCGCCGATTATGCCGATTTCAACGGCGGTCGGGTCGTTATGGCTCAATTCGATAATTGGCTGGCGCGCACCGCTGTGCAGCGGAATCAGACCAATCCCTTCGGCGAGAAAAAGATTGCGCAGGCCAGGGGTGACCATGCCGCCATCCCATGGGCCCCAGTTGAAGGAAAGGCTGCGGCAGTCCGGTCGCAGAATCCTTAATTTGTGAGCCACCTTGTTGAGAACTTCGTTTGCCATGGCGTAATCGACCTGACCGGTTCGGCCAAATCTTCCGGAGAATGAAGAGAATAGAATAACCGCCTTGAGGTTGTCGGGAATCAAGGCCTTCAAAACGGCCCGCAGGCCTTTGACCTTGGTATCGAGAACATCGTCGAGCTGGTCGCGGGTTTTGTCTTCGATCTTGCGATCGCGCAGCACGCCGGCTCCATGGATCAAGCCGGTTATCGTGCCCAGATTCTGGCGAATCTGCGCAGTAACTGCGGCAAGCTCTTTTTCATCACGAATGTCGGCGGAATAGTAGGCAACTTTGCTGCCAGCCTTGCCGAACTCGGCAAGATTATCGAGAATCTCGCGGTTGGCCATGCGTGACTTGAATTCGCCTTCGAGTTCTTTTGGTGTAAGCTTTTTAGCGGCATTTTTCAGAATTGCTTCTTTAATGGCCGGCTCACTGGTCAAGCCTCTAAGCCAGGTCGGCTCTTCGGTCGGAGCTGAAGAACGGCCGATCAGGGCGAAGCGGCAGTGATATTTCTGCGCCATGGCAATTGCAGTGGCGGCAGTTACCCCGCGGGCACCGCCGGTAACTATTATAACGTCATCGCCGGCAAAGGTCGGCGATGCGGCGTTGTTTTCTTCAAGATTACAGGTTTCTTCAACAAGAGTCAGGCGCGAGGCTTTGGTTAAACCAGTTTCAATTGGACCGGCCACGATAAGCTCTTCAACAAGCTTCTCTGCCGCCGCAGTGTCTTTGAAGCGATAGTCCAGATCGATTGCCCGGGCGGTGACGTTCGGCCACTCATGACCGATGGTCTTGGTTAGACCGGCAAGGCCGCCCTGAACGGGATCTACGGTTCTAGTAAGGTTTTCAAGGCCGAAAGAGCCGTCAAGACGACTGACTGTGGCAATCAAACCGCCATTGCCATCCCTGATCGCAATCCCGGCCTTCTGAACCGCCATGAAAGCGTCTTTCAGGAATTCTTCGGACGCTTCGTTCCAGAGGCCATTTGCAACCCTTTCAGGCTGGGGTGCCAGAATGACGATGCCACGAAGGGTCGCGGCGAATTTTCCGGCTGCGATTTCTGCAAGTTCAAGTTTTTGTGATTTGATTCCTCGTTTTTCAAACTGTTCACAGACCTGACTACTGAAATCACTACCATCATCAGCGACGACGACGAGATCACCTTTTTTCAAAACTGTTTTTCCTTCGGCAGTTGCGCTGAGCTCGCGGGTTTTTAGGACAGTGCGCTTGAGCGGAAAAAATTCGGGCTCAGGCTTGTTCTCTGCCTGCATGGCCGGCTGAGCCAAAGTCGAAGTAGAAGCTGGGGCCGGGGTAGCTGCCGGAGCAGCATTATTGCACAGGAACTCGATAATCTGGCCAATGGTTCTGAAATTGCCGAGATCGCCTGGCTGAACTACCGGAGCGTCAGGAACCCTTTCCTGGAAGGCTGAAAGAATCTCGACTCGCTTGATCGAGTCGATGCCGAGATCGGCTTCCATATCCATTTCAGGGTTGAGCATATCCACTGGATAACCGGTTTTGTCGGCGACAACTTCAAGCAATGTTGCATTGATGTGTCCCTGGGATACTGGCCCAGGCTTATTAACAGAGGCCGGCGCGTCATTCTGGCCAAGATGTTCGAGAATCTGGGCGAGGGTGCGCAGCTTGCCAAGCTGGTCGGGTTGCACTACCGGAGCGTTGGGCAGTCTTTCCTGCATTGCCGACATGATTTCGACGCGCTTGATTGAGTCGATACCGAGATCGGCTTCCATGTCCATTTCCAGGTTGAGCATATCAGATGGGTAGCCGGTTTTTTCGCTGACGACCTCAAGCAGAACCGGAACGATATTGGTGGCTGAGCCTGCGGCAGTCTGAGCTTGCAAAGCAGGCGCGGCCGAAGTTGTCTGGTTCACCGAAGCATTCTGGCCAAGATGTTCGAGAATCTGGGCGAGGGTGCGCAGCTTGCCAAGCTG
>CAZTHA010000314.1:0-5198 GCA_964613435.1 uncultured bacterium
CAATTTTTTCATCACGTCGGCTGAATTCGCTGAACTGTTTGAATCTTGGGTCTTTGAAGCCCTTGTTGGCAATCAGGGGCAGCCCCTCTTTGATTACCTGACCAGCCAGGCCTTCGTGGGGTTTTAGGCGGATAGCCGGGTATTCTTCATCGGCCAGGGCGTCAAGAAGGCTTTTTTCAACGCCTCTCACGCAGGCAACTGTCATTTCATTGCGTTCGCGGTTGATCAACAATACCGATGCCCACTGAACGTTTATGGTTTGAATGGCCTCATCCAGGATAGCTTTGAGATTGCTTTGAAAATCAAAAGTGGTATTGAGCACCTGGGCAACGTTGAGACATGATCTGGTAAGGTCTAGTTGTTTTTCCAAATTGCTGATTTGCTGTTCGTTTTTTTCGCTGCTCTTCTCTTGCTGTAACTGCTTTTTGCCAAGATTTATGATTTCACGGTTCCATTCGCTGTAAAGGCGGTTAAGTTCTCCGGTAACTTCGGAAAGCTCGTCAAATCCATTGTCGTTGATCGATGCAGCTGATTTTCTTGCCTGAAACGATTGCAGTGAGCTAAGAACGATCTCGAGTGGGCCGGTAATGGAACCGGCAACCATGAATCCGGTTGCCAGAGCATTGATCAGGGCAATTATCCCGATAAACAGCGCTGTGGAATTGCTGATGACTATTCCGGTATATTGCACATAAAGGTAGATAATTACCGGGAAAAAGGTCGCCAGAAGAAAAGTGACGACTATTCTTGTTTTAATTGAAAAATTTCTGAATAATTGCAAAGTAATGTACCCCGTTGAATTGTCTGGGATTCTATTTTAATCTTCAAAACATTGTCAATGGTCAGGTTTTAAATTTATCGATCAGTCGCAGGTAAACGCTTTCCATGACCTTGCCAAATTTTTCAAGAGAAAAATTTTGCAAAACCCTTTCTCGTGCCTGTTTGCCAAAATTGTTGCGCAAAACCTGGTTCTCTATCAGCTTCTTCAAAGCTTTAGAGGTTGCCCGGGGATCTTGGGCGGGAACAATGTAACCCTGTTCACCATCACTTATTAACTCGGGAATTACGCCAACCGATGTGCCAACTACCGGTTTGCCGGAAGCCATGAATTCAAGAGCTGCCCGCGAATTTGCCTCTGAGCCGACCGAAGTAATCAGACCGAGATCGAGGCTGGCTAACACCTCTGGCAGATCTTTGCGCAGGCCGAAAGAAACTACCTTGTCGCCAATTCCTGCATGATTGGCTAACTCATGCAGCCAGGCAAAGGTTCTTTCGTTTTCGTAACCCAGGGCTACCAGCCTGAATTTTATTTTGAGGTTGCCCAGAAGTTTGAGAGCCTCGATGGCATACTCATGGCCCTTGACTGGGTCCAGTCTGGCCAAAAGACCGATCAGAACCTCATCATCGTCGGCATTGATTTCCTGGCGAAAAGGTTTGTCGCGGTAATTGGCCGAATCGAATCGGCCCGCATCCACGCCTCCGTATACC
Organism: uncultured bacterium; assembly: GCA_964613435.1. GTDB lineage: Bacteria > Muiribacteriota > Ozemobacteria > Ozemobacterales > Ozemobacteraceae > DYKG01. Next base: position 1,489 of record CAZTHA010000314.1, read on the forward strand.
ACACTGATCTTGTCCAGTTCATAATCGAGTATTTCATGACAAAGCTTTTTGTGCAGAATTGACCCGACGACCAGATGATCGGTCCAATGATGATGGACATAACGATTGATGAAATGTCCTTTCGGAGGGTCTATGTCGGTTCGCACCCTTGCAACGATGCTTTTCGGGGAAAATTTTTTCGCAATCATGCCGGCCATCCAGGCGCCTTCGTTGATATGTGCCGAGATAATATCGGGCTTGAGTTGTTTGAATATCGTTTTCATGCGCTTCATGGCATGAACATACAATACCGGATTGCGATGGTTAAGTCTTATGGTCGTATCGACCGGTATGCCTGCCTTTTCGGCTCGATAGGCCGGCTTGCCGGGCTCGGTCAAAAGTAAAACTTCGTGCCCCAGCTTGATCAGTTCCTGTGAAACTTGAATACAATAATTGGATGCACCGCTCCAATTTGGTGAATTAAGAATCTGGATGATTTTCATTTTTCTGATTCTTCATCTCCAAAAGTTTAGCAAAGCTTATTACCTGCTGAAAAGCATCGCCCGCCGCGGCAACAAAGCCTTGCCATCCGTCTCTGAAACCTTGTTTAAGCAGATAACGACGCAAAAATCTGAAATAGGGCTTGAAAAACATGAAACGGAATTTGTTGAAAAAATGAACGTTCATTCCTGAATTTTGCCAGAACTCAGCCTGAAAGCCCGTGTAGAAATTCATTTTCCGGATGTAGTCGGTCAGACCCGGATAAGGGTGGTGCTCGAAAGCTTCGCTTAGCATGCCTGTTTCACCTTTTACTTCAAGCATTTCATGGACATGTTTGTTGGCAAATTCTGCTGCGCCGCGCTTGAACAATCTAAGTTGCAAATCGGGGTACTGACTTCCATGCGCCAGCCAGCGCCCAAAAAAGATGTTTTTTCTCGGCAGTTTGTAGGCGACGAATTTGTCTGAATTTATGGCTTGTTTAATTTCTTCAGCCAGCTTTGGGGTAATTATTTCATCTGGGTCGAGATAAAAAATCCAGTCCGTTGCCAGTTGTTCGAAGCCAAAACTTTTGTTTACATTGAGATTTTTGTTGTTTGGTCGGTTGAACAGACGAACATTGGTGAAATTTTTTACAATTTCTTCAGTTTTGTCTGTTGACTCACAGTTAACAACGACTATATCATCAGCAAAACCTGCAGAATTTAGTGCATTGGCGATTTGTCTTTCTTCGTTGTGTGCAATGAGCGAAATTCCAAGGGTTGGCATTGAAAATTCCTTTGTGGCAGTTTTCGAAGATTATCGCAGATAAAACGGTTAATTTCAAGCTGCAGAAACAGATTAAACTTATACAATTTGGGAACCTTGCCGGCGCACGCTGGTCAAAACACATGACCGGGCAGCTGCTGCCAACGATAAAGGAGGTAATATTCCGTGATCGAAATGAAAAACATCACGAAATTTTATGGTAATTTCAGGGCACTGAACGACATCAGTTTCAGCGTCGGAAAAGGAGAAGTGTTGGGACTTCTCGGCCCAAACGGCGCCGGCAAAACCACCGCCATGCGAATTTTAACCACCTTCTTGCCGGCAACATCGGGCGTCGCAACCGTCGCAGGTTTCGATGTCTTTGAAGAATCTTACGAGGTGCGTCGCCGCCTGGGGTATCTGCCGGAAACACCGCCCCTTTATCATGAAATGACGGTGGAATCCTATCTTAATTTTGTTGGTGAAATTAAAGAGCTTCCGGGAAAAATCAGAAAGGCAAGAATTGCTGAAATTGCCGAAAGAATAGGCTTGAAAGACTATTTGAAGCGCATTATCGGACACCTTTCCAAGGGCTTTCGCCAAAGAGTCGGCATTGCCCAGGCTCTTTTGCATAATCCCGAGGTTCTTATTCTCGATGAGCCCACGGTTGGACTCGACCCCAACCAAATCATTGAAATTCGCAGTCTGATAAAGGATCTTGCCAAAGATCACACCATCATTCTCTCGACCCATTACCTGGCTGAGGTCAGCATGACCTGCAATCGGGCCATTATCATCAACGAAGGCGAAATTGTCGCCGTCGATACGGTTGAGAATCTTGAAAAGGGAGCTTCAGGAAGAACAACCTGGGATATCTTGCTGAAGCCGGCTAGCTCCGGCAATACCCTGAAAATTCTCGATGAATTACCTGATAAAGCAATAGCCCGCCGGGATGAATTTGAGGGTTTGATAAGGTTCAGACTTGAGTTGCCCTCAGAAGAAGAATTTGATCGTTTCTTCAGCAAAGTATCTGCCGAGGGCGGAATTTTTCGAGAAATTTCCCCGGTTCGAGCCAGTCTTGAAGACGTATTTATCAAGCTTACCCGAAATGAAGAAAGGAGCGATGAGGCATGAAAATTATTGCGGTTATGAAAAAAGAGCTGCAGTCGTTTTTTTATTCACCGATTGCATATATTGTTTTCGCTTCATTCTTGCTGATCGTTGGCTACCTATTCTGGGTCGTTCTCGTGACCAGCAAGATGGCCAGTCTGGAACCATTGCTTTATAACGCTTCTTTCATTTTGTTGCTTGCTTCTCCCGTATTAACAATGCGCCTTTTGAGTGAAGAGAGAAAAGGCAAAACCATGGAACTGCTTTTAACTTCACCGGTTTCACCTATGGAAATAGTTCTGGGAAAGTTTCTTGCCGGCATGCTGCTTTACATTTCTCTTATTCTGTTGACCATCCAATACCCGCTGCTCCTGTCCAGATACTCGACCGACTTCGATATGGGTCCGGTTTATAGCGGGTACCTTGGCTTGCTGATGCTGAGCTCGGCATTCGTTTCCCTCGGACTTTTTACCAGCTCTTTAAGTGAAAACCAGATTGTCTCTGCCATGCTCAGTTTTGGTGGATTGATGCTTTTCTGGATCTTTGGCTGGGCAAAGCACGCTTTTGATAACTGGTTTGGTCAGATGCTCGGGAGTTTGTCAATTTTCGATCGCTACTCCGATTTTCTTAGAGGCGTCGTTGACAGTGGTAACCTGATCTTTTTCATTATCTTCACGGTAATCTGGCTGGTATTGACTACCAGAGTGCTTGAATCAGAAAGGTGGAGGTAATTCAAATGGCAGACAAAAGAAGAATTGAAATACCTGTTTTCCCTTATCTGGTATTGATTTTCGGGCTGTTGATGATGGTCGCTTCAGCTCTTTTATATGTTAATTTTCCTGATCAGGCCAGGCTGGCCCTGGGGGTTTTGGCTTCAGGGATCATGATCGGTGCCATTTCTTTTTTGATGCGACCGGCCATGGTCGACGAGCTATTGAAAAATCGCAAGACCATTCTTTGGGTAAACGACATTGCCTTGATCCTGATTATTATCGCCATTGGCGCCGTTTTGTCGCATATCGGCTTTCGGCGAAATTTTCGCTATGATTTTACTCGCAATAAAATGTTTACATTATCTGATCAAACAATTCAGATCGCCCGTAATCTGGAAAAAGATATCAAGGTGACTGCCTTTTATCCCAAAGGGGCGGCTGAAGAGCAAATAGTTAAAGAGCTACTGCATGAATATAAAAGGCACAGCAAAAAATTCCAGGTGAGCTTTGTTGATCCTTTTCGCGACCCGATGACAGTTAAGGCGATGAACGTCCGCTCGCCCGGAACGATCGTAGTTCAGTGTGAATCGAATCGCAAAGACATCATGGGGACAGATATTTTTGAATTGCCGTCACCTTATGCAGGAGCTGACGCGCGGCCGA
>CAZTHA010000315.1:0-5120 GCA_964613435.1 uncultured bacterium
AACGACATCAGCGGCACAAACAAAAAGGTATACTTTTTCCTCGACAATGATGATCTTAGCCGCACCGGTGTTAATACTGTGCTCGACGGTCTTGCAACCGCCTGGGCCAATATTTATGCCACCAATCGCACCGTTTTCGGCGCTGAACCCGAAGGAACCCTCAATGGTCTGAATGTTAACGACTTTTACATTCTGATTTCTTCAAAGATCTATACCGCCGGCTATTTCTATTCCGGTGATTTTTATCCGAAAACTACCAGTGGTGTCGCTTATTCAAACGAGAAAAAGCTTTTTAATATCCAGTATCCGACCGATTCACAGGATCTCAATCGCTCGATCACCGACCTTTCTGCGACCATGGCTCATGAATTTCAGCACATGATTCACTTCTACCAGAAAATGAATCTCAATGATCCGGCGTATTGGGTTGATGAAGCCATGTCCGGCTATGCCGAGCAGGTTAACGGTTACAAAATCGAGAACGGTCAGAACCAGTCAAAAGCCCTGCAGGCACAGAAATACTTTGAATATGTCACCCGTATCAGTGTTAACGAATGGCATGCCCAGAACGACAGTAACGACATTATTAATGCCCATTATGGCAAAGCCTATTTGTTCGGAACCTGGTTGGCCCAGAATTACGGTTCCTCTGGTTCGGTCCAGAGTCTGCTTTCGGTGCAATTGACTGAAGAGGCCGCCGTTGCCGCCTTTACCGGCGAAACTTTCGACAAAACCGCAGCCAAATTTCTGATGGCGATGCTGGTCAACGACAGCACCGGTGGCATCTACGGCATCAATGGTCTCGATCTGACCAATACATACAGCTTTGGCACCGGTTGGGCCGATGTAACCCTGACCGGACCGGCCATGACCAGTGTCGATTTTAGCGGCGCAACCTCTGGTTCGCCGACTTTGCTGCCCTATACTGCAGCTTATGTCAAAATCAGCAATGGGAACGGCTCGGCCTTGAATGTTAGCGCTAATCTGCCGACCGGCGTTTCCCTTTTCCAGCTAAGAAAAAACTGACCGCAAAATCGCCTTTTAAACAGAGTTTGCAAATTAGTGTAGACTCTGTCTGGTGCTATCTTTTTAACTTGTTTTTTGGGGTTTCAGCTTTATAGGTTTTTGCGCTTTCAGAAACGGATTTATTCTCTTTTATCGGCAAAGATTTGCTGCGCAAGCCGGGGATGTTTTTGAAATGAACGTCATTTGTTAGAAGGCAACAGTCAAAATTGATTGCTGTTGCGGCGATAAGCGCGTCTGGCGTTTTCATGCGCCGGTGTTTTCGCAAAGAAATTGTTGTTGCCTTAATCTCTTCGGTAATGCCTATTATAGGGGTGTTGGTAATGAATGCACGAATTATTTCTTCTTCTTTTTCGTTAAGTTCCGCAAATGAGAGCAATTCGATTTCGGAAACAAATGAAATAATGAACTTTCCATGTGGGAGAGGATTTTTAAGCCTTCCACCAAGATGATAGAGAATGATGTTTGTGTCGAGAAGATAATTCAAGGCCATTCTTCCCGGATTTTTTTCTGCAGGCTCAAGGGATCTTCGCTTAAAGTGATTTTACCTGAAAACGCTTCTAGATTAGCAGACGATTTTGCTGCATGAAGTTTAAGTATTTTTTCGAATTCAAGCCAGTCCTGATAGTCGATCTGGACTGCAATAGGATGATTGTTTTCGTCGGTCAAAATTTTCTTTTTAATGTTCACCTTAATTTCCTTTGCCATAGACAACCTACTTAAAAGTATAACCCAATCATTTTTCTTGAGCAAATCTTGCCGGGTTGATTTCGCGGTTTATTTTTGCCTGCTGATGCGTTATGCTGTTGTTATATAAAAGCTCATTGAAAACCAACAAACTGTCATCGCCCGACGAGCTTGTGCCCCGAAGGGGTAATTGGGCGATCCAGTCACAATCATCGTGTTTGAGATACCCCGATCAGGTCGGGGCATGAAAATGGGTGAAAAATGCAATGAGATTTTGTATAAATGACGTGCTCCGGGAGGTCGCTGATGAATAATCTTTTGAGTAAACTCGCTTTGTTTGTTTTCTTAGCGACTTTGTTGTCGCTCACTGCCGCTCAGGCTTCAGTTATGATGGGACCACAGTTCTATGTGAAAATTGAGGTTACAAATCTCGGAGTCGATACTATTACTCGTGCCGATGGCAGTGTCTATACCCAGGATTTCGTCGAGTTTAAAATTCTTGGATTTACTGAAGGCTCATCGTCGCGTGTAAAAGTTGGTGATGTTATCAAGCATAAAATATCGAAAAGCACTGTGCGGCTGATTAAAGCCGGCGACAAGTTCATTGCCGGTGTTGAAATTGGCTCGACCATGTCTCCGACCGGTCCCGTCGAATTCGTCGTCTGGAGCCCGATCAATCGCGAAGATGGCAGTGCCTTCCTGCCAATGCTAAACTGACTCAACTGATATGTCGTTTTTTGCTCGTAAAAACTGTAACCTTTCATTTGCGCTACTGGCAGTATTTTGGGTTGGCATTTTAACCATTACTGGATGCTTCAGCGGTCGCGATTCTGTTTTTGGGCCAAGGCCAGGCAATGACAAAGAACAGGGGTCTGTTCTGCAAATTTATCCTCAGGCTCAATTGAAAATTTCAATCAAACATTCGCATGAATTGCAGGCAGCTATTCGGTCAGCCGGAACTGCCCGTGCCGTTTTCGAGCTCAAACTGGTCAATTATGGCAATTCTCTCAGTCCGATCACGCTATTGCGAAAAAGCGCCGATGTAATCGAAAACCAGGTAACGGTAAGCTTCACTGCCGTTCCGGTTGTTTCAACCTTGGTCAGCATGACCCTCGAGGGCGCTACTTACGAAGGCGCACGTGAGTTTCATGCCGGAATCGATCTGAAGCCCGGCGAAAACAGTGTCGAGCTCGTTGCTTCAGGCTCGGCTGCCCCTGAAGATGTTAAGGCCCGGGCAGCTCTCGCCGCCATTGGCGATTTTGCAACCATGCAATCTTTGCCGGCAGCACTTTTTGCCAATCTTGATCAAACCTGGCAGGCTCTGCCGGCTGCCGATCAAACCAGTTCGACCGAGCTTTTCGCTGCTTTCAAAGCCCGCGTTGGCGCAGCAAAGATAAGCTCTTTTGCCGCGGGCGAAAGCCATAGCCTGATTTTGCGCGATGATGGCACGCTGGCGGCGTTTGGCAGCAATGTCTATGGCCAGCTAGGCAAAAGCGGCGCAAATTTTCAGCTTGAGCGTAAATTCGTCGCTTTTCATCAGCCCATTGCTAAAATTGCAGCTGGGTCTGATTTTAGTCTGCTTCTTGGGCAAAACGGCAAAGTGTACGCTTGCGGCAACAACGCCGACGGCCAACTCGGCGCATCTGGCATCAGTAATTCAGCTTATCCGCTCGAAGTGGCCGGACTTCCGATAATCAGCGATATTTTTGCCGGGTATGGCAATGCGCTGGCTCTTGACGCTGCCGGCAACCTCTACGGCTGGGGCAGGAACAACATGGGGCAATTGGGCCAGGCGCCGACAACTGCCGGCATCGCTGTTCCCGTGCAATTTGCAACCAATGTGAAACAGGCCGCCGTCGGACTTGATTTTATTCTGGTTTTAAAAAACGACGGCACCGTCTGGGGAATTGGAAACGATGAGTTCATTCAGCTTGCCGTCGATCTTTCAGAAAGCGGCAATTATTCTGCCAGCCTTATTCAGATCGCGACTCTATCAGAAGTAGCTCAGGTCGCGGCTGGTAGCACCCATTGTCTGGCTGTTACCACGGCAGGGGCTGTTTACGGCTGGGGTAGCAATCTTCAGGGACAGGCAGGGCTTGGCGCAGCAATAGATGTCCCGGAGGGCCCGGAACCAATAGCAGGTTTGTCGGGAATTGCTCAGGTTGCCGCCGGAAAAGAATTCAGTCTTTTTCGAACCTCGACCGGCGCGATCTGGGGTACTGGAGTCAGCGGCACTGGCCAGCTTGCCGATAAAAGCTCGGCCACGAATATCAGCGTTCCGGTCCAGCTTGCAGCCCTTTCGGGAGTCAATAAACTCAGCTGCGGTGGCAATCACAGCCTCGCTTTTACCACCGAAGCTCTGGCATGGGGTGCCAACGAGGCGGGCCAGTGTGGCAATGGTCTGCAAAATCCCGAAGACGAAGGCGTAACCACTCCGGTAGCCCGCGCTTTGAGCTGGTAATGCCGATGCAAAGTCTTTCAATTCGCGGCCTGATTATGGTTGGCCTGACCATTTTAACGACCATTATTGCCTTGTTCCTCGGCTTTTTTGCCTTGGAAACCCCGACGATGGAAAGGCTGTATCGCGACTACACTTTCTATTTCATTGGCCTGGCAGCGCTGCTTTTTTTGCAGAAAGCGGTCGAAATAGCTCTTGATCGACGCTCAGAGCTTAAACGCTGGATTGGTGACAATTATCCAGCTTTGTTGCTGGCGCTGGTTCTTGTGGTTGCAATCGGTTTGGCTATTCCCGCCGAATTCAGAATTCTTGCTGATGAGACCAATCTGCTGGGTATGGCTATGGCGATGTTCGATCACCACCAGTGCTACAATCCGACTCAGGTAATGTTTTATTTTCATGGGATGTCACGCACCGTCGAAAGTGTCGTCGACATGCGCCCGGGTTTTTACCCATTTCACGTTTATATCGCTCATTGTCTTCTTGGTTACGACCCGGCCAACGGCTTTGTCGTCAATCTGCTGGCCGTATTTTTCATTTTTGTTCTGCTTTATGCCCTGGTTGAACCATGGCTTGGCAAGCCAGCCGCTTGCCTGGCAATGTTAACTTTGGCGGCCTATCCGCTGTTGGTCATGTATGTTCGCTCTGCCGGTTTCGAAACAGTAAACCTGCTTTGGTTACTTTTGCTGATTTTCTGCTTTCGCATTTTTCAGGCAAAACCCGAAGCATCGCCAGCCGAATTGATATTTCTCGTTCTGCCTCTCCTGGCTCAGACGAGATATGAGTCCGTTCTGGCGGTGTTTTGTGCTGTGCCGCTCATTCTTTATCTGCTTCCTCAATCGGAATTGTCCCGCCTTACCTGGCGGACGCCGACTTTGCCGGCCCTCTTTCTGCCGGTGGCCTGGTTGCGCATCCTCACCTTCAACAGCAAGTCATTCCAGGTATCGGCAGT
>CAZTHA010000316.1:0-5119 GCA_964613435.1 uncultured bacterium
CTTGGTATGAACAGATGTTTGCTGATGGAAAAATGCGGATCGCAGTCTTCTGGGGCTGGGATCACCCCCGCGACACTATCATGAGCACTTTTCCAGCCTTTGAAACCCTGAATGGGAAAAAACTCTACTACCAGGGCAAGCCAGTCAAAATTGAAATCGGCATGATCACCCAGGTGAACGATAACCCCAAGCAAATCTTCAAACAGGCGCTTGAAGATGCCAGCATCGATGTGATCATTTATTCTGGCCACGCAAGATACGGCGGCGGAATGGCCTTTGCAGAAATGGACGACATCTTTCGCTGCGGCAACGGCGATCTGATCGAAGACCGCCATGTTAAGCCATATCGCGTCTTCAAAGCAACTTCAGAAGACCTGGATGCAACCAATTTTCCGCCGACTTACCGCATAATCATGCTCAATTGCTGTGATTCCCAAAGCCATTTTCGCGAAAGCTGGTCAAGGCGATTTCGGGAATGTTCTTCACCCGTAGACCTTTTAACCGTTGAATTCCCGGTTTTCAATTATTACGATCATCGCCGGGTATTGAATTTTCTTCAGGAACTGCTGGCCTTTTCAGACTGGAAAGGAATCAAACGCAGCTATGACTCAGAAGTTCACAAGCGAAAAAACCGTTTGATCGTCAATCCGGTTTTCGTACCCGAAAAAGTCGAAATGCGCAGCGACATACTGCACGACCCGGCTAATTGAGCAGGTCAAACATCAAGAAAATGATTCAGGGTCCAGATTGTAGTATTTTTTCAATTCTTCGTAGAGCTCTGGATGTTTCTCTTTCATCTTTTCAGGTTTTTCGAAAAAGGTTTCAGTAGCCACGGCAAAAAACTCGGCCGGATTGGTGGCACCATATTTATCCATAAGTGTTTTTTTGAATTTTTTGCTGCGCTTCTTGAGCTCCTGATATTCCTGGCCGAGCACCCTGGCCCAGGAAGCGTATGAGGTGCGGCCATGCAGAATTGGCGCGCCATTTCCAGCTCCCGACTCCTGATCGAGTTGATGGGCAAACTCGTGTAAAACCACATCCTGGCCATCGTCTGTATTCCTGATTCCATGTCTGACGTCATCCCAGGCAAGGACTACCGTTCCGCTAAGCCATGATTCGCCAAGTCGCACCGATTCTTCAACCGTACCATCCGGGTTTTCGGTTTTGGCAATATAAGCACTCGGGTAAACCAGAACCGATTGAAGGATGTTGAAGTAAGAATTCTCTTCGTTCAACAGCAGCATAGAAGCCTGACCAGCAATGGTAAGTCTTATTTCATCATTCAATTCAAGCCCGCCACAGCCCTCAAATCTTATCTCATCAAGAAACACCAGGATTTTTCTTTTCAGCCGTTCCTTGAGCAGATCGGGAAGCTTGGCAAAATACGGCAATTGCTTTTCCAGGATTGGCAAGTAATCCTTGTTAAAATTTTGCTTCAAAATCTTATTGCGCCTGATTTTTCTGCGTATTCCCGGTAAAAAAACAAGCGTTATCAATATGATCCCAAGAGCCAGAATAATGTAAAGTGCCATTTTTTCTCCATATTCATCTTTTCAACGCAACCGTTCTAGTTAGCATATTCATGACCGCCGTTCATCATTATCAAAATCTTTTAAGCAAAATTGTCATTTAATCGCCGAGGTTTCGTAATGGAAAAGCATATTTCAGAAATGCAAAAATGGGCGGAGATAGCCAAAGCTTTTTTAAAAAACGCATTCAGCCCTGAAAACCGCAAGTTCACAATTTTCATGCTAACTGTGTTTTTTATAACCATGCTGCTGCTTTTTCCACCAGACATCCACCATCGAATCCGCCGGATCAGAAGCATTCAACCGCCACGCAGTTATTCGCCGCCCAGCGGAGCCTACGAAAAAGCTACCAGACTGGATTTTTCGTTACAGATTGACGACCCTCCCGCCGCTGAAAGAGAACGCATTGAAAGAGAACTCGTTAAATTGTTACCCCTGGATTTTGAGATAAACCAGTATTTTAAAATTCTTGATCGCCTGAGCATGGAAGAGGGCTATGTTCTCGACTATCGTTACCATCTTTCTTCGCCGCATGGAAATCCGATCATGTATGCAAGGCAGAAAACCGAAAAGAGAGACATTAGCATAGGCGGATCAATGCCCAAGTATATAAAAAGCGGTGCAGATGCCTATCTCGCTCACATAAAAACCGATGGCAGTCGTGAAAGTTTCATTCAACTGGCAGTTCTTCATCTCATCGGCGGCAACTTTTATTTCTACTGGCATGCATTTTACGACGACATCTCGATTTACAGCCGAATCCCAGCTCAGGTAAGCTATTCTTCCGACAAAGTTTCAGTTTCGCTATTCGTACAAACTCACGCTGCTTACATGGCAATCTACACTTTAACCTTCAAAAGGGATTTTCCGCACCTATATGTTTCTGAAGATAACACCAGGATTATTCCAAAATTTGGTACAGTCAGGTATTGAATCAAATCCGGTCAATCATCCTAATTTAACTGGAAAGAACAGGCGCAAGATTTAATTATTGTCATTTTGTGCCTTTGCCAGTCCAACAAGAGCAGATTGAAGTTCAAACGGTTTTGCTGTACACTGGAACGGAAAAATGACCAATAAACGCCTGATCTATATTGCGAGTGTTTTTTTTGCCATCATCATTGGTGGCTCTTTGGCTTACCGAGTTGTCGAGGGAGACAAATGGTCCTTTCTCGATGGACTTTTCATGACCGTCATTACCATTTTTACCGTTGGCTACACCGAGGTGCACCCCCTGTCAGAATCGGGGCGAATTCTGACGATTATGCTAATTTTTGTCGGCGTGGGTTTTATCGCTTATGTTGCATCTTCAGTCGCTCAACTTATTTTTGAGGGCAAAATCAGAGAAATCTGGGGGCTACAACGCATGAAAAACAGAATCAGCGAACTGAAAGGACACTTTGTAATTTGTGGAGCTGGTAAAACAGCACATGAAATCATAAAAAGTCTGAATGGCAATGTTCCCAACCAATTTGTCGTTATTGACATAGATCGTAGCCGCATTCAAAAGCTGCAGGAAGAAAATATTTTTGCCATTGAAGGTGACGCGACCAATGACGCCACTTTGATAGAGGCAGGAATTGAGAGGGCTGTCGGTCTGGCGGCGACACTACCCACCGATGCCGGCAACGTTTTTGTCACCCTGTCAGCAAAGGGAATAAAAAATGACATTTTCGTGGTTTCCAAGGCGGAAAGAATCGAAAGTATCGCCAAACTGAGAAAAGCCGGAGCCAACAAGGTCGTTTCGCCAAACATCATCGCGGGAGCGAGAATGGCCGCCATGCTCCATCGCCCCTCGGTAGTCGATTTCATGGAAGCAGCAATTGCCGGCGACAACCAGGCCATGCAAATGGAAGAATTCAGAGTTCAGAAAGAGTCATTTCTCGACGGCAAAGCTCTGAAGGATGCCCAGATCCGTCAAAGATCGGGCGCAATAATTGTCGCGGTCAGGCGAGAAGGGCAAACAACTATCAATCCTGATCCAGGCTTCGTTTTTGACTCCCATGACATACTCGTTGTGCTGGGAACCCGGGAACAAATAACGAATTTTTCGAAACTTACCAGTGTAATTTGAGATACAGGGGGATTTTGATGAAGAGCAGAAAATTTTGGTCGGTTTTTTTACTTTGTTTTATCGCGGCATTTTCATTTGCGGCAGGTTTTGAACAACAGATTCAAAGCTATTCAAATTCAAACGCTCAGGTCGGTCAGCAAAGCCAGGTTTCATTCATCAACCGCAGCGACAACCCGGACTTTATTTCGCCAACCTCGCCCAAAGAACCTGAAAAATTCAACACCATCAAAACCCTGGTTCCTTATGAGGATCTCTACAAAGTCCTGCAGCAGGATATTGGCAAGTATTTCATTCTGCCTATTGATGAATTCGAACAGCTCAAAAAGGCCAAAGAAGCCTGGCTTGCTTCACAAACAAAGCCAATTACCGCTCCCCCGCCGGTAATTTACCAGATAAATTCTGCCAGGCTTGAAGGGCGCTTACTCGAGAATTTTGCCCATATCGACGCTTTCTTCAAAATCGAAACCTACACCGACGACTGGCATGAAATACCGGTTCTGTGGGGAAGTCTCGCCGTAGAAGAGGTTAAACTCAATGGAATTTCGACAACTCTGAAAACAAATTGGGTCGACAACAATACTCGTCGGGTTAACTTTGGCAAGCTTAGCAAACAGAACATTCTGCAGAACTATTATCAGGCTTCGTTATCTTCTTCCGAAACCTTGAGCCAGAACAACTGGAAAGACACCATTTTTTCTCTTCCAGTTAAAGGCAAAGGCAGTCATGAATGCCGCATCAGCTTCATGGTGCCGGTCCAGAACAATGACGATCTTTATACTTTGCAGTTCAACATGGCACAGATACCCCTGGCCTTTTTTAAAATCGAAGCTGAGAATTTCACCATGTCGGTTGATAGTACAACGTTCAAAGATTATTCCGTTGAAGAAAGTAATGGCGAAAAACATGCCTGCACCTTTATCGGCTGGTTAGGGGCTAACAGCGATCTTAGCCTCAAGTGGCGCCGTAAATACACCCGTGCCGAGCCAAAAAAACCGGTGGCGACAGAGCTAAAGCCTGAGCCTGGAATGATTGCGTCGGCAACCGTTACTCCAATCACCGTTGAAGAACCCAAACCAGTTATTCAGCCGTTGATTTATGCCCGTTCAAATACCCTGATAAGCCTTGGTGAAACTGCAGTATATGGCTTCAAAACCATTGATTACACGATCAGCAAAGCGCCGGTTTCGAGTTTTTCATTCCTGCTTCCGGCAAATGTTGAAATTACCAGCGTAAACGCTGACCGACCACATTCTTATCGACTCCTTCGCGAAGGCGAAAGTCGCCGACTCAGGGTCGAATTCATGGCCGGCCGCGAAGATACCTGCCAGATTGAAATTGCTTTTGAAGCGCCCATAGATTTGACCGAAGCGCTGACCAGACTGCCTGAAGTTGCACCGATAGGAGTTGAGCGCGAGCTGGGCAATCTGGCCATTGAGGCATTGACTTCAGTGGAAGTTCAGCCGGGCAATGACGATGAAAACCCTCTTAGCGGTGGAATTTACCCCCTCGATCCGCT
>CAZTHA010000317.1:0-5109 GCA_964613435.1 uncultured bacterium
AAAAGAACAGGTTGTGGTGCATTTCGCCGCTACAAAGCATATGGCAGCCATATTTTGACCAAGAAGTCAAGCAAGCGCAAAAGAGCCTATCGCCAGTCTCAGAACTGCGAAAAAGCCAATGAAAATGCTTTGAAGGTAATGCTGCCCTACTCCTGACCCGGGGTCGCGAGTAACTGGGTTATAAAATCAACAGGAGGAATTAAAAAATGCCAAGATCAAAAAGTGCCAGCAATTCAAGACGCAAAGAACAGAAACTTTTCAAACGCGCCAAAGGTTTTTGGGGCAAACATAAAAATGTTAAAAAGGTAGCCAAAGAAGCGGTTATTCACGCCCTTGATCATTCCTATCATGATCGCAGAGCCAGAGCCAGAGAATTCAGAACTCTCTGGATCGCCAGAATCAACGCAGCTTGCCGCCTTAACGAAATCAGCTACAGCGTTTTCATGCATGGCCTGAAAAAAGCCGGCATCGAATTGAACCGCAAAGCCCTTGCCGACATCGCCGTTCGTGACCCACAGGGATTCACCGGCATCGTCGATATGGCAAAGCAGCAGCTTGCATAAAGTATTCACCAGAACACCCGGGGCCAAACCCGGGTGTTTTTGCTTTTAAAGAAGTTAGTATGAAAAGAATCGAATCCCGACAGAATCCACTTTTCAAGCAGGCTCTTAAGCTTTCGACCGATACGCGCAGTAATCCTGATCTGGTGATCGTCGAAGGAGTAAAGCTGATTCGTGAAGCACACCAGGCCGGTGCAATTGCGCAAACTCTTTTTTTAACTGCCGATAGCACCAGTCCGCTGCCCCAATTCGACGTCAATACAATTGAATTGCCAACAGCCCTGTTCAAGGAATTGTCAACAGTTACCAGTCCTGCTGATGCAATCTGCATATTCTCGACAAAAGAGCCGCAACCTCTTGAACAGCTTTGCAAAAAAGCAAAAATGCTCGTAGTTCTCGACCGACTGCAGGACCCGGGAAACATCGGCACCATCATAAGAACCAGCGAAGCCATGGGGGCGAATGCCGTAGTTTTTCTCAACGGTTGCTGCAGCCCAAACAACACCAAGGTTGTCCGGGCCGCCATGGGCTCAACCTTTCGCCTGCCTATTTACAGCAGAGTCGAAGCTGAAGATTTTTTTGGGCTACTGGCAAGACATCAATTCGTGGGAATTTGTGCCGACATGCAGGGCAAATCGCTTCATTCCTTCGCCTTCCCCGAAAAGAGCGCGCTCTTTCTAGGTCAGGAAGGAAGTGGAACCGCAGAAAAAGTTGAAAAAGAATGCGCAATGAAACTTGCCATTCCTATGCGGGGGCGAGTAGAATCATTGAACGTTGCAACCTCTGCAGCAATTTGTTTATATGAATGGTCGAAGCAGCAAGCTTGTTGACCGCTAAAATTATAAATCGCATTTTTTAAAGGAGATCCAATGTCAGAATCTCATTCCGGCCTGTTACAGCAATATCAAACTGAAAGAGGATCTGCAAAAACCACCGCAGAACTTGAAGCCCTCAGAGTAAAATACCTGGGTAAAAAGGGCGAAATCACCGAACGACTCAAGGGACTGGGCAAGCTCCCACCTGATCAACGCAAAGCGGTTGGCGCAGAAATCAACCAAATCAAGAATGAAATTCAATCCTCGCTTGAAAATGCCATGCGCGAACTGGCTCTGAAAGAACAGGAGTCCCGCCTGCAGGCTGAACGCCCGGACCATTCATTGCCCGGTCTGTTTAACCGGCCCGGTTCACTGCATCCTGTCGACCAGGTTGCCCGTGAGATTGCCGATATTTTCATGTCGATGGGCTTTTTCATGGCCGAAGGCCCTGAAATTGAAGACGAATACTATAACTTCGAAGCGCTGAACGTTCCATCTCACCACCCGGCCCGGGAAATGCAGGATACCTTCTATCTCGAATCCGGTCAGGTTCTGCGAACTCAAACTTCACCGGTACAGATACGCACCATGGAAGTGCTGCAACCGCCACTGAAAATGATCGGACTTGGCAAGGTTTTCCGCCGTGATAGTGATATAACCCATTCGCCAATGTTCCATCAGATGGAAGGTCTGGTCGTTGGTGAGCACATCAGCATGAGCGATCTTAAAGGCACGCTGATCATGTTTGCCGAAAATATGTTCGGACGCCGGCCATACCGCTTTCGCCCAAGCTACTTCCCCTTTACCGAGCCATCGGCAGAAATGGATATTCAATGCATTTTCTGTGAGAGCAAAGGCTGCAAGGTCTGCAAAGGAACCGGCTGGATGGAAATTCTCGGTTGTGGCATGGTGAACCCGAAAGTTTTCGAAGCGGTCAAATACGACACAGAAAAGTTTACCGGCTTTGCCTTTGGCATGGGTATCGAGCGCATTGCCATGCTTCGCTATGGCATAAACGACATTCGACTCCTTTTCAACTCTGACATTCGCTTTTTGAGACAATTCTGAGGTAGCAACCGTGAAAATACTTTTAAGCTGGCTTAAAGATTATATCGATATCAATGAAACTCCCGAAAAAATAGCTGACGCCCTTAATATGACCGGGCTTGAAGTTGAAGCAATCATTCAACCGGGCAAAGACCTGAAAAATGTGGTGGTCGGAAAAATAATCAGTCGCGACCCCCACCCGGACGCAGACAAATTGTCGCTTTGCCAGGTCGATGTCGACCGAGGCGCCCCGCTGCAGATCGTTTGTGGCGCAAACAACATGAAGGCCGGCGACAAAGTGCCGGTAGCCATGCTCGGCGCGCGACTTCCCTCAGGCTTTGAAATCAGCAAGGCCAAGATTCGCGGCATCGAATCTTCGGGCATGATGTGCAGCAAAAAGGAACTGGGCATATCGGACGAGCACGGTGGGCTGTATATCCTACCCGAAGAAACACCACTGGGCGAGGACATCGTCAAAGCCCTGGGAATGGATGAAGTCATTTTTGAAATCAGCATTACGCCCAATCGTGGCGATGCTCTTTCTCACCTTGGCATTGCCCGTGAACTCAGCGCCATTTTTAACCTGCCCCTGCATCGCGACCCACTTGGCGATGATGACGGCAACGGCAAGGTGGCCGATGAAATTCAGGTCGAAATTGCCGATGAAAGCCTGTGCCCACGTTATGGTGCCCGGGTGGTGAAGAATGTTAAAATTGGACCTTCGCCGATCTGGTTGCGCGAAAGACTTGAAAAAATTGGAATTCGCTCAATCAATAACGTTGTCGATATCACCAATTATGTGATGCTAGATATCGGGCACCCGATGCATGCATTCGACCTCAGTAAAATTTCCGGGCAAAAAATTGTCGTTCGATCGGCTAGGTCTGACGAAAAACTGATGACTCTTGACGATCAGTTGCGCAACCTCGACCCTTCGATGCTAGTGATTGCCGACGCCGAAAAACCTGTTGCACTGGCAGGAGTGATGGGCGGAGCCGATTCCTCGGTCGGCGACGAAACCAAAGAAATTCTTCTTGAAGCAGCAAGTTTCAACCCAGTTTCGATTAGAAAAACCGCCAAAAGACTGGCGATGATGTCAGAATCATCTTACCGTTTCGAACGTGGCACCAATATTGACAATGTCCCAATAGCACTCAATCAGGCGGCCCGTCTGCTTAAAGAAATCGCCGGCGGTGAGCCGGTCAAGGGAATCTGCGACGCTTATCCGAAACAGGAAATCCTCAAACAGATTCGCGTTCGCTCGAAAAGAGTAAACCGCCTTATCGGCATCAACCTGACCCCTTCCCAGATCGAAACCTATCTTCTCAGGCTTAAATTCGAAGCAAGAAGAGACGGCGAAGACCTTATCGTCAGTGTTCCGCCCTATCGCCATGACATTGAAATAGAAGCCGACCTCATCGAAGAAATCGCCCGGATGTACGGTTACAACAACATTCCCGAAACTTTACCGGCAATCACTTCTGCTCTCAAGTTACCTACCCCGCTGCAGAAGCTTGAATCAAGAATTCGGCAGCACATGATTTCTCTGGGCTTCAACCAGATCATAACCTATAGCTTTATTCCAGCCACTGTCGATTCGGCCTTCTGTGAGAAAAAGCCACTGATGCTCAAGAATCCCCTTTCTGAAGAGCAGGCAGCGATGCGCACCAGCCTGAAATGGGGTATGTATGATGCCTTGCGCCGCAATATTCTCAATGATGAGTTCAATCTGAAATTCTTCGAAATGGGTAAGGTCTTTCATCCCGCAGCCGGAGAGCTGAGCGAAGAACATTCCCGGCTATGTCTTGGATTCTCAGGCGGGTTCAACCCTCTCGACTGGCGGCGCAGCCAGGAACCGTTCGATCTTTTCGTGATCAAGGGAATCATCCAGAATATCGGTGACCTCTTCGGATATCGCTTCAAATTCACTCCCGGGTCCTGCAGCGTCATGCACCCTGCAATGCAAATGGAAGTGGTTTGCGAAAAGACCGTCGTTGGCCAATTCGGTCAGTTACACCCGAACTTTCTCGACAACCGAAAAATGCCTAAAAGCATTTACATTGCCGAACTTGACCTTGGTCTACTCGCCCAGAAAACAGTTGCCATCCCCAAGATGGTTCCAATTCCAGAACTTCCTGCCAGCCGGCGCGATCTGGCCCTGTTGGTTCCCAACAAGGTCAACCACCGCGATATTATCAAGATAATCGTTGAAGAAGGAAAAAATCTTCTCGAAGACCACCACCTCTTCGACATCTATCAGGGCAAGGGCATTGCCGATGGTTTCCGTTCCATGGCCTATTCGCTTACCTTCAGAGACCCGGCGAAGACCCTTACTGACGAGCAGGTTCAGCCGATTATCGATAAAATCGTCGCTCGACTTGAAAAGACCTTAGAGATTAAACTCAGATAATTTCAGGAAGTATTGCCTATGACCGGACTTTATGCTCTGATCGCCGATCCAGAATGGGCAGAGATTTTAACTTTGTTCGTACTGGGCGGAGTAACCCTGGCCTGGCTTTCGTTCATCTGGGGCAACGCCAAGAAAGAAAACCGCAGGCTGAGTACTTTTGAATGGGGCTTTGTCTACGCTCTTGGCTTAAATACTTTTCTTTGCGGAGTCATCGTTCTTGGCAAGTTTATCGTTCCGGGCAACGCATCAAGTCTATTGGAGACCCTGCGAATCGATG
>CAZTHA010000318.1:0-5076 GCA_964613435.1 uncultured bacterium
CACATTGTTATTGGTAAGGTTTTGGTTTTCGATTGAATAATGTTTTGTGATTTCGTAACTTTTGCTTTCATTTCGGGTAAGCTGAAAAAGGCCGTTGTTTGAGGTGCCCACCCACAGCCATTCATTTTGGCAAACAATTGAAGTGATTTTGTTGATGTCATTATCGGTATTTGGTGAACTCCATTTTACGACATACCCAAGCTGAGGGTCGTAATACGAAAGCCCGTTCGACGATCCTATCCATACCCGTTTGTCCAAGCCGGGCTCAATCGTGCTGATCATGTTATCGGGCAATGAGTTGGTGTGATGATCGCCCGATTTAAACAATTCAAAAGTATATCCGTCGTAACGGCAAATCCCGTTGCTGGTGCCAAACCACATAAACCCGTACCCGTCTTTTGCAATGGCATTGATGGTGTTTTGCGGCAGCCCGTCTTCAATTAACAAATATTGAAAACGGTAATTATTGGCTTGCTGGAAATTGGTGAATCCGTTGAACCACATAAATATGAACAAGAGGCATAGCTGTAGGCTTAATTTATTCATACATGAACGGTTGTTTGTTGAATGATTATTTACGAGCCACCTAAAGGTAACTATTTTCAATCATTTCTTTTTTGGGTTAATGTAGAAAAATGAGGGGCAACACTACAAATATAAGCGATAGAAAATCAGGCCGAGTTTAGTTTGTTGTTTTTTAAATCGATTTATCTATTTGTCCACCCCAAATATCTATCAGTGCACCGTGCTCAGAAAGGTTAAATCTACTTTTATCGAACAAAATTTTATGAAGTGCATTTTTGTGCACACCTAATGTAAATCATTAATAGTGAAAAAGTAATTAGTCTAATCAAATCTAACTTTCTGAAATATGAAACGAGAACGTAATAAATTATCATTGGTTCTGACGATAAGCGCTTTCGTGCATGTTTCATACAGCTTTAAAAAATTAATTATTAACGTATGAAAACAACTAAACTGATCAGGTGCGCTATATGCGCAGCAATTTTGGTAGTATTTAGCTTGGTTGGGTGCGAAAAATTGGATCTTTATTCAATTGATGCGCCCTCGGACCTGCAAAACAGGATCGACTCTATTGCCGCCGAAAGGGCAAAACAATCTACCGGCGACACCACTTATTTAAACATCGCAACAGCGATAGTTGGGCCGGAGGATAACAGTGCCGCTTGGTGGGCTCATTTCTCCGATTATTTTGCAATTCCGGTTAACAAACTTTTAGTTTTAGAATTTGTAAACCACGGTACAGGTGTTAACAACTGGAACAACTGGAACCTTGCTGTGGCTAACGAAGTTGGCGATCGCGATGCCGATGGCTATGCCGAATATTTTGTTATTCGCTCCGATGCTTACGGTTGGGGAAACGATGATTTTGCGCTTAATATGATATCGCAAAATTATCCCGACACCGATGGCGATGGCGATATTTGGAACGACTTCCGCAATACCATGCAAGGCGCTTATGTTACGCTCGAGGTTGATCACTCGGCTACAGGCAATGTATTTGTAACTGCAACAGCCCTTGGAACAAATGGTGTTGAACTGGTGCAAACCTACCAGCAGCCTGTTTCGGCAACTGCCGATATTGTGGCATTTTTGGTAGCCGATGGTAGTTATTTCGAAATGAAGAAAGCCTATTTATTGCCTTCGAAAGTTACAGCTGTTGATGATGTGTTTCCTGTTTCAATCTCAATTACAGGCACTCCGGCTACTGTTGAATTAGGTAACGAAAATTTTTGGGGCGACGCTGTTGCAACAGTTACTTTTGCCGACGGATCAACCGAACAGGTCGATTCTGCCGATATTTCATTCACAGTTATTCCCGATATGAACTCGCTAGGGGTAAAAACGGTTTCGGTAGCTTACAGCAAAACCAAGCAAGGTGCTTATGGCCCTGCTGTTTCAACATTCTACACGCTCGAAGTAACCAATCCGGTATCAAGCCTCGAAGTAACACAAATGCCTAACATTACCGAATACTATTTCTTTAATAGCGATTCTATATTATTCAACATTAATGGTATTGAGGTAACAGCTACCTACTCCGACGGTACAACAAGCAAGCTGGCAAACAGTTCGCTTAAGTTTGGTAAGATCCCGGCAGCTCAAGGTTCACAATCTGTTGTTATTTCGTATGTGGGTTCAACAAAAACTGTTACCACTACATGCCAGGTAACACTTGTAAAAGGTATTGCTCAGGTTGGTGCCAATGATTTCTCTACCGGATGGTGGACCGCATTTTCAAGTGATTATGCAGTTGCTTCAGGTGCAAGCAAAACGCTTACTATGTACTGTTACTCAAACGGTGTTAACAACTGGCACAGCCCATGTACTATTTTACGCAAAGCCGATCTTGCCGAATATGCCGTTGTGCGTATGGATAACTTCGGATGGGGCGATGGTTATGCTACTGCAGTGCTTACAAACGATTGGAATTGGGACATCTTCACTCCTAATATTAACGGATCGAGGGTAGTTATTACCGTTACCAACAAGGGCGACAATACAGCCGATATTTTGTACGAAGTAACCTACGTAAACGGTGAAACCCATTTCCAAAAGTACGAAGGGATAAGCATCGACAGTGCCGACCTGAATTGTGCATTGGTTATTGAAGGAGCTTATGTTGTAATTGTTGAATAATCACTAAGAAAAATTGATAAACTATGAAACGAATATATTTAATACTGTTGGTATTATTGGCACTTGTACCTGCAACATTTGCTGAAGGCATCAATAATGCCGATCGGATGTTAACTGCTCAATCGGGCAATATAACTGTTCAGGGCAAGGTTATTGACGAAAACGGCGAGTCGCTTCCCGGAGCAACTGTTCAGCAACAAGGCACAACCAATGGCATCATTACCGATGTCGATGGAAATTTCGCACTTTCGGTTCCTGCCGATGCAACTCTTGTTGTTTCATTTGTGGGTTACAAAAGCACCACTGTTGCAGTTGGCGGAAAAACTTCATTGGGCAGCATTACCCTGGTTGCTGAATTGAAAGAACTCGATCAGGTGGTTGTAATTGGTTACGGTACTCAACGCAAGGTTGACCTTACCGGCTCGGTTGCAATTGTCGATGCCGAAGAGATGAAGAAGGTTTCCAACTCGAATATTTCTACCATGTTGCAAGGTAAAGTGTCGGGTGTTCAAATTACTACCGACGGACAACCCGGAGCCGATCCAATTGTTCGTATCCGCGGTATTGGCTCTTTTGGCAGCACTTCGCCCCTTTATGTTGTCGATGGTGTGCCAATGGGAACAACCATACGCGACTTTTCTCCCAACGATATCGAAACCCTGCAAGTGCTCAAAGATGCTTCGGCTGCTGCAATTTATGGTTCGCGTGCGGCTAACGGTGTGGTAATTATTACTACCAAACAAGGTAAAAAAGATCAGCCCATGAGGTTGGACTACAAAGGCTACCTTGGCCTCGACCAAGTTCAAAAAGGGGTGTACAATGTAATGGATTCATATCAATACGGCGAATACATTACCATGGCCTTCCAAAACAGTGGCATGGATGTGCCTGCCGGCTACAATCCAACAAGCGATAAATATGTCGATCCAAGCTTAGTAAACACCAACTGGTTCGACGAGTCGTTCAAAACTGGTATTCGCCAAAACCACAATGTTAACATTTCGGGTGGTGGTGCCAATAATACTTACAACATTGCGCTCGATTATTATACTCAGGAAGGTACAATGGTAGGTGCAGGTCCAAACTTCGACCGCTATACGGCACGTATCAACAACACAATGGATGTGAAATTTATCAAAGTCAAAACAAACATTGTTTATAGCCACAGCGATCAGGACAATATGGCGCTCAGTAATGCCAACGAGTACGTGCAAGGTTTGTATGGAGCTCAATATCCGGTTATGGCTTCGGCGCTGCTAATTCCGCCTTCAATTAAGGCTTACGATGAATCGACCTGGGTGCTCGACGACAAAATTTCGGCTGCATCGGAATATACTTACGATTCGTACGGCTTTGGCACTTATTACGACGATGTGCATGGCGACTTGCGTGTAACCAACCTATTGCTTACCAATAGCCTTTTGGAACGAAACTCGGTTGTTGATCGCATTGTTGCTTCAGGTTCGGCAAATGTCGATTTCCTTGAAATGGTTAACCTTAAAAGCAGTAACCACAAGCTCAACTACAACCTTAACTTGTCGTACAGTAAAACCTTTGCAAAGGATTTTACTTTTGTGCCTGCCTTTATTCAAAGTACAACAAACTACCTGTCGAAAAGCAACGAAACGCTTTCGCAGGGTTATCGCAACTACAGCGATGCTCTAATCGAAAACACAATTAACTATGATGGAAAGATTGGACGCAACAACATCAGCATGGTTGTTGGTCAAACTTTCCAGCGTGAGCTTTATCATACGTTAACCGCTAAGGGTGTGAACATGCCCGAACCCTACTACCTGCAAATAAACAATGCCGAAGAAACTTCGGGTACCAGCTACCAAAGCGAACATGTGCTGGCATCATATATTGGCCGTGTAAACTACAATTTCGACGAGAAATACCTTGTTTCGTTAACTGCCCGCCGCGATGGTTCAAGCCGTTTATCGTCCGACGATCGTTGGGATTGGTTCCCATCGGCATCGGCAGGTTGGCGCATCGAACGCGAAGATTTCTTCCCGGTGGCCAAATCAACCATCAATCTTTTCAAAATTCGTGGTAGCTATGGCGAATTGGGTAACGAAAACATTGGCGAATACCAATACATGGATGTGATGCCGCGTGGCAACTACACCTATAGCTTTGCTAATAATAAAGTTACCGGTTCGGCCATTTCGAACTATGTAAATACCGCCATCAGGTGGGAGAAAAAGAAAACCATCGACTTTGGTTTCGACTTAGGGATGTTCAACAATCAGTTAGAATTCACCTTCGATTGGTACAAATCGATATCCGAAGATTTGCTTTACAGTGTGGCAGTACCAGCCAATGCAGGTGCTACCAACGCAACGGTTACCATGAACGCGGCAACAATGGAAAACTCGGGTCTTGAGTTCCTGTTAGCTTACCACAATTACA
>CAZTHA010000319.1:0-5074 GCA_964613435.1 uncultured bacterium
AGGCAGACAATCTAATGGTTCTGCACGGAGAAAGATTTGTGGAAATTTATACCAGGGAACACGGCAAGATTGTTAAGGTCGATGTAACCCCAGACCGCATAACAATCGACGGAGAACTGGCCTATGACGGCCCGGCAATGCTGGTTTGGCCAGTCAATGTTTTTCATCGAATTCGCAGTTGCCCTGTGAAAGGCTCGGCCTCAATCAACTTTGCCGTCAGATCTCCCGAGTTCAGCATCAAAACCAATTTCAACATTTACGATTTGAATCCGGAAACCGGCGAATACAGAGTTATTCGTGAAGGGCACCTTGACCAGCCGCCCGCCGCCGAATAGGTCTTAGATTTAGATGCGAGTCAAAGAATTTGGTTATGAATTGCTGTTAAATCCTTTTTTAAATAAAGGCACTGCTTTTTCAGTCAGAGAAAGACAGGAATTTGCCTTAACTGGCAAATTGCCTTCGGCAATTGAGACTATTGAGCAGCAATGTGACAGGGCCTATCAGCAGGTTCTAGCCAGGAACAGCGCCCTGGAAAAAAATCTTCTGCTAAACGAGCTTTATGCAACCAACCGCACTTTGTTTTTCAAACTGATTGATCAGCATTTACATGAACTATTGCCAATCATCTATACACCAACGATTGGTGAGGCGGTGATGCAGTTTTCGAAAAATTTCATGCGACCACAGGGGTTGGTAATATCATATCAGGACATCGAGCGAATTGACTGCATTCTTGACGAATTCACAGCAGAGAATCTCGACATTGCGGTTGTTACCGATGGCGAAGGGGTCCTCGGCATCGGCGATCAGGGAATCGGCGGACTGAACATCGCGATTGGCAAACTGATGGTTTACACCGCCTGCGCCGGCATTGCCCCAAGCAGAACTCTACCAATTCACCTTGATGTTGGAACCAACAATCAGGAACTACTTGCAGACCCAATGTACTTAGGCTGGCGTCACGAAAGAGTTACCGGCGCAGAATATGACCGGTTCATCGAAAAATTTGTCGAATCTTTTAAACGTAAATTTAAAAACGCTTTTCTTCACTGGGAAGACTTTGGCAAAGACAATGCCCGCAGAATTTTAGACTTATTTCGCAAAGCTCACCCATCGTTCAACGACGACATCCAGGGAACCGGCGCCATAAGCCTGGCTGCGGTTCTTACTGGCATAAAAAAGTCCGGTTTGCCGACTGAAAAGCATCGTTTTTGTATATTTGGCGCGGGTACAGCGGGAACAGGAATCGCTGACCAGATTTGTCAGGCGCTTGCCAGAATTGGAAATCGGAGTATCGAAGAGGTAAGAAAGCATTTCTACCTGATCGATCGGCATGGATTGATCAGAGAGGGGCAGAGTCGAACCCTTGACTTTCAGAGGTCTTATGCAAGAAAAAGTGCAGAAATTGCGGGTTGGCAATGTAGTATCTCTGGAGAATGCAGCTTGAGCGACACAGTTAAAAATGCTGGGATCACCGTTCTAATCGGTTGCTCTACCGCCACCGGAGCTTTTGATTTTCAGATTCTCAAACAAATGGCTGACAACTGTGATCATCCAATCATTTTACCTCTTTCAAACCCGACAAGTAAGGCTGAGGCGACGCCGGCCGAGATTTTCGCCGCAACTAAAGGGAAGGCTTTTATGGCTACTGGTAGTCCATTTGCGCCCATAGAACTTGACGGCAAGAAACATGTAATTTCTCAATGCAACAACGCCCTCATATATCCGGGCATAGCTCTTGGAATGCTGATTTCTCAGGCAAGAGAATTGACCGAGAACATGCTTTTTGCTGCCAGCATGGCTCTTTCAGAAAACTGCAACCCCGATCCTGGAAACTCCGAGTTATTACCCGAGCTACATGGAGTGAAAAAGCTCTCGGAAAAAATTGCCATGGCGGTCGCCAAACAAGCGACAAGCGATGGTGTCGCGCCGATAATGGCCGAGGAAACTTTTCAGGAGATGCTGGCCAGCAAAACCTGGCAACCGGAGTATTTGGCCTACGAAAAGGCCTGACGCCCATACAGAATTAAATTTTCTTTTAACTGTTTATGGACGTTTTCGCAGATGTTTTTTTTTGCTCATTAGGTTATTATTGTTACATTAGAGATTATAAAGCTGCAATAGCAAATGATTTAAAGGGAGTTTACATGTTTTGGGCTAAATACAGAGGATGGCTGCTTCTAATAGTTTACATCGTTTTTTTCGGGCACACTGCTTTATGGCACCATTTTGGCTGGGAAAAAGTTGGGCATCTGGGTTTTGGCTGCATTTTCGGAACAATGCGAGATGGTGTGGTCACTGCCGGTACAGTTTTTACCCTGCTTATTTTTTTCCATGCCCTGTTCTTTGGTGGGATTTTTTGTGGTTGGATGTGCCACTGGGGCATATTACAAGACCTGGCTGCCTGGATAATGAAGAAACTTGGCATCAAACCGGTTATGGCCCATGTTAATTCGCGGCTGATTCCATGGTTCTGGTTTCTGATTCTCATTGGACAAGTCGTTTTATACTGGATGTACACGGGCTTTCCCACTAGCCTCTGCTTCAAAATGGATGCCAACCCGGTCTGGTTCATGGTCCCCCGATCAATCCTGATGATAGTTTTGACGACTATCATCAGTGGCTTCGCCCTTATCTTCCTTTTTGGTGAGCGGGCATTCTGTCGCACCATCTGCGTTTTCAGAATATGGTTCAATTGGTTTGAAAGAATCGCTCCACACAAAATTCGACAAACAAAGGAATGTTCCAGCTGTGAAGGAGAATGCTCCAGCAATTGCCCAATGGGTCTGGCTGTTGTCGAAGAAGTTAAGAATCTCGGTCACATAAAAAATCCCGAATGTGTAAAATGCTATCGCTGCGTCGGCGCTTGTCCGCACAATGTTCTTGCGGCGTCGATGCAGAAAAACGATTTTCACAAAGCTGGCGCGGCTATTGTTCCCCCATCTTCACTTAGCAAATCGATAGATTTTCTTCAAGTCAGTCTGGCAGTAATTCTGGTGATTGTTTTCGGTTTCAACATCGGCGGGAATATCGCCCTCTCACTTGGCTTTCTTATCGGTATAATCATTGCCAGAATGCTATATTGCAAATCAGCCTCGGCAATGGAATTGTCGGTTATCGTGATTCTTGGCATCGCCATTCATTTCCGCATTGACATGAACGATGCGACCTCAACAGCGAAAGGACTTGGCGTTTTGGCAGTTTTTCTTCTGGTAACGCGCCTGCTGAAATACGACGAAGGGTTTGCCTTTATCCGTGAAAAAGCGCGACATTACCGTCTTCCAGCTGCAGTTACGGTAGTTTTTGTCGGGATCGCTCTCGCTCTCGGGGTCAGGGAGATACACGCCAGCATGATGATTCACAAGGCCAAAGCAGCTATTGCACAAAAAGATTATCCCACTTACATTTCAGCAATGATAAGTTGTGCGGATTTCGTTCCCAACCCGGCCGGGGCCTATTTTGATCTTGCGAACGCCCAACTGCTGCAAAAGGACACTGAAGAAGCAATAAAGAACTATCAAAAAAGTCTCGAGATAAACTATACCGATGAAGCGGGCATGGTCATTCTCCAAAAGATCGCCGACGCCGGCGAAAAAGTCGGTTGGCAACAAATGCTGAATTACCTGATTGAAACCTATCCGAATAAGGCAAACTTCAAGCTTCTGAAGGCTCAGAACTTGATCAGCGAACAAAATCTTGCTGAAGCCGAGAAATATTTAAATGAAATCTTGAGTAAAGATCCCCATGACCCTGCAGTTCTGATAACCCTGGGAAATCTTCGCGTCGATCAGAATCGTCTTGATGAAGCAAAGAACCTCTTTGAGGCAGCTCACAAGGCTGACCCGGCCGATGGCTCGGTTGCTCTCGCTTCCTTCTATCGCTGGACTGAAGATTATGGCAATTCCGAAAAATATCTTGCCGAAGCAATAGGCCATTTTCCACAAAATCCCACCCTTCATGTAGAGCGTGGAGTAAATTTCGCCATTCAGAACCAGTTAGCACAAGCAATCGAATCATGGGAAAAAGCTCTACAGATAGATCCAGAACACGAAGCGGCCAAAAGGAATCTGGCTATTGCCAAAGCCCAGCTTAAACAGGCGACTCAAGAGTCCCAGCCGCGCCCCGGGCCTTTCAAACAGAATCCTCTCGATAGTTCTCAGGACTAATTAATAACGATTCAGCTTATTTAAATAGAGAAATATAGGTTTCGCTTAAAGAAAAAACGATTATTACAAGAATGACCGTTGCTCTGACCAGATCAGAAGCCAGTAGAAAGATTCTATCGACTGGCTTTTCTTCTTCGTAGGCCGGCAAAGCATACATTTCTTCGCAAAGAGTCATTGAAGCTGAGACGATTGCTGCTTCGGGCAAACCTGCTGGCTCTGCCGAAGTGATGAAGGTAGAGCCGGTACAGTTTGCAGTATCGCCCCATATAAGACTCTCAATTGCACTCAAACTGTTAAAAAAGGTAAGGGCAGGCTTTTTTCGGCTGATGTTTCCCATGCTGGCCATGCAAAAACCTGTCCAGTCCGGGCTGAGAAAATCAATGCCAACTTTAATGTCATTGGTGCGAACGAATTCATGTAAAATTTCATATTTAAAGGGGCAGCTCACAAAAATTTCGCAGTCATGCCCGTTGAAAAATTCACGATTCTTCAGAAGCATGCGTTGGCAATGCTCTATCACCACAACCTGATCGGGAGAAAGTATTGAAACGCTTCCCGGAATGAGGATAATTTTGGCATCAGCGGGTTGGGAAAGCAGATTTTCTTTGAAATTTTCGTATGCCGGCAGGCTTCTTTTATTCCAGTCTTTTTTCCGTGAATAAAGCCAGGCAACCAGAAGACAGGCAAACCAGACAATGAGAAAACCACCGACAAAGCCTGGCATCATCTCCCATGAAACTTGCATATATACTCCAAAATAGTAAAAAGCAGGGGCAAAAAGCCCCTGCTTTCAAATTTTTAATTCAAAGATCTATTTATTGATACCACGAGCAGTTCTGACTGAAGATGCTTCCTTCAGCAGCTTGTTTGCGGCTTCGCCACAATTGTCCTTTACTTTGAGGCAAAGA
>CAZTHA010000320.1:0-5073 GCA_964613435.1 uncultured bacterium
TCGGTTTCAGCCCCGTCTTCGGTGACAAAAACTTCGCCATGCTGATAGGGGCTCATCGTGCCGGGATCGACGTTCAGATACGGATCACATTTCATGATCGTAACGTTGATGCCGCGGGCCTTGAGCAGCATGCCGAGACTTGAAGCGGTTATGCCTTTGCCGAGTGACGAAAGAACTCCTCCGGTAATGAAAACGAAGCGTGACATCGATATGACTCCTTAACTGACGGAAGAACTGCGGCGGCGCAGTTCCTGTCTGACCCTTTCGAGGTCGGCATGGGTGTCGACTCCGATCGAATCGCGGACGGCGGGCAGAACCCGTATTTTAATGCCGTAGTAGAGGGCTTTGAGCTGTTCAAGGCTTTCGATTTTTTCGATATCGCAGGCGGGAAGCTGCATCAACTCGAGCAGGGTGGCACGGCGGTAGCCATATACGCCAATGTGCTTGAGTGGCGCAAACTTGTCGTAATTGCGTGGGTAGGGAATGATGCTGCGCGAAAAATAGAGGGCGTCACCTTTGTTGTCGAGCACGAGTTTGACCGCATTGGGGTTGTTTTCATCCTCGGGCTGCAGAGGGAACGAAAGGGTTGCCATGCATACTTCCGGGTCCTGGAAGGCGTCGGCGACGCGGCAGAGTCCTTCACCATCGATCAGGGGTTCGTCACCCTGAATGTTAACGTAGACGTCGGCATCGGTCTGGCGGGCTATTTCAGCAACGCGGGCCGTTCCCGAAGGCAGTTCCGGGTCGGTGAGAATGGCCCTGAAGCCGGCCTGATTAACTGCTGCCTGAATCTTTTCCGAGTCGGTGGCGACGATAACTTCGCTGAAAGCCCCACTGGCAAAAGCCGACTGGGCCGTGACTGCAATCAGGGGTTGACCGTCGAGGTCGGCGAGCATTTTTTCCGGGAGTCGGACCGAAGCCAGACGGGCCGGGACGACACCAATAACTTTGTAATCTCTTTTACTGGGCATTGTTGTTGAGAATCCCTGTGGTTGAATGACCTTCGAGCAGCGGAATGACTTTGACTTCGCCACCGTTTTTCATGACATGCTCTGCGCCGACAATCGTTTCGATGCTGTAGTCGCCGCCTTTGACCAGAACTTTCGGGGTCAGGTCTGCGATGAGGCGGGCCGGTGTGTCTTCATCGAATTCAATTACATAATCGACGAAATTAAGGGCGGCAAGAACGGCAGCCCGATCGGCAAAACGGTGATATGGCCGCTGCGGACCTTTGAGGCGGCTGATCGAAGCATCGGAATTGAGGCCGACGATGAGCAGATCTCCGAGCTTTCGCGCTTCGGCCAGAACATAGACGTGCCCCGGGTGGAGAACATCAAAGCAGCCATTGGTAAAAACCGAACGCCAGGCTTTGAGCGCCTGGGCAAATTCTGCGAGCTTGGCGGCGCTGACGATTTTGCCGGGTGGCAGGCAGGCCGGGGCTTTTTCCGGAAAAAGAATCTCTTCAACGGCACGGCAGAGGCTGTGAACCATAATGCCATGGATTTCCTGGATGCGCGGGGTTTTGTCGGAAGGTGAGCGCAGGCAGATATCGGCGAGACCGGTGAGTTTTGAATCGCGGTTGCCGGTCATGGCAATGGTTTTAATCCCCATCTCGCGCGCCTGTTCAAAGGCAGCGACGACATTGGCCGAGTTGCCGCTGGTCGAAATGCCGATAAGAACGTCGCCGGGTTTGGCGAATCCCTGAACCTGACGCTTGAAAACGTTTTCATAGCCATAATCGTTGGCGATGGCAGTAAAAGTTGCCGAGGGTGTGCAGAGAGAAACGCAGGGCAGGGAAGGGCGGTCGAAACCGAAGCGCCCGACAATTTCACCGGCCAGATGCTCAACGTCGGCTGCAGACCCGCCGTTGCCACACGCGAGGAGCTTGCCGCCAGATTTGAGGCAGTTGGCGACCATGGTGGTTGCGTTGGCAAAGGAAAAGGTGAGTTCCGGGCCGACCGAGGCCAGGGTAAGTCTAAGCTGGTTGAGGTCTTCGAGCAGGTAGTCTTTCATTTATCTTCGGCCCTCTTTGTAGTGAATACGGTCGTAGTGGTCGAGAACCTGTTCGGAAGTGGCGGCCGCAGTGCCGACCAGACCGACGACGACGCCGGCAGCCAGATTGGCCACTTCGGCGGCCTCCGGCATTGGGCAGCCGGCGGCAAGTGAAAGGCTGAAAGTGGCGATGACCGTGTCGCCGGCCCCGGTAACGTCGTAAACATCGAGGGCGCGGGTGGGAATGCTGACCGGTTTGCGTCCCTTTTCGAAAAGGCTCATGCCCTGTTCGCTGCGGGTAATGAGTATGGCATCGGACCCGGTCACCTTGAGCAGATCCTGACCGCCCTGCAAAACGTCTTCTTCAGTCTCGAAGACCCGGCCGAGTGTCGATTCTGCCTCTTTGGTGTTCGGCGTGATGATGGTCGGTTTCTTGTAAATGCCAAAATTTTTGAGTTTCGGGTCGATGGCGACAAATTTGCCCATTTTCTTGAATTTTTCGATGACTTCTTTGAGCAGACTTTCAACGACAACACCTTTGGCGTAGTCGGAAACGATTACGCCGTCGAGGTCGTCGGCCATGTGGAACAGGCTGCTGATTATGGCTTTCTGGCGCTCGTAATCGATGCTGTCGGTGCTTTCGCGATCGACACGAATCATTTGCTGCTTCTGGCTGATGACACGGGTCTTGACCGAAGTTCGCCGCCCTGAGTCAATGATCAGGCCACTAGTGCCGATTTTTTCCTTTTCAAGCTCCTCGGCAAGTCTGCGGCCGGCGCCGTCATCACCGACAATGCCGAAAATATGCGCCTGGGCACCAAGGGCAACGAGGTTGCTGGCAACGTTAGCGGCACCACCGGGGCGCCAGGTTTCCTCTTTCACCTGGACAATCGGCACCGGAGCCTCTGGCGAAATGCGATCAACCTTGCCCCAGCAGAATTCGTCGAGCATGACATCACCAAGAACAGCGATGTTGGCCTGGGCAAATCTTTTCAGGATGTTTTCTACTTCAATGCGTTGCATGTCTTGTTCCTTGTTAAAATGCTTTTTGGGCAGCAGCAAAGCTGGCACTGCCAAGCGGAAATTATGGCCGAAGTCTAGCACCCTTTCCCCCCTTCGTCAAGAATCCGCGTCCGAGTTCAGCCGGCTCGAATTATTTTTGCGCATAATATGAAGTTATGTTATAAATCTTGTGAACAATTCAGACATCAGTCAGGAGAAATAAATGCTTAACTCGACATGGAATGCCAGAAGATCATATCTTTCGGTTGTGGCTTTGATATTTGTATTGCTCTCGCTT
Source organism: uncultured bacterium (assembly GCA_964613435.1). GTDB lineage: Bacteria > Muiribacteriota > Ozemobacteria > Ozemobacterales > Ozemobacteraceae > DYKG01. Next base: position 3,293 of record CAZTHA010000320.1, read on the forward strand.
ACCGCCGCGCAGGCTTCGGTTATCGAATTAACCGCCATCGGAAAAATCGAGTCGATTTATCGTGAGCGAGTAACCATGCGGATTATCCAACTGATCGGCTCGGATACCGAGCAGCTCCCGGTCGCTCAGGGTGCCTGGCTCAGTTTCGATCTGCCTTCGGCCCCGGGAAAAAGCCGTAATCGCCGCAGCCATGTCGGCTATGGTGACATTGTTGAAGCGGCACTGATCGGTAGTATCGCCACTGAATACGAAGTTGGTGAAGATAAAACCGAAGCTCATGACGGCGACGAAAGCAAAGCACCGATTCTTCTCTGGACAGCCCAGTCAGTGGTAAAGGTTAAGAATCCAAACGATTATTTGACCGAAAAAGAAAAGGAAGCCAAAAAGAATCGTCGCCGTGGCAAAAAAGATCGCAAAAAAGATAAAAAATCTGAAGAACCGGTTAAAATCTGGACTCAGGAAGAAACCGTGCGTGGCCTGATCAACTGGCGCGAAAAGGAAAAGCGTCTGTTTATCAAAGAAGAACGCATGGGCAAACGTGACAAAGGCCTCGATGTCATCGACGACGTCTGGTATGAAAAACTCAAAGATATGCATGGGCAGAAAATCGTCGTCCACGGGGTGACTCACCGCACCAGCATCTCTTCAGGAACCGTCGAGATCAAGAATATTCTCAAAGTTTATCCAAAATAATCAGGAGCCGCCGATGAAAAGCCGAATGACTTGCATTTTTCTGTCGCTCTCGCTTTTGCTGTTCGGCCTTGGCTGTGGCGGCAAAAAAGAGCCGGCAAAACCCAAGGAACTGACCGTTGAGCACTTTACCCGCAGTAAAGGTCTGCCCGAAGAAAATATTCGCTGCATGGCCGGATTCGCCAATCAGGTTTGGGCCGGCTCCGACAATGGTCTTTTCACCTTTGACGGCGTTAACTGGAAACTGCATGTTCGCAAAAACACCAATGTGCTTGGTTCAAACATCATCGAAGATCTAAAGGTCAGCGATAATGCCCTCTGGATCGCAACCGACAACGGTGCGGCCCGCTTTGACGGCCGAAGCTGGAGCTCGGTTTTCACCGGTGGTCGCGCCCGCTCAGCCGCCGGCCACAGTGGCCAGGTTGCTGTAGCTACCGCCCATGGCGTTGAATACAACAGCGGCGGAACCTTTCAGGCTATGGCTCGCGATAACGCGGGTCTGGTCAACGATGAAGTCACCCAGATTCTTTACGATTCCCGTGGTCAGCTTTGGGTAGGCACCCGCGCCGGCATGGCTCGTCTCAGTTCCGGCATGTTTCAGACCTATACCGGTCCTGCCAAGTCGATTATGGGTTCGTCGCTGATCGAAATCCCGCCGAGTCCGGCTAATTGTCAGCTTATCGGTAACAATGTCAAAGTGCTGATGGAATACCGCGGCCTTGTCGCCGTTGGAACGACGAGTGGCCTGACCGTCACTGATTTCAACAGCAGCTATATCAGCTATTATTCTACCCATAAAGACTGGGCGCAACGCGATGGCCGCATCATCGAAGAGCGTGTCGATGGCAACAGTCCGCTGCCGGGCAATGTTATCTGCTCGCTGGCGACTACTCCCGGTGGTGAGATGCTTTTTGTCGGTACCGACAAAGGTCTGGCCATTCTCAAGGGCAGCAACTGGCTTGACCTGACCAACCTGATCAAAGGTCTGCCGAAAACAACCATTTCCGGTCTCGCTTACGTCGGCGCAGACCTCTGGATCGGCACTGATTCAGGTATTTACCGGGTCAAAGATGTCGGTTCGCTGATGGAGA
>CAZTHA010000321.1:0-5059 GCA_964613435.1 uncultured bacterium
GTCTCAAGCCTTTCCCAAAAGCTGATTTGCAGGAAATCATCAAAGCTTCAGACGGAAAAGTCGCCGTTTTTGAAGAACATGCGCCTGAAGGCGGGGTTGGCAGCGCCGTAGCCCTGAATATGGCCGGTTGCATCAAAGAATTCAAGCATGTTGCCGTTACTTCCGTGCCCAAGTCTGGCACCCCCGAAGAATTACTGGCATCATTCGGTCTATCGGCAGACAAAATAGCCGAAACTTTGAAAGGCCTGATCGGCTGATTATAGCCTGATATCCTTTCATAAAAAGCATCGCCCGACGCGATCCTGCCCAAGGGGGCTATGTCGGGCGATCTTTATTTTGAGCTATTTTTGTTGGTTTTTTTGAGCTCATGTGCTAATATTAGCCCATGTACATAATAGGGATATGTGGCTTATCAGGTTCAGGTAAAAGCAGTGTTTCCAGAGCTGTTGTCGAGCGTTTTCCCGGCAAAATCGGGGTTTTGGAACACGACATGTATTATTACGCCAAAAAAGACAAGCCGAAAATCATGAACTATGATCACCCGGATGCTCTTGAAACTGGCCTGATGATCAATCACATCAATGAATTGAGAAATGGCCGCAGCATCAAGAGGCCTATTTATGATTTCAAAACCTCTGACCGCCTCGAAGAAACTGTTGAAATAGCCCCTCATCCGATTTTAATCGTAGAGGGGCTTCTTTTATTCAATATTCCCGAACTGATGCCTCTTCTCGATCTGAGAATCTACGTCGATGTTCCGCTTGACATGGCCATTATCAGGCGCATCAAGCGCGACCATATCGACCGCGGCCGAACGGTCAAAAGTATAATCAGCCAATACGAAAGTTCGGTGCGTGACGCTGCCATTAATATGGTTCAGCCTTCCCGCTATCTTGCCGACCTTATCATCCCTCAGGGTGCATCGAACCTTGCCGGCCTCGAAGTGCTCTACGGGAAAATCCGCGACCTGCTTTCAAGGGGCGATCACCCCAACGGCTTCATCAACGGTCAGGAATAATTTTACAACAGGCCGTTTTCGCGAAAACTGAAGTATCCCTTGCCTTCACGACCAACGATGATGTGGTCGAGCAAACGCAAATCGAGCGATTCGGCAGCAGCCAGCAGTGCCCGGGTTATATTTCTGTCGGCATTTGAAGGATTAAGCTGCCCAGTCGGATGGTTGTGGACTACGATAAAGCCGGTAGCATTTATCATCAAAGCCCTTTTTACGACTTTTCTGGGATAAACCGCGGTTTGATCTTCGATACCCTCTGAGAGAATTTCGTCCTTTAAAATTCTATTTGAGTTATCAAAAAAAATGACTCGAAACTGCTCTTCGGGCAAATTAGCCATGGTCGCGCCCAGATAATCGATCAGGGCTGAGGCGGATGAAATTATCGGTGCCTCACCAAAAGCCTTTCTTTTGACGGCGAATTGCGAGGCCTCGCGGAAAAACCTGATCAGCCTGGCGGTATTTTCCCCCACCCCTTTTATTTTCATGAGGCTGTCATGATTTGCGGCGAAAACCGCCTCGAGGGAGCCGAATTCTTTAATGAGCTGTTTGGCCAAACCTTTGGTGTCTTTGCGCGGAATAACGAAGAAAAGCAAAAGTTCAAGAACTTCATGATCGGAAAAACCGGAAAGACCGGTATGATCAAATCTCTGCTTAAGCCTTTCGCGGTGACCGGAATTATCCTGCATCTTCCTCTCCTGAAACTATTATTGAATTTATTGCCGAAAATTTCAAGCAAATCCCTTAAATTTCTTGCCCTATATCCTCAATAGCGTTACAATCGGCAAATATAGTGCTTCATCATCAAGGCAAGGAGAAAATCGCATGTCTGGAAAAAGCTGTATCAGTTATCTAAATTTTGACCATTCCGGAAAACTTTATCGCAATCTTCCGATTCCGGAGCTGATTGAAAGGGCCATTAACCGCGGTGAAGGCCGACTCGCAGCAAATGGAGCCCTGCTTGTGGATCGCAACAATGGGACTCGATCCGGCAGATCGCCCAACGACCGATTTATAGTAAAAACTCCGGGAACGGACGATGTCTGGTGGGGAGAAATCAATAAACCGATTTCTGAAGAAAACTGGAAAAAAGTTTTTGCCGCATCAAAAGAATATTTGAAAGAAAAAGAAGTATTCGTTTTCGACGGTTTTGCCGGGGCCGACCCGAAAAATCGACTTCAGGTCAGAGTAGTAGCTGAAAAAGCCTGGCACGCCCTTTTTTCCGCAACACTTTTTATCAGACCCGGGAAAAACGACAGAATCGAAGACACCCCCGGATTTACGGTTTTCAATGTTTGCGACTTCTATCCGCAAAACTGGAAAGAAATGGGACTCAATTCCGACGTGTTCATCCTCGTGAATTTCCAGGAAAAAATAATTCTTATCGGCGGCTCACATTACGGTGGAGAAATCAAAAAGGGAATCTTTTCGGTAATGAATTATCTGCTTCCCAAGAATGGTGTTTTTCCGATGCATTGTTCTGCCAATGTCGGCAAAAACGGCGAAACCGGACTGTTTTTCGGCCTGAGTGGAACCGGCAAAACCACCCTTTCGGCTGACCCGGAAAGACGATTGATCGGTGATGACGAACACGGCTGGACCGAATCGGGCATTTTCAATTTTGAAGGCGGCTGCTATGCCAAATGTATCAAGCTCTCCCGCGAGGCTGAGCCGCAAATTTTCGACGCGATACGCTTCGGCTCTATTCTCGAAAACGTTGTCGTCGATGAAAATCGTGTACCCGACTACGACAAAGATACCATCACCGAAAACTCAAGAGCCACCTACCCAACCAGCCATATCGATAACTGTGTTCAAGAGGGAATGGGCAGCCACCCGAAAAACATTTTCTTCCTCGCTGCCGATGCTTTTGGCGTATTACCTCCAATCGCCCGCCTTTCCCCAGAGCAGGCAATGTACCATTTCCTTTCAGGTTACACCGCCAAACTGGCTGGAACCGAATCCGGAATTAACGAGCCAACCGCAACATTTTCAGCATGTTTTGGCGCACCGTTCATGGTTCACCACCCCTTCACCTACGCAAAAATGCTCGGTGAAAACATGAAAAAGCACAATACACGAATCTGGCTGGTCAACACCGGCTGGAGCGGCGGAGCCTACGGAACTGGCTCGCGCATGAAGATAAAATATACCAGAGCCCTGCTCAAAGCTGCTTTGGATGGAAGTCTGGATCAGGTAAAGTTTGTTAAAGATCCGATCTTTGGCGTTGAAGTTCCGGCCAGTTGCCCAGGAGTGCCCGAAGAAATTCTTACCCCGGTCAATACCTGGCAGGACAAGAAAGCCTTCAGAAATACCGCAGCCGATCTGGCCAGAAGGTTTGCCAACAACTTCACCAAATTCGAAGCCCAGGTCGATCCGGAAGTAAAAAATGCCGGGCCGGTTCTGCAGGAAAGCGCCAGCTGAAGAAACTGCTTCGGCTTCAACAGGAAAGCAAAAACAGACTGTCTAACCATGACAGTCTGTTTTTTTAACTCTAAAATCGCATTAAATGCGAGAAAATCTTAGTTTTAGAGAACGTAACTAATTCGTTTTTCTAGGCAATCAATTCCTGGGCTTGTGTTTCCTGAACCATTTCTTCTTTCTGACTAAGCTCTTCAAGCTCACGTTTGAAGTCGTCTTCCTGGCTTTGCAGTTGTTGGTCTACGTACTCTGACGAAACCAGAATCTGTTTTTGGCCATTTTCTCGCAGCAAGAACATGTCGTTGCGCAAAATCCGCTCAAAAACGGCTCTTAGTCCACGCGCACCAGTCTTTCTTTCCATCGCGACTTCGACGACGCGAACGATGCCATCATCTGTGAACTTAAGCTCGCAACCATCCATTTCACAAAGCTTGGCATATTGACGAACAATCGCATTTTTGGGTTCTTTGAGAATTCTGATGAATTCTTCTTTACCAAGACCGTTGAGAGCAACCTTGACTGGCAAACGACCAACGAATTCTGGAATGAAGCCATACTCCATGAGATCTTCGGCCTCAACCTGGTGAAACAGCGACGAGTCAGCCTTGTCTTTTGGCTGCGGATCAGTGCCGAAGCCAATACCAGTATTCTTGCGCGTACGCTTTTCGATGATTTTTTCAAGACCAACGAAGGCGCCGCCGCAAATAAAGAGAACATGGCGGGTATCGATTTTCACGATCTGCTGTGACATGGGGTTTTTTCTTCCAGCGGTCAGAGGTACATTCGCTTCGGTACCTTCGATCAGTTTAAGAAACGCTTGCTGAACGCCTTCCCCCGAAACATCTCTTGAAATCGATACATTGTTTGAAGTTTTGGTTTTTTTGTCGATTTCATCAAGATAAACAATGCCCTTTTGCGCTTCTTCAGCTTCATAATTCGCATCGATCAGCAGCGACAAAAGAACGTTTTCGACATCGTCGCCCACGTAACCAGCTTCGGTAAAGCTTGTACAATCTCCAAGTGCGAATGGCACTTTCAGAATCTTCGAAAGAGTTCTGGCAATGAGGGTTTTACCGCTCCCGGTCGGCCCAAGCAGCAAAATATTGGATTTTTCAAACTCGACATCGGTATCGTTGATCATCGAAAGGATTTTATAATGATTGTAAACTGCCAGAGAAATAACCTTCTTTGCGGTTTCCTGGCCAATTACATAATCAGAAAGTGCATCATAGATTTTTCTCGGGCTGTATTCGCGAACGATTTGGTGCAAGTCCACTTTTCCAGAAGAGGCTGCCGCACCAGGCGCGTTTTTCAAACTTGCGTCCTTGCGCAGAAAAATATCACTGGCAGTTGAAACACAGGTCTTGCATAGAATTACCCCGTCGGTATTTTTAACGAAATCACCACCACGACGAAGATCTTTTCCACAAAATACGCAATAACTCATTTTTTAACTCCTGTGGCTTTCAAGCCCTGATTTTGAATTGCTATTCTATAGTAAAACTCGGCAAACATAAAGCTTTTTAAACAAAAAAGGCTGCCCCAGCCAGGGACAGCCCTTTGATGACCTTATGATCAGAGTTCGTTATGGACTTCGAGGAATTTTTTTGCCCGATTCAGATCATC
>CAZTHA010000322.1:0-5058 GCA_964613435.1 uncultured bacterium
TGGCAAAGCCGGACATTTTAGCATTCTCGGTCTACATCTGGTCACTAGAAAGAGTTTTAACTGTCTGTGCGGCAGTTAAAGCCGCCAGTCCTGGAACCACCATAATTCTCGGTGGCCCGGAAGCCTCATATATCGACACGCAAATTCTTCAGGAAAATGAATTCGTTGACTTTATCATTCGTGGGGAAGGCGAGGCGACGCTTGCCGAGCTTCTCGATGCCTTGATCAATAACCGCCCAACCCAGGACCTTTATGGAATCAGCTTCCGTCGTGCCGGCGCCATTCGCAAAAACCCTGATCGAGAGCTAATCAAGAATATGGATGAGATCCCCTCCCCTTTTACCGGTGGCTATTTCGGCCAGGGCCACGGTTTTACCTATTACGAAGCTTCGCGAGGTTGCCCGTCAAAATGTTCTTACTGTCTGAGCTCGGTTCAAGGGCCGGTGCGCAATCACTCGCTCGAGCGGGTCAAGCAAGACCTGGACTGGTTCTTCAGCGCCAATTACCGCCAGATTCGATTTGCCGACCGCACGTTCAATTTCGACTTCGATCGGGCCGCGCAAATAATCAAATATATAATTGACAACAATCATAAGTGCATCAATTTTCATTTTGAATTCCAGGCTGATTTCATGAATGAAGAGATTTTTTCACTGCTGCAGCAGGCCCCGGAAGGAATGTTCCACCTCGAAATCGGCGTCCAGTCGACTAACAAGCTCGCGCTGACCAGTGTCAGCCGGCGTTTCAACCTGAAAAACCTTCAGGAAAACGTGGCGCGGCTGCGTGCCAATACCGGCTGTTACCTGCACCTGGATCTGCTTGGCGGTTTGCCAGAAGACAGCTTTGCCGATTTTCTCGCCAGTCTCGATGATGTTTATCGCCTGCAGCCGCACAGCATTCAAATCAGTCTGGTCAAAGTATTGCGCGGCACTCCTCTCGAAAAAAGGGTCGCGGCCGGTGATCTTAATTGCATGGCCAAGCCACCCTATACCGTATTGCGCACCAGGTGGCTTGAAGCAGCTGAAGCCCTGGAAATACAGGATATCGGTAAACTGGTAGAAGGCATGTACAATTGTGACCGGTTCAATCTATCCTTGCGTTTTTTGATCGGCAATCTATTTGCCGGTTCGGCAGCCGCTTTTTTCCGAAAACTGTCACTGTGGTGGCGGAAGCGCGGGTTTCCATTTTACAACTTTGGTCCGGACAGCATTTACGCAAAGCTTTCCGAATTCGTTCAGAATGAAAAGGCCCAACCAGCTCTGCAAGCCAAGACTTTGGTAATGCTGGAACACGAGTTTCATCTCAGCCAGAAGGTTCCCTGCGGCAACTCACAACTTGGCCCGGAATTCGTCAGTGGCAAGAATAAAACCACTCTCCGGGTTGTGCCCGGTTTAAAATGCTTCTGGTACAGCTTTGATCTGTATAGCATTTTAAAAGGTGAAGGAACCGGGGTTAGTGGTGCTTTCCCGGCGGTGTACAGTTATGAAAAAGATCTTTCTTCGGTTCCAGATACCCGCCTGCTGCAGCTTGACCTGGCAGAGCGGTTCGTAATAGCTTCGGTACAGCGCAAAGTCGCGCTGGAAAATTTCCCGCAGGAATGGAAAAAATGCTGCGGCGAAGATAATTTTAGGCCCGATTTCGTTACAGTTATTGAAAAAATCAAGTCAGACGGGCTATTATATGATTCCAGAGAAAAAAATTACCGCGAAGTCAGAGAGCTGATTGAACAGTCGCGGACGCCTTAAATCTGCACAGGAGAACAATAATGCCTATTTATACCTATCGGGCGAGAGACCCGGAGAAGAGCTGCGATAAATGTCGCGAATCATTCGACACCTTTCAGGGAATCAGGGAAGAGGCATTAACCAATTGCCCCGAGTGCAACAACGAAATCGTTCGCCTCATTCATGCAGCCAAGCCGTTCAAAGATCGATCGGATCATAAATTGCTTTCTGACGACAATCTCAAGAAACATGGCTTCAAAAAACTGGTCAAAACCGGCAAAGGAACTTACGACGAAGTTGTCTGAACCGATTGCCGCCAATTTGCTGTTTAAAGGCACCCCGACGATAGTCTGCCCGGAACCGACGCCATTCGGCTTCGGCAGGGTTCTGCTTGAAAGGGAGACGCTGCGGGTAAAGATTCCGTCTACGGTTGCCGCCGCCGAGCATGGGGAATACTGCAACAAACAGGTTTTGAACTGGCTGAAAGCCCAGGCCCGCTCAACTTTCAACAACGAGACATTCACCCTTTGCCGCGAGCTTGGCCTGCAATACAACAACATCGCCATCAAGGACACACGCTCACGCTGGGGCAGCTGCTCTGGTAAAACCAATCTAAACTTCAACTGGCGGCTGATCATGGCCCCACCCGATGTTTTGCGCTATGTCGTGGTGCACGAAACGGCTCATCTGCAGGAAATGAATCATTCAGAAAGATTTTGGGCGCTGGTGCAACAGCGTTGTCCTGACTATCGGCGGCACCGCGACTGGTTAAAAAAGCATGCCGGCGAAATTCTCAACTGGCAGCTGAGGTTATAAGAGCCTTGCGAATGACCACCGGGCACAGGCAATTTCGATGAATTCGGTGCCGATCAGATGTCGAGTTGGTCGATCCAGGAATTGAAAGTTTCGTTGCCCTGCAGTTGTTCGAATTTCAAAATATCGACAATCCGGCTTTTCAGGGGCTCGAGCTTGACTTTGCCATCTTCATTCTGCGCCAGGTAAACCTGGGTCACCATCTCAAGCAAACCGGTATCGCCTTCGGCAATGTCGCTGCGAATTTGCTGCACCAGCTCTTCTTCGCTGTCAGCAATTTTCTGGAAAGCAAGTTCAAAGGCCACGTCATCGGCATTCGCTTCAGTGTCATCCCTTTGCGCCAGAATATTGGCGTTCAAATCTTCGGGGCTGAAGGGAGACTGAACGATTTCATCTAGCATTCGGCGGGCGGACGCGCGGTCGACCCGTCTTCTCGACGATGAGCTACTGCGCGTTGTAGCAACCGGCGCACCGTCATAAGATAATGAGAACGAAAAAACCGCAGGTTTGGCGCCACTGGCATAGGTTTGTTCGACCTTCATAACCGTTGAGCCTCGATTTACCACCAGCAAGAATGCGCGATTATGGTTTGCAGGCACCTTGACTTTCAGACGCCCCTTATATTCTCTGATAGTCAGCCATTCAACCGAAGGAACAGCTTTGCGATCACTCGAATAGCTGACGAATGCGACGTCAAAACTGTTGGCATATTTTCCGGCAGCGACTTTCTGCCCAGCAAAGTCGATTTGAATTTCTTTTCCTCTAATAGCGGAAACCTGATCGATGTTTACCGCCCGGGCCGACCAGGGCTTGACGCTTGACTTACCACGCACGGGGAAGCCGGTGACCCGAAGATCCGGGCGAATCATCAATTTGGCCAGATGCTTGTCATAGCCGTATGCCCCACGGGCCAGCCGCGAATCATTGAGATAATTGGCCAGCGAAAAACTGCGAAAGAGATTGGCGACATTGTTTTTGATCTTCTGTTTTTTAATGGCGGCGTTAAGCCCGGAGAGCCCCTGGGATTTCTGATCGACCATTTTACGGACGAATTCACGCCGGCGATCTTCGGTTGAAGCTATGTGGGTCGCGATATAATAAGCCCAGAGGTAGACCTGGCCATAGTTTGCCAATGCCGTTTTCTGGGACCAGGCGCAGAGATTGTTATCGGGGCTGCGAACAAATGCCATTACCTGGGGCGGATGCCCGTAACCGCACAAAAAAGGTGCCAATTGCGAGAGGCTTTCATCGACCCAGTCGAATTCTTTGGGGTCATGATACCAATGAACCATGTGCTGGTATTCGTGGGCCAGAACGCTCAGAAACTTTACCGAGCCGGCCTTTCCGGGGTAAGTATCAAGGTAAAGCATTTCGCGCTGATTACTGTTTGAGTTCTTGCTTCGGGGAAATTCATCGCCGGCATTGAAATAGCCGGAAGTAAAGGTATTTCGACCTCGCGAAGGATCATAGCCATCGCGAATATTCATCAGCAGGAGAGTTATTCGCTTGTCACCATCGATGCCCGGGCTCCATTCACTGCCAAACATCGATCTGACCTGGGGTACTATTTTTCGATCAAAATGGGCGGCAATGTTGGCGATGGTTTTGTCGTCGACGCGCTGCCCCTTTTCGAGATAAACGTAGCAATGGGTGCCAATCTTTTTCAATACTGCCTGAATTCGAATCGGCGAATTGCTGGCGAGGTTAACCGAGTTGAATACTTCCACATCTCCAACTTGAGGAGGTTTTCGATCAGCATAAGCGAGCAGACCTGGCTCATCGAGCATGCTTTCAATTGCAGATTTCGCTTCTACTGCCGTTTCGGCAAAAGCAAGAGGCTCAAAAAAACCTTCGGCATGCTTCTTGAACAACTGGGTTGCATCGATCGGCTGATCTTCAAGGTTATTCGGCATTGGTTCAAAGGCATTGTCGGCAAATGAAACTGCGGTACACAAAAACATCGACAGAGCCAGAAATGCTGTTTTTGCCCTAAACCAGTTCAGCAAAGCTTGATTCTCCTGAAGACATTTTTATCATTATAAGAAAAACATTGATAAAACGGAATCCCCTCGCCCGGCAAAAAGAGAAAACCTGAGAAACATTCTGAATTAATGGTAGTTTTGCCACTTAGGCAAAAAGAATTAATTTTTGATCAAAATCGAACCAGATTTACATAACTTTCGAAAAGGCAAACAGGTCAAAGGCGTCTTTTTTGCCTTTCAAATTAATGGAACCAACCTTTTTTACGTTGACCCGGGCCGGCATAAGCGCGAACAGGCTCTGACTGAAGAGGGCTGAATCATCCTGAATGTCTTCAGCAACGGCCTGGATGCGGGCAGCAATGTTGACCGAATCACCGATCATGGTAAAATCGCACTGGTCACCGACCCCAAGCAACCCGGCAATTACCTCGCCGGCATGGGCACCGACAAAGATACGGGTCGAAAAACTTTTTTCAATTTCCTGCAGTGCTTCGACCATCTGCAAAAAGCCGTCAATCGCATCTTGTTGCTCAACCGGG
>CAZTHA010000323.1:0-5045 GCA_964613435.1 uncultured bacterium
GATATTTGCAGATCCAGGGCGGCAATTATTCGATAGCGATAAAAAACCAGATAAATCAACGGCGGAGCCAGAATAATCAGCAGCTGAAGCAGAGCCAAGCCAGTTACCAGACTCCATCTCGGATTATTCTGCAAAAAATCACCGGCAACGAAGGCCAATGCAGCAACCGTGCCAAAAATAAAAACCGCGGCCCGGGCAGTTGGCGAGGTCTGTGTTGCCGGTACCGGATGAAACAGATGGGCAAACTCGCTTGAACCTCGGTCAAAAATATCTTCGGCGCGAAACAGTTTGAATGCGAGGGCCATGACAATAGCACAATGTCCCAGGCAGGCGGCAAAAGTAAGCAGGTACATGTTCATGGTCCATTCGCCGACAAAAAAGGCCTTGAGCATCAACGAAAGGTTGACGATCGGCAGGCAGGCAGTGAATGACGAAAGATCCATGCCGGGAACGGCACCAGAAACTGACGGAATGATCATAATTGACAATAAGGGTGCCAGATAATTCTGGGCTTCTTTCATCGAGCGCGCCATGAAAGATACCGACATCATCAGTCCGGCAACCGTTGCCGCAAAAGGAATCATCAATAGAAAAATCAATCCGGTTACTTTGAAGGAAATCTGGATGACCAGATTTTCAGAAATAATTTTTCCCATTTGATACAGGCCAAATTGAAAAGTCCCGCCCATGAACAGAAGGTTGATTCCGACCGAAAGCAGAATGACCGCAACGATGGTCAGAAATTTGCCAAGGATGATTTCATTGAAAGGAACTGGACTAAGCAGAAGAGTTTCAAGAGTTCCCCGCTCTTTTTCACCCGTGGTCAGATCGATAGCTGAATAAAATGCACTGAGCATGGAAAATATGATGATTATCATTGGCAAAATGTTGCCCACCATGTAACCGCCTTTTTTTTCAGGCTTGGCGATATCTTTGACTTTCATGCCAATCGGGTAAAAGAATTCTGATGGCAAATTTTTATCTTTAAGGCGAAGCTCCCGCAGGTCCTGGCGAATATCCTGAAGCTTATCGTAAATTTCATCCGAAGCCTTATCGCTTCGCCAGCGGGTGCTGTCATACAAGATTCTCAGTCCCAGGGTTTCGAGCGAATCCTTTTCGGCAAAATTAGCAGAAGCAGTGGCGACGACCACCAGCGAGTCAAATTCTCCGTTTTTCAATTTTTCGAGTTCCTGATCTGGCTTCGGTGAAAAGCTTATTAAAAGGGAATCAGTGGCAAGCCTGCTTTCATAATTGCGCAATACTTCTGGCAAGAGAACTTTTACCTGTTGTTTTTCAACCTTTTGCATGGCCTGACCGACAAAAATGGAGCCGCCGAGAGCCATTAACGGATAAATGATCATCGGAAGCAAAATGATGGTAAGAATAAGGTCCGGATCACGCAGAGTAAATTTAAGTTCTTTTTTGAAAATATTAAAAATTCTTTGTTTATCAAGCATTGGCATAAAACCTGTAGGCATCGATCAGATTGTTCTTGCCACTAGCTTCAATCATTTCCTCTACGGTAAGATTATGGCGAATAATCCCATCGATAAGAAATGCGACTCTACCACCCAGCTTATGGACCATTTCCATGTTGTGGGTAACGATTAGAAGTGTTTTGCCCCTCTGGCGCTGGTAGACGATAAAATCGAGAATGCCGGCCAGGCTCTCGACATCTAGCCCGAGAGTCGGTTCATCCATGATGTAAATAGGCGGATCATGCAAAATAGCCCGGGCAATATTCATTTTTTGTTTCTGTCCCGAACTCATTGCCGAACAACGCAGATGCAGACAGTCATCAACTCTGAAAAGGTTGGTTATTTCATGCAATTTGGCGGCAAATTCGGCTTTATCCAGTCCATACATTCTGCCAAAAAAATCCAGGAACTCATAACCGGTAAGTCTTTCATAAAGCCCTGTGCTGGCCGAAAAAAATCCAATCGATTTTTTGATTTCATCGGGGGAACTCTTGCTGTCATGATTGTTTACCATCACGGTGCCATCACTCATCGGCAAAAGAGTGCTGATAATGCGCAGCAGAGTTGTTTTACCTGCCCCATTGCCTCCAAGCAGGAACTGGGTTTCGCCTTCTGAAATGGTTAGGTTAACACCCTTAAGAACTTTTTTTTCACCGGGAAGGTCAGGAGAAAAGGTTTTGTGTATTGCCGTGATTTTTATCAAGCGAATGTCCTTTGAATTTAAAGCATAATGCGAAAGACAATCTCGCCAACACCTTCATCATCGATATTCTCGATAATTCCATTGCTCTTGAATCCCATATGAATGTGCCAGGCCTGAGGCTCGGGTTCAGCCATTGTTTTTATTTCTCCCGATGAGCTTGAAAACCGACGCTGGCTCACTTTTGCCCTTAATCTGGACCGGATCTGATTTTTCCAGCTGCAAAGCTGATTTCAGCTCGGTTGAAACCAGGTCAACAGTGGACATACTTAGAATAATATCATGACCCAGTTGCTTTGAGAGGGATTCCATTCGTGAAGCAACGTTTACCGTGTCGCCAATGACCGTATATTCGAAGCGCTTTTCGGTTCCGATATTGCCCGCGACCAGATCGCCGCTATTCAAGCCAACACCGAATTGAACCGGATATTTGAGTTGCCCCGAACTGTTAAGCTCCTGTAATTTTGCCCGCATGCCCAAAGCAGCATTGATTGCATCTTCAACATGATTTTCTGAGCCAAGGTGCGGCGTAAAAATCGCCATGACAGCATCGCCGATAAACTTGTTGATGACTCCGCGGTTTTGCATAATCGGCTCGGTAATATATGAAAAATAGGTGTTGAGCATGCTGACCACTTCTTCAGGAGACATCTTTTCGCTCATCGAGGTGAAGTTGCGAATATCGGAAAAGAGAATGGTCGCGACGATATTTTCGCCACCCAGATCGATTTTACGATTTTCAATCAAATGTTTGGCAATTTCAATTGAAACATATTTGCCAAAGGTATCTTTGATCTCTTCCCGTTCTTTGAGCTGGCCAACCATCATGTTGAAATTGGTTTTCAACCGACCGATTTCATCGTCGAAAAGAACCGAGGTCTGGACATTAAAATCGCCTTCTGCAAGCTTTTGCATCTTCTCGACAAGGAAATTTATGGGTTCCTGCACGGATTTGTAGAGTAGCTGCAAATTACCGATCAGAAAAGCCGCCGAGGTTGCAATCAGAATAAGCGCATTCATCTTGTAGGCATCGAGAACCATGTAGTCATAATGAATATAAGCGGCAATTATTCCCAGGGGCAATAGCATGAGGAAGATAAGCATACTTAGCAACTTGCCATAGATACTCAAGCTTGAACGACTTGGCCGGGTAAATTCGCCATCGACGAAAATGCCGCTGATATATATAAACAATGTTGGCTCAAGGAAAAGATAGAAGAGGTAACTTTCGATTATCCACCAGATGAGATGATACGCGATAGCTCCACCAAGATTTTCAGGCAGGGAATCTTTCCATGCCGCGATAAAAAACATCAACAAATGGGCAAGGAAAAAATATGAAAAAATGCCGAGATAAAAGTTGTTATAGCGCTTAACGGCTAATTCTTTAAGGTCTTCGGCTCTCTTTCTGATATAGGTAAAAAATGGCCGAAACCAGAAATATAAAAGCAGCAACAAAACCAGGCGCAATCCAGCAGCCCATAAGTCTCCGGAAACCTCGGCGCTTCCTTGTCCTTCTTTCTGAGAAATGTAAACCTTTCCCTGAACATTAAGGCTAAAGTTTTGCGAGTTGCGAATGAGCTTCATGACATCGATCATATCTGCATTTGGATTGGTGCGAACCAGCTTTACCGCTGGAGAATTGTCGACGAGAAAAGCCATCAAAAATGCATTTGAATAGAATTGCGAAAAAATGGAAATTACAAAAAAGGGCAGTAAAATAAGCTTAAAAAAAGAAACTTTTTTTTCTTCTTTTCTAATTTCACCAGACATATAATTTCGGGTTACCAGTTGTTTTAGTCCCAGTTTAAATGCCTATTAGAATAAAATTCTCTGACAAATAAAGTGGCTGTAAAAAAAACAGGTTCCTTTCTGTTTTAAATTTATCGATAAATAATAACAGATTTTGCAAAAAAAGTCTGTCTAAACTGGTTCTAATGAGAAAAACAGCCGGCTCCAACAAGGGAACCGGCGCTTTAATTAGGGAGAAGCTATGTATCAGAAGGGCTATTTATCTCTGCGAATGATATGGTAACCAAAAGCGGTTTTAACGACGTCGGAAATTTCACCGACTTTTAGCGAAAAAGCGCTTTGTTCAAATTCTTTGGCCATAACGCCACGACCGAATTCGCCAAGAGAGCCTTTTTTGGCTTTTCCGCTCGGACAATCCGAATTATCTTCGGCAAGCTTTTCAAAGCTTTCGCCTTTTTTGATTTTTGCAAGAAGCTCTTTGACAAGCTTTTTAGCATCGTCTTCACTGCGTTCGGCTTTACTGCGCTCAGCTCCCTTGTAGGCAACAAGTATATGGCTGGCAGATACCTTTTGCAGATCAGAGACTTCGGCGGTTGCAGAAGCATTTTGATCAACAGGCTTCGGCTTTGCCTCAATAAGATTTCCGGATTTGATCAAAACCGGCTTAAGTTTGTGTTCACGCAAAGCAAAAACGAATTTATGCGAGTATGAGGCAATTTCATCGGCGGTGGCTCGTAAAGAAGCATCAGCACCGGCATATTCTGCCGTCAGCCAGACCAGATTCATTTTGCCAAGTCCGGGAAGTTCCACCGGTCCGGAACTCAGCCGCATACTTACTTTGAACCCGTCGAAGCATTCAAGCCAAAGCGAGAGATGGTCACCAAAATTTGGATGTAGTTCAGGACTATCGGTCGCGATGAAGTCATCGAAGGTCAGATTGGCGAAAAAATTAAGAGCTGCGTCAGCAGCCGACTTTTTAGTCTGCTGGTCTTGCCCGAGTTTGTTCAAAGTCATGCTTTCACTGGCTGTAGACCTGGCGATCTCAAATTCTTCCTTGTCTTTTTCAGGATATGACCAGGCAATCTTTTGGATTTTTTCAGCCGCAATCTGCAAAA
>CAZTHA010000324.1:0-5042 GCA_964613435.1 uncultured bacterium
AAGTAGTTACGATTGTTTTAAGGAGAAAACGTTATGAAAAGAGTTGGTTTGTTCGTGAGTGTCATTTTTTGTCTGCTGACCGGGCTTTTGTTGGCAACGGGATGCGGTTCTGGTCAGAACTCTTCGGCAGCCTTGGCCAAAATAACCGAGTTTAGCGGTTCGGTGACGGTTAATGCTGTGCCAGCCGTAAAGGATCAGCCTCTGAAGGAAAATGACACGATCGAAGTTGGCAAGGACTCGATGGCTACGATTGCCTATTTGCATGACAACACCAAGATTCATCTTTTCTACAGTGAGAAGAATTCACTTAACAGCAAGCTTGTCATCAAGCCGCTGAAGAATGATGGAAAAACCTTTGTCGTTAATCTGGTAAATGGCTTGATGACATTTTTCGTTCCGCCGGTTGAAAATCGGACCACGAATCTTGAAATAACCGCCGATGACGCTGTGGTCTCAATTTATCAAACCATGGGAAAAGTTGAAAATTCCTCTGAAAATATAACGGTGGCGTTGGTTCGTGGCAAGGTTGGGGTTGCCAAAGGCGGAAAAGAGCTTATGGTTGAGGCTAATCAACAGTGGGTTTTTGAGAAAAAAGCCAGTGTCGAGCCAGAAGTGAAAAGCTACGACTCTGCTGGAGCGGACGATGAGAAGCTTTATTCTCGTGATAAAGGCACAGAAAGCACTGATATCAATCTGGAAGGAAGAAAGTAATTCCGGTGTTGAACAAGCTTCTTCGTTCTTTTCTGCTGGCCCTGATTGTTGTTTGCCTGTTTTATTTCTCTGGGGTCAATACCTATCTGCTCAATTATTCATATGATATTTTCATCAACCTGAAAAACTTTTCAGGGCGATCGGAAAATGTTGTCATAATTGGGATAGATAAAGACTCGTTCGAAAAGTATTCTATCAGCAGTTCAGGCTTGATTCCGCGCAGAGTTTATGCTGATTTGATTAATGCTGCCAAACAGTACCGTCCGGGGGTGCTGGCTTTTGACGTTATTTTCGAACGGCGCATCAGCAGTGAAGATGATCGCTTGCTGATCGATAGCCTGGAAGCCTATCCTGGGCCGATTGTCATGAGTTCAACTTTTCAGGGTTCGCCGGGTATTGGCCAGGCCGAAACCTATGTCGAACCCTGGAAAGATCTTGCAAATAAAAATTTGAGCCATGGTTACGTTAACATTTTCCGGGGAATAAAAAGAGATTTTGATTCAATCCGGCGTTTTTACCTTCCCTACACAAGTGTTGATGATCGGATTGTCTATTCATTACCGTTAGCAGTTGCCGAGAAATCCGGGCAAGTCATGATCGACGATAATCTGGGTGAAGTGAAATTTATCAACAAAAGTTCCTTGAATAATGAAACCAGGATGAAGCTCGCTAATGGTTTTGGTTTTATCAATTACTACGGCGATCTAGATAATTTTAGTGTGATTCCTCTTTCAGAATTCTTGCATCCGAGTGAGCTGCAGAAAGAAGTTTACAAAAAGTTGATTGGGGGTAAGGTGCTGCTGGTCGGGGTTGTTAACCCTGTCTACCGGGATTTTCAAGATATTCCAGCAATGTTTTTCAGTCTTTTCCCAAAAAGAAAGCAGGAATACGGTGTCGTAATTCTGGCCAATATAATCGAGAATCTCCTGGGCAATCAGGTCTTGCATAGCGTTCCCCCGGGCAAAGAATTTGCGGGTTTTCTATTGTGCAATTTTGCTTTTGCGAGCTTGTTGAGCGCTTTAAACCCGCTTGCGGGATTGCTGGTTTTATTGCTTTCGCTTTTTTTTCTTTTGTTTTTTGCTTTTTATCTGTTTTTTTCAAAGGGTTTGCTGACTAATTTTTTCCTGTTGGCAACGAGTTTGCTTTGTGTGTATGTGATTTCTGCTTTCAAAAAATATTATCAGGAGCGTCGTGAGCGGCAGAACCTTTTTTCGGTTCTGCAAAAATATGTTTCGCCGGAAGTGGCAAAGCTGATCAGCCGCAGCGAATATGAGAAAAGTGCTCAGGGTGAAAAAAGAGTAATTACGGTGGTGTTTGCTGATATCAGAGGGTTTACCCAGATTGCAGAAAAAATGGACCCGTGGGCTATCAGTAATCTATTAAATGATTATTTTAATCGCATGACGGAGATAATTTTCAGGAATGGCGGAACGATAGATAAGTTTATTGGTGATGCGATAATGATTCTCTTTGGTGCTCCAATCACTCAGCCGGATGCTGCTTTTCGTGCATTGAAAACTGCCGTTGAGATGCGTGAAGCGCTGAGTGAAATGTGGCAAAATCTTGATGATGCTTCTGAAAAGGCATTTCATATTGGCATCGGCATAAATACCGGCGAGGTTTTTGTCGGCAATCTTGGCTCAGACAATCACAAAGAGTACACTGCTCTTGGTGACGCGGTAAACATCGCGGCAAGACTGGAAAGTCTTGCGAAGCCCGGGCAAATTCTTTTTTCGGAACAGGTTTTGCGGGAAGTGGGCGACAAAGTGAAATTCAAACAGCTGGAACCGGTAATTTTAAAGGGAAAAAGCCGGCCACAGGAAATATTTGAACTTGAAGCCATTGCTGAAGAAAGACCTCAAAAAAAACTTTAAAATGAATGCCGAAAGCTCTATTTATTTGCGCGGTTAATGGCTCACTGCTTGAACAGGGCTTCATTGCACAGCTTAATCACTTCATCGAATTGTTCTTTAAGCAAGAGGGCATTTTCTTTGAATTGATCCTCCTGTTGCCTTGGCAGGAGATTCTGCAGAACCAGCGCGGTCTGACTCATTTTACCGGCACAGACGTTGGCCGATGCCCCTTTTATTTTGTGGGCGGTTGATTTGGCGATATCGAGCTGGTTCTTTTCGATCTGCATCTGAAGCTGGACAAGTTGTTCGCTGACGTCGTCGATAAAGGTTTTCATGATCAATTTGACCATGTTTTTGTCGCCGTAGAGTTTGGCTAGAAGAGCGTCGAGGTCGAGAATACGGTTGTCGAGAACCGGTAGTTTTTCAAGCAGTTCGGTTTGTAGAATTTCCTGGGGCAACGCAGTTTCCTTGAACCATTTTTGCAGGGTCTTTTCAAGTTTTGTGGGTTCAATTGGCTTGGTGATGAAATCATTCATGCCCGCCTTGATGCAGTCTACCTGGTAAGATGGCAGGGCATGGGCGGTCATGGCCACGATGATCGGCTTATCCGGGCCATGTGTTTTTCTGATCTCTCTGGTTGCGGCAAAACCATCCATAACCGGCATTTGAATATCCATGAAAATCAGGTCGAACTTTTCACGCTTCATTGCGGTAACGGCCTCCTGGCCGTTGTTAACGCAAATGGCCTGGTAACCGAGTTTCTCAAGAATTATCAGGGCTACCTGCTGATTGGTCAGATTGTCTTCGGCGAGAAGAATTTTGGCTGAGCTTGCCTTTTGGGGGCGGGGTTTGGGGCTGGTGATCACTGAGGATTCTTCGGGAACGATATCGGTCAGCAGTGAGAGGAGGCAATTTTTCAGGTCAATTTGTTTGACCGGTTTGATAAGGTATGCCGAAAAGCCGCTAATGGCAAGGTTGGCGACTTCCTTGCGGTCAGGAATAGTCGTTAACAAAACCATGCTGCTATTCTTCAATTCAGGCGAATCATTAACTCTGCGTGCGAACTCATGACCATTTACCTGCGGCAGTTCGTAGTCGACGATGATCAGATCAAACGGGTCGCCGGCTCTGGCAGCACGCAGCATCTGGTTATATCCCTGTTCTGCATCTATGGCCTCTTCGTAGCGAATCTTCCAAAGATTGAGCATTTCAATGATGGCATTTCGTGCGGTTTCATGATTGTCGATAATCAGAATGTTCTTATTGAACAGCTTTTGTAGAAATAATTCTTCTTTTGGCAGAGGTTGAAGATGCTTATCGAATCCAAGCTCAAACCAGAAGGTGCTGCCCTGGTTCAATTCACTTTCCAGGCCAATCTTTCCGCCCATAAGATTGACGAGACTGCGTGAGATGGCCAGGCCAAGACCGGTTCCACCAAAGCGGCGGGAAATAGACTGATCGGCCTGTTCAAAAGCATTGAATAGTTGCTTCTGCTTCTCAGGGGAAATGCCGATACCACTATCTTTAACGACAAATTTAACCTGCAATTGCTCTGGAGTTTCTTCGGTTACCAGGGCGTTGATATTTACTTCGCCCTTGTCGGTAAATTTAATGGCATTTCCACAAAGATTTATCAGTATTTGGCGCAATCTGCCCGGGTCACCGAGGACGGGAATGGATAGATTCGGGTCGATGCGGAAAGCGAATTCGAGTCTTTTTTCCTGGGCTTTAAGAGCAATGGTTTCAGAGACTTCTTCAACTATCGAGCGAATGTCGAAACAAATTTTCTCAAGTTCAAGCTTATGAGCTTCAATTTTAGAAAAATCAAGGATATCATTGATTATACTCAAGAGATGTGAGCTGCTCATCTGGATGATTCGGGCATATTTTTCCTGGTCAGGTGAAAGATCGGTTTCGAGCAAAATGCTTGTCATCCCGGTGATTCCGTTCATTGGGGTGCGTATTTCGTGGCTCATCGACGCGAGAAATCTCGACTTTGCCTCACTGGCCGCCTCGGCAAGTTCCTTTGCGGTCTGGAGTTGTCTGGTTCGCTCCTGAACTACGCATTCCAGCTCTTCGTGGTAATTGAGCAATTTTTCATCGCGGTCTTGAATTTCTTCAAGCATTTTGTTGAAAGAGTCAACCAGTCCGCCAATTTCGTCTTCGCCTTTTTTTTCGACTCGGATCGAAAAAATCTTTTCGCTGGTGACGGTTTCTGCTGCGGATTCAAGATCAGAAATCGGCTCGATGACGCTTTTGCGTAACGCCAGGCCTTGGAAAATGGCAATAATAACGCCCAAAATCGAAAAGAACATTACCGTAAGAAGTTGGCTGACAACTTTGCTCCAGGTAAGGGAAATGTCGGCATTGATTTCTATGGTTCCAATGGTTTCATCATCAAGCATTATCGGTTCAGTAACCTTGACCTGAGTCGGGAAAAAGCGGAGCAAGCTGGCAATCAGCGCCGACTGCATCGCT
>CAZTHA010000325.1:0-1400 GCA_964613435.1 uncultured bacterium
GCTGAAGCGCAAAGACCGAAGCGAGGTAAAAGAGGAAATCGTCCAGGAAGAAATGGAAAAATGAAGCCCAGGAATTGATGAACTTTTTTTAAGGCATTACTTCTGACCAACCAACATTTTTTTTGACCACAGCATGAATCGTTCAAGTTGTGGTCAATTTTTTTGGGTAATCAACATGGCAGATGACTTAAAGATATGCATGGCTTTGCAGACCTTAAATGGCCAGCTAATTACCAATATCAATGGGTTTGCCTAAAATGTAAAAGCCGCTCAAAGAGCGGCTAATCATATCTCGGAGCGAGAGACGGGACTCGAACCCGCGACCATCTGCTTGGAAGGCAGAGACTCTACCAATTGAGTTACTCTCGCATTTTTTTGCAACTCGCAGAGTGCGAAGGGCGGGACTCGAACCCGCACGGTAAAACCACTAGATCCTAAGTCTAGCGCGTCTGCCAATTTCGCCACCCTCGCTTAAGGGGTTGCATTACAAGAATTATACTAGCATAACCTTTGGCAAAACTCAAGAGTCGAATTAAAACAAAAAAAATACCTTTTCATGATAGAATCAAACAAATTTTCGCGCGGTGTATAAATGATCAACCAGGACCTGTTCGCCTCTCAACTGTCTTTTCGGCAATTCGACAAGATATTTTGCGAACAGTTGCAGAAAATTCCTGATGTCTACCGCGAAGGCATCGCCCAGTTCATCCTCGAAGAAAAAGAGCACCGCCATCACCGCTACATGCCGGGACTTTACACCCTCGGCCAGTATATGCCCCATGGACATTTCGGCCAGCCGGTGATAATTATTTATTTTGGCTCATTCAAGAAAGCTTTTCCCCACCACCAGGTGCCCGAACTCAGCATCGAGGTGGCGAAAACCCTCGCCCATGAACTGCTCCACCACTGGGAAATCCGCTCCGGCTACGATGACCTCGGCGAAGAAGACCGCCAGTTCCTGCTTGAATGGAAAATTAAAACCAATTACCGGTCCGGTCAGGATTCTGTTGGCCGCAATCTTTTTGAGGCCGGGCTCTATATTTATATGGTTCTCGTTCTGGTCGGAGTAATCGCAAGATGGATAGGAGTCGCAATATGAAACTGGCAACCCTCTGCTACGTTAAAAACGGCAACGAAATTCTGCTTCTGCATCGAAATAAAAAGGAAAACGACATTCATGCGGGAAAATACAACGGTCTTGGCGGCAAATTCGAGCCTGGCGAGACCCCCGAAGCTTGTGCCCGTCGCGAAATTCTCGAAGAGTCGGGGCTGATAGCCGAAGAACTCGACCTGCGCGGCTTCATCACTTTTCCAAACTTTGCCCGCGGCGAAGACTGGTATGTTTTCGTCTTCATGATTAATCGCTTTTCCGGCGAACTGATCGATTCCCCCGAAGGCAC
>CAZTHA010000325.1:1500-5004 GCA_964613435.1 uncultured bacterium
TCGTCTTCATGATTAATCGCTTTTCCGGCGAACTGATCGATTCCCCCGAAGGCACCCTTGAATGGGTCGAAATGAGCGATATTCCTAAGCAAAACTTCTGGGAAGGCGACTATATTTTTCTTCCCTGGCTTTTTAGGCCTGAACGTTTTTCTGCGTGCTTCGACTATGAAGCAGGAAAACTCGTTGATCATTCCGTCTATTTCTACCGCTAATATTTTTCCACTACAATCTAAGTTTTTTTGCCCGGGGCTCACTTGTCGACCAGTTTTGTTTAGAAAAGCGAGCAAAATGAAAATGTCTGAAGCTGAAATTACTGACTGAACCAAAATGAACCAAAATAGACTGCTATGATAAGTAGACAAGATCTTGTTAGATTCATAAAAATCCTTATAATTAAAAAACGACAATTTAAATTCAGGTGGTTTTTATGAAAAAATTGTTTTTACTGCTTTTTCTTGGTTTGATTTGTACACAGGCTTTCGCCGGTGTTTTCTATCGCGTTAATGGTGTCATCGATATTCGCGAAAATACTGTGGTTTTTACTACTGAAGATGCTAGAGTTTATCAGCTTGAAATCTCGAAATCAGAAGCCGAAAAATTTGACGGAAAGCCCGTGCAGATCGATGCTGTCAGCAAAGATGCCACCAGGGTTAATATCCTCAAGGTTAAAACTGTCAGACCTTTTGACAGTAAGATTACTATCCAGGACCCCAAGCCCTTTAAAAATTCTCAGAAGGCAGCGAGCCTGGTCAAAGCCACTTCTTCAGAAGTTGTTTTGAAAAACGTTCGCTGGAGCCGCAGTAAAGCGAAAGACAAAGAAGGTCAGGCTCTTTACCACTGGCGCAATGTTAAAATCAAGCCCGATCTCATCGATAAGGCCTATTTTGTTGTTAAGCCATTCCCCCCGGAGTGGATCGCAGCCCACTGCCTGATGCTCTATACCTTTAAAAAGGGCGGTATGGTCGATGAACAGGGCAATGAATCGAAGGGCCTGGTTCTTTCAATTGAAGCCCTGCAGCGAACCGATCAGAAATATTCGCTGACTGACGGGATGAAAAAGAAGTTTGGCGCAATCTGGATTCTCACCACCTGGGAAGACTATGCTGCCGAATCATGCCATTTCGCAGACTATAAGCTTATACCCTATGAAGTGAAATTCAATCATCAGCAAAACAAGGCCCTGCTTCTCGAAACCGTCAAGCAGTCCATCGTTAATCGCAGCGGCGAATTTTACCACACCACCAGAAACAACTGTACCAACAATCTTGTCATTCTTCTCGACAAGATTGGCAAAACCAAAATCAAATTCTGGACTATTCCGAGCATGATCTACAACGTGCGTGCCACCATGCCGGTCATGGTTCCAAAATATCTGCAGAAAAAAGGTCTGCTTGGCAAAGAATGTACAACCATTGATAAAAAGAACTTCTTTGCCGACCCGGCACAACTGCTGAAATAACCAATTCTTTTTCTGGATTTTAAGACGGGCCATCTCAAGAGAGATGGCCTGTTTTTTATGCGCGCAATCAAAAGCCAAATGCGTTTTCTACAAAAAATATTATTTTGAAACGCTGGACGGAAGAAAGACAAAGTTTTATAATTGCCCGCATATGAATAACCCACTAATTGCAGAAATAATCAGCGTTGGCACCGAAATTCTCATGGGTGAGATTATCGACACAAATGCCGCTTTCATCGCTGCCCGACTCAACGAGAGAGGCATTCAGGTATTGCGCAAAACCACGGTTGGCGATAATTTCGAGCGTCTTACCCAGGCTCTTGAAACTGCTGTTTCCCGATCGGAAATCATTGTCGTTACCGGCGGCCTTGGCCCGACTGACGATGACATTACCCGCGAAAGCATCGCCGAGGTAATCGGTGAGAAGCCGGTTATCGTGCCCGAACTTCTCGAAAACCTGAAACAAATGTTTAAAAAGCGCAATCGCCCAATGCCTGATGCGAACAATAAACAGGCCTGGTTGATACCAAGCGCAGAAGCCCTTGCCAACCCTTTTGGCACCG
The DNA here is from genome assembly GCA_964613435.1 of uncultured bacterium. GTDB lineage: Bacteria > Muiribacteriota > Ozemobacteria > Ozemobacterales > Ozemobacteraceae > DYKG01. The sequence goes on from CAZTHA010000325.1 coordinate 3,523, forward strand.
CCTGCGGCTGGATGGTGCGCAAAGATCAAAAGCTGCTGTTTGCCTTGCCTGGCCCTCCTTCTGAAATGAAGCAGATGTGGGTTGACCAGGTCGTTCCCCGGCTGCCTAAAACCAGAGCCTGTTTTTATTACACTACCATACATACCTGCACGATCGGCGAGTCGCATCTGGCAGAAATGATCAGTGACTATACCAATCTCAAGTCGCCGGGAGTCGGCACCTATGCCCGAGCTAACGGCGTCGATGTCAGGGTTGGGGCAGTGGCAGCCGACCCGCAAATGGCACGCGATATCGTCGATCCGGCTGTTGCTGAAATAGAACGTCGTCTGCACGAATTCGTTTATGGCCGGAATGATGAAACTCTGGTTTCGGCGATCAAGCAGTTGCTTGATCAGAGGGCGCATCGGTTTGCCTGTATGGAATCCTTGACCGGTGGGGCCCTGGCGGCAGAAGTAACTGACTGCCCCGGCATCAGCACCTGCTTTGCCGGCTCGATCACCGCCTATTCAGCCGCTGCTAAGGTTAAATTCGGCGTTGATCCGGCGACAATTGAAAAACACGGCGTCGTCTCCCAGGCAGTCGTTGAAGCAATGGCGGCTGCGGTTAAAAAAACGTTTGATTGCGAATGGGGCCTTGCCACCACCGGGGTAGCTGGCCCGGAACCCCATGATGGCAAAGAACCCGGCACCGCCTGGGTAGCGGTTGTGGGCCCGGATTGTCGCGAATCTTTGCTGATCGACTGGCCCGGCGACCGCGCCATGGTGAGAAACCGCGTGCGAAGAAGTGTTTTGCAACTATTTTGGAGCCTGCTCAGGAGAAAATAAATGAGTGATCATCTTCGTCTTTTTTTTGCAGTTGAGGTTCCTTCAGAAATTAGAACCGAGCTTGAAGCATTTAGCCAGAATATTGACCGAAAAAACTGGCGATTGGTCAAGCCTGACCAGATGCATATAACCCTGGCCTTCATGGGCGAAGTTCCCCCGGAAAAACTCGAAGAAATTGTCAATAGTGCAGAAGAAACAGCGGCAAGTTTTCCCAGTTTTGCCCTGCAACTTGCTGATACCGGCGTTTTTCCCGAAACCGGTGAACCGCGGGTGCTTTTTGTAAGGGTTGTTAGTGACGAACTGGTAAGACTTGCCCTGAGCTTGCGCGAAAAACTTGGTTCGCTGGCAGATCAGAAAAAGGTCAAACCCCATCTTACGCTGGCCCGGCGCAAGGGCGAACGTGCCCGCAAAGATTTGCGCAAAATTCGCGGCAACTGGCAGGTCGATTCATTCGTTCTGTTCAAAAGCACACTGGGTGATAATGGTGCAACCCATGAAATGGTAAAGGAGTTCTCTCTTTTGTCCTGCCTGACAGAAACTGTCTGATATAGTTCTTGAATACAAAAGCTTCTTGCTAAGTCACTAAGATCACTAAGATCACAGAGATCACAGAGATCACAGAGATCACAGAGATCACAGAGATCACAGAGATCACAGA
>CAZTHA010000326.1:0-4997 GCA_964613435.1 uncultured bacterium
ATAGACTTTTGCAGGATCTTCTAACCTACATAGACGGCAAGTTAAGGGAATTGCCCGGCTTTTTCTTTTTACTGGCGCGAAATGTCCTGCTTTTCCAGCCGCCGATAAGTTTCATGGGGAATTTTGTCGCGGACCCAGATGTGAAAGATCGAGAAGTTCTCAATATCAAGGGAATAATGGCTCTTTTAAGTGATTTTGCCCGAATCTATGCCCTGAAGAACAATTTTCGCTGCAACCATAGTTGCGAGCGTTTTCAGGCAATGGTAAGACAGGAAATACTGACCGTTGAAAGTCATGCAGAAATAAAACGAATGTTTGACTTTCTCATGAATATGCGACTTGAACACCAGGCCGGACTGCTTTTCAGAGGTCTGGCTGCCGACAACTACATCGAACCGGCATCTCTTTCTGCCCTTGATCAAAGCGCGCTAAAAGAGATTCTTTCACAAATAAAGAATTATCAGGTTCGACTCAGTTACGATTTTACCGGTTCCATGCACCAGCAGGTCTGACAATCATGATAATGCTCGTCAGCGATGTTCATTGTCAGTATGATCTGATCGACAAGCAGGTCTTTCATGCCGAAGACAAACAAGGGAAAAAAGTAGCGCAGGTCATCGTGCTCGGCGACCTGGGATATTTCGAGCATGAGTTAAATGATTTTTTTAAACATAATCCAAAGGGATTTTGCCGACCAGTCGCTTTCATAGACGGCAATCATGAAGATTTTGCCGCCCTGTTCGACCGGCCCGACCAATTTTCACCAGCACTGACGTATTTGCCCCGGGCCACTCTACATCAATTTGAAAACTTTTCCATGTTGGCACTAGGCGGAGCGGCATATATGGATGCGGCAGTAACCCCGCTCGGCTCCGAAATAACCGCAGAACAGATCGAAAATTGCCTGCAATTTTCCCATGACGATGTCGACATCGTCATAAGCCACGATTGCCCGCAAGGCATAGGTTTAAGAAATCAACCCGGATTCGAACATTATGGTCCGCCGGGCTTTCAGCGCGGACTTGAAATCGCCGAGCATCTGCGGCCAAGGCTATGGTTTTTTGGGCATCATCATCGCTGGTTCGATCGGCAATGTGGCAGCACCCGCTTTGTCGGCATAACTGAAATCTGGAAAGGTTATGCCCTGCTAATGGATGATGGCGAGGTGGTTATCGAGAAAAATGAGCTTTCACGACGGTTGAGCTGGTGGCAACATTTCTGGTTCGGCAAAGGCTAAAAGGCTGGTCGATGAAAAGGCCAGGGGCTGGTCATTTCAGGTAAGCTTGCGTAACTCTTGCCCGGTCTTTATAATTGCCGCTATGAAAAACGAAAATACCCAAAAAACCATTTGCATATTCTGCTCCTCAACTCCCGACCTTTCTGAAAAAATCCGGCAGCAGAGTGCCGATTTTGCCAGACTGCTTGCTGAAAACGGCTTTTCGCTGCTTTATGGCGGCACAACCTGTGGTCTGATGAAAATTGTTGCCGATGCTCACAAAGCGGCAGGAGGCCATCTTCTCGGCGTCATTCCCCGCTACATGGTTGAACGCGGCATTCAGCACCCGGAACTGGATCAGGCCTTCACCGCCGAAGATCTGCGCGACCGCAAACAGGTAATGCTTGACCACTCGGATGCAATCGTGGCTCTGCCAGGCGGAATCGGCACCTATGACGAGTTTTTCGATCTGCTGGCGATGAAACAGCTTAAACGGCATCAGAAACCCATGTTTCTTTTTAATATCGGTGGCTATTTCGAGCCACTAATGGCAATGCTCAGGCACAGTATCGCCGAAAAAACGGTTAAACCGGAGCATCTGAAACTTTTTGCAGTTGCCGATTCCGGCGCAGAGCTCGTCAAGATGCTGTTGAATCAGTGAACGAACTGCTCTACTGGTAAATACAAACGCATAATTCGGTTGCTGGTAGCGGTCCAGAGAAAGCGCTGGTCAAACATCAGACCGTGAACTCCCGGCCGGCTCCATTTGTCCCATCTTGAGCCGGTCCAAAGCAGCACCCTGCTGCCGTCAATCTCAGGATTTTTAACCCGTAATCGATAGGGATTACAATCATGAGTCAGCATTGGTGGCACATCGGAAGACTTCCAGTGCCCCGGAGCATCAGGATTGTAGAATTTATCGTAAGACAGGGCAATCAAAAAAGGATATTTGGCATCTTCGGGAGCGGCGGCGATAGTTACAATTCGCGGCGACTCGAAGGTCATGCCCTGCATAATAATGTCGTTAATTTTCATATCCGGGCTTATATAGAGCAGACCCATCATCGCTCCCATCCAGAGCTGGTTTTCCCGGTCAGCGACCATACAGGTATATCTGCGCTTGGGCACGGGCACAGGAATCAAATCACGCCCATCGAAAATCGACAATGATTCTTCGTGAAGCAGGGCAATCATTTCACCATCAACGGTGCGCCAATAGACGATTTCTTTGATTCGCAGAGAAGTTCCCGGGCGATTTTCATCTTCCGGAGTATCGACATGGCGCCAACTCTCGCTGGTAAGCTCTTCAGGCTCCAGTGAATGGGCCCGGGGCAGGAAAAACATGCCAGAGCTATCGGTTCCAACATAAATATTTCCGCCGATTTGCCTGATGCAAACGAGATTTTCATCTTTCGGCCATGGCACCTGAACCTCAGAAATATCGACCCACTCATGCCCGTGGGATACCCCAAAAGACAACCCACCCGAATAATCGGTACTATTTAGAACAGATATTCTCGAGCCAGCAAAAATAGCCCAACAGCGCTCGTTGAAATCAATGGCAAAATCCGAGACATCGGTAGAAGGGATTGGATGCAAAGGGCATTCTTTCATTTGACTGGCAATACTTCGCAGCTCCTTGCCCCTTACATCGAAAAGACCATTTGGAGTTTCAAGAACCACGACAGGAGGAAATGCAAGAGCTGCTGATGCATTGTCGATTTCGGCCCGGTGATTTTCCGGATCGAAGTCTTCATAATTTTCGACCTGGATTCTTACCATGTTAAGCGGGCCGGCAATTGTTTCCATATCCTTGCTCGAAAAAATCTCGGATAATTTATACAATGAATAATCTGTAGGCTGCTCTTGGCAATAATGGTGCCAGACGCGCTCGCCGGCACCGGTGGGCGGCCGCTCGACCACAACCGAATCATCTTCGAGCAGTAGGTTTTTTGTCGGATCCCCCTTAGGATTCTCATAACGACCGGATAGAGTATGCTTGAAATCAAGGATTCCTAGAAACGGCGCGGCGGGAAAGGTAAACCGGGAAATTCCTCTTTGGTGAGAAACCCAAAGATCTTTGCCGCGAACCAGCTTTTTGTAGGTGATATAAGGTTCAATCGGGTAACATTTCTGGTAAGGGTAGCCATAGGTGTATGGTCCCCATTGAGTCATGAATGGCCAGAAAGACTTGGCAAAATAAGGCGTGCTCCCGCTAAACTCAAATTCATCATAACTGTCATCTTCGGTAAGTCCGAAAAGGGTCAGCCCGGCATCGGTAAGCACGGCCATTTTTTTTGCACCGGGCAGATAGTAAACCTTGTTGATATTATCTGAAGGCAATGGGCAATCGCGACTGGTGTAGTTATACCAGTGCCCTTCGTCAAACTTCCAGAGGCCACGCCCCTTGGTGCCAACGTAGAGAAGCCGATCACCCAAATGCTCGTCGAGCGGAACATCCGCATCATTCAAACGTACATTTAACGATTCGGTTTCTTCATCAGGCGCCGTGGTCAGGCATGATATCCAGCAATCTTCTTCGATTGGCAGGCGCGCCTCACCCTTTATCTGGGAATTTTCAATCAAAGTCATACGACTCTGGGTCACTGCGATCACCCGGTCGGTTTTATTAACAGAAAAGCACCAGAAGTCATTCACCCAGTCTGAGGGCAGTTCACTGCCACGAACGTAGCTGCCGCCGTCATCAGCGCGCAAAAGACCTTTTCCTTTCGTTGAATAAAGCCCGACTTCAGGAAAATCCATGGCGATGGCGGTAATGCCGACCGACATGATGCGATGCTCATCTTCTCGGCCCATTCCCCCGGAATTAACCGGTGAAAAAATAATGCCAACCGCTTTTTGAAATATGTTGGTTTTATAGAGCCAGCCGCCGAAACAACCGACATAAAGGGTGTTATCAACTATCTGCAACACTTCGGTATCAACTGTCGACAATCCGTTTTCCGTGCCAAAATAGTTTACACGGGGTGCTTCTTCTGGGAAATTCTCAAGTTCGACGCAAAAGATGCCGTTAGGTGTAGCCGCCCAGATGTTGCCGTAGTCGTCAAAATCAATTGAACGCACGGCGATATCCTTTATCTCTTCGGCATAGTTGCCCAAATTATACCAGACGAGAGAATCTTCATGAAAAAGACCGATCCCCTTATCGCTGCCGACGGCCATTTTTCCATCAGTAATCGCAAGGCAGGTAAGGTTGTTGCTCGGAAGACCGGCCTTGGTGTTTATATTCAGCCAGGTTTCGCCACCCTTTGCAGTTAGGCTGGTTGTATTGAAAGTTATGAAAAAAATCAAAAACAGCAATATTTTTCGCATAAAGGCTCCAAAAGGCAAAACTGAAGTTTTCAAGTCCAAGTTTCAACTGGAATTTTAAGATTGCCTCACATTTTTAAGGATAACACAACGACATGCAGGAAATTTCGTGGTTTTTCAGGGCAATGCCGCGAGTTGCTCCGGATCAAGGTCAGAAAGTCGAGCCGGCTGGTAGCCACGCGCGCTGATTATTTCGAGAATCCTTGGCAATGCTTTCGCGCCATTCTTGCTGCCAATGTGCATGAGAATGACCGCTCCGGTATGCAATTTCTTATTCACTCGTGAGATTATCGTCTTTACCGGATCTTCTCGCCAGTCGATCGTGTCGATATGCCAATATACCGGTCGATAACCAAGAGCCTCGACAATCTTTTCAACCCGCGAGTTCTGATGACCGAAAGGGAAACGGAAAAAAGGCGCACCCCGCCTGCCGGTAACCTTTTCGAACTCA
>CAZTHA010000327.1:0-4992 GCA_964613435.1 uncultured bacterium
TCGCAAAGCAATTTTAAAGCAAAAGCTCCAGGATAAAAGAAATGCAAAAAATTCTAATTGATTCGGGTCCGCTGATTGCCTTATTTGACGCCGATGACAAACATCATAAAAAAACAGTGAATTTTATTAAAGAGAACAAGCTGCCTCTTGTTACAACATTGGCTTCAATCACCGAAACTCTTCATTTGCTGGACTTCAATCGCAATGCACAAATAGATTTTCTTGACTGGCTCAGAAAAGGCGCTTTAGAGCTTCACAATATAGACCTTCCTGCTTTTAATAGGCTTAGAGATCTTACTATCAAATACAAAGATCTTCCCATGGATTTTGCGGATGCCTGTCTGGTTTACCTGGCTGAAGAATTGAATATCACTAAAATTGCTACGATAGATCGGGATTTCACAATTTATCGAATCAAAAATAAGAAAAGGTTTGAACAGGCTTTATCCTGATTAAATGCTAGTTGAAATTATATAAATTATAAGGCTGTCATTGTTTTTATTGTAGAATAATTTGTTAGAGCAAAAATTAACTTTTATTTTGCTCGCTATTTGGGGTACATCAATTAAAATTTATGATTTAAGAAAAAAGGGGGGAGGAATGGGGAGTTTTATTTTTTGGGTTGTGGTTGGCACAACCATTTGGATGACTTATGACGCTTCAGATTTAAAAATTCCAACTTATGGCAACACTTATTCTTTAAATACTGGTGCCTTGGCTTGGTTTGTGTCAGCAGTTTTTTTGTGGATTTTGGCATTTCCTTATTATTTAGTGAGACGATCATCTGTTTTGCGCCAAAGATCCGTTAGAAACGCAACTTCAGGTTGTTCTCAACCTTCTAGCGAAGTCATTTCATCCGATCAGTTTAAAGACATATTATTTTGTGAAATAGCCGTCGACTTAACTTTTATTTCGCCTGCTGATGTCGATGAAGCACTAAAAAATCAGAAAGTGGATGAATCTATTCATGGGCTTAAAAAGCCCGTCGGAGCTTACTTGCTACAAGCCGGAAAGTTAAATAAAGAACAAATTAGCCGAATCATTGTGTTCCAAGAAAAATTTTCTCCAAAACAGTCCCCTAAAACAAATTTAACGTTAGCCTCACATACAGCTGCATTACAAACCGAATTGAGCGATAATCCTTGGTTTTATGAGTTTAAGGGGCAACGGTATGGTGGTGTTTCTCAGGCGGAAATAGTTGATTTAATAAAATCTGGCCAAATTGGCTATGGTACGCCCGTCTGGCAAAAAGGCTTTTCTTCTTGGGTAACAGTTGAGAGCACTTTGCTGAAGACTTTCCTCAATGAGCCTCCTCCATTAACTGGTTCGCTTGTTAACAATTCTGTTGTTTGGGTTTTGGCTTTTGCCCCAATCCTTGGTAAAATTCTAGAATACATAATTGCTGAATTTTCGTATGGTAATAGGATAATCGGTCACGCTGCCGTAAGAGCTGGCCATTATTGGTATGTCACTCTCATTTTAAACATTATTTTAACTGTCTTAGATGAAATTCAATTAAAAAAGGCTGGTCATAATACAGACAAATTTAAAGGTTGGTTGTGGCTGATCCCCGTTTATCTTTATCAGCGTGCAAAAAACTTAAATCAAGGTTTAAGCTATTTTATTGTTTGGCTCTTATCTTTCTTTTTGGCTCTTGGCGACTAATTTTTTTTATTGCCCTAAAAGAATCTTTTCCTCTTCCAATATTTCTGTTAGTTTCTTAGATAGGCCAACTTGTTTTTTGTTAACAATAAAAAAACCATTATTTATGAAATTTGAGTTATATTCTTTTCCATCTGGCGTTGTAAGCCAACGATTGATTCCATATTTAGAAAGCCCGCCAAATTTTTCTCCCATTTTGTGCCTTATCTTTAGTTCCATGAGTCCTTGATTTTCTGCCTCATAATCCTTCCGCAAAAGAATTTTATGATAACTAAGAGTTGCAAGCAAAGCTTTTAAATTGCAAACACCACCATTTCTACTTTGACTTTCTGCTACAAAATTGAGAAATTGCTCTTCTTCATCTGTCAGCGGTGATTTTGCAGTTTTAATCAGATTAAAAATTTCATACGTTCGTTTAGATATAAAGCCCTTTTTTAAAGCCATTTCTGTGTCATATTCTATAATATTTATCGGTATTCCCAAGACGCTTGCGCCTCGGCCACTTATGTGAAGAAGCGCATAAGCGATAGCTTGTCGCAGTGTTTTGTCAAAATTATAGCCAAAGCGATCTTCAATGGTTTTTTTGTATACAGTTAATATCAATTCATCCCGGCTTTGAGCTGGTGTTGGCACAGCTTTGTTAAAAGCTCTTGCGATCTCTTTCTCAAGTGTTTGGATGTTTTCGTTACTCATTGGGTATGGCTTATCACGTGTTTCCCCATTTTCATCTATGCCTTGTTCTGTTTCTTGGGTTTTGCCAATATTTCTTCTTTTGTTTTTTTCAGAACTTCCTTGAAGAATAAAAAACAAAATTACAAAAATGGCTAAAATAAAAAAAGAGCTATTTTTTGTGCTTTTTTTTGGTGGATGAGCAATCGGGGCATCTGCTTTTAGAACAACATCCTCACCATCTTTTTTCTTTTCATACTTTGTTTGCAAGTTTAAAATTTGATTAAACTGTAAATCAGTCATTTTATTGATTTTAGTAAAATAGCTCCCGATGTGCTTTTTTATTCCTATTGCAAAATCGACCTTTTGATTTTCTAGCGCCTTAGTTAGATCTGTCATATTTATGAATCCTAATACCAAGGCCATTTCAATAAACAATTCCTCTTCATCCGGCATCGTTGGAAAGTCTTCTTTGTTTTGTTGTTTTGCTAGACTTTTTACTGGTTGTTTGACGACTATTGGGTAATGCTCAATATTTGTTTTTTCATCTTCTCTTTTTTTGGCGGGAGCTTTGCTAATAATTGTTTTCCCACAAAAATCACACCGCTTTGAAAATTTTTTGGTTATTTCTTTCCCACAAGAATCACAGATTTTATTTGAAACATTTGTTCCTAAATTGTTTTCTGTTTTTTTTGTAATCTTTTCACTAGTTTTTATGTTGTTATTGTTAGCACTTAAATCTTTATTTCCAACCTTGTTTTCTAAGTGCGGTGCCTCTTTATTAACAGCTCCTTTTGGTTGTAAATCGGCTTCGTTTTTACACAGCTCCTCATAGCCTTCTTTTTGAACAAGTTCACCCAGTTTTCCCATAATTGAATTGCTAATTTTTGTTACAACTTCTTTACTTTTATCTAATGCCCCCGTAATAACAACTTCAACTTCTTTTAATTGTGTTTTTCTTTCTATTTTGTTTATGGCTAAATTGATTTTTTTATTCATTTCTAAGTCACATGAGTTTTGTAACTCTTTCAAATAGCCTGCAGCGATTTCTCCCCCTATTGTAACAGTTGCTTCTAAGGCGATTTCACCGACTAATGTATTTGGTATAAGTTTAATCAATTCTGGTAAAAAATCTTCACAATTGATATAGTCTATTGCGTGGCAGGCTGCAATTATATAATGCGGCTTTTCTTTAGCCTTAAGCATGTCTAATATAGCACTTTTTGCCGTTTCGGGGTTTTGTTTGGCCAATGCCTTCGTAGCATTAGCCTTAATTCTATGATTCTTATGATTCAAAAGCTGTGTTATAACTTCAACAGATTTTTTGGTGGGTATAGAAGCAATGCCTTCTATGGCATTAGCAATAACTCGCTCATCATCCGACTTCAAATAAGGAAAAATAATAACTAATGTTTTCTCACTGGGGTAAAATATGCCAAGGTTCTTAACAAGAAAAGAAATAATAACCTTATTTTGACATTTCCTTAAAAAATTTACTATTTGTCCGTAACTGTTAGGTTCTTTCTTTTGAAAAATCCTTTCAAGTGCTTTAAGGGTTTTATGCTGTGTGCTGCTGGGCTCTTCTACTATCTTAAAAAGCTCTGTTAAAGTTAAAGAATCGTTTAGGTTCAGGGTTTCTTCTAATTGTTGCCCTTTGTTTCTTATTGCTGAATATATTTTTTTTGCCCAAAAACAAATAGCAACATCGCTATCCTGGGTCATATTTTCAATCTTTTTTACAACAATATTAGGTAAATCATAGTTGTCATCTTGAGCCAAAGATTGCAATATGGCTATTTTTGCTTGATTGTTCTGCGAATTAAGAATATCTAATATTTTTTGGGGCGAGCTCATTTTTTTTTCTTTCTCAAAAGTCATCCTCAAAACCAAAAAGATACCTATCCCTCTGTAAAATCGTCAAGCTTAAACTTCTACCAAAATGAATTTTACAATATTTCTTGTGCTCGCTAAAAATTAGGGCTACTATAAAACCATAGTAAATAACTTTTGTGGGGGTGCCTCAAATGAAACAATACGTTATATTTTCATTAATGGTTGTAACTTTTCTCCTTTCTAGCATTTCTGCGTCTGCTGTCGATGGCTATAAAGACTTAAAGTTTGGTGCTACAAAAGCCGTAATTTTAAAAAATAGTGGGTATAGTTTCTTAAAAAGCTCGGTCGATCAACCAGGCGTTGAAATGTATTCTTGTGTTGACTTTAAATTCGGGAATAAAATCGTTGAAGCGGCAGCACTTTTTGTTAACAATAAATTCTTACGTTTTGTGATAGTTGTACCTATTGACCAAATTCAGGGCATTGTAGCAAACTTACAAGAGAAGTATGGCGCCGCATCGTCTAGTTCGCCACAAGCTTCTTTTCAGGCTGTTGATACTCACCCCAACACAGAAGCATTTCTTGCTTTTGATAATAATACTATTTATCTCAAAATCTCTAGCGATAGCAATCTAATCCAATCAGCTCTTCTCATTTACACTTCTCCAGATTACGACAAACATATTTTGGCGACTCAAAAAGCTGGTTTTGCGGGTGATCTATAAAACAGACTATCTTCTTTGGTTGGCCTGCTAATTATATTGTTAGCCGAGTTTGATGCGCCATACTTGGCGTGAATTTGATGAGGGAGATTTTAGCCTGTCTCTC
>CAZTHA010000328.1:0-4979 GCA_964613435.1 uncultured bacterium
ACCTGAGCCGCCCAGTTGCCAAGCATCATGCTCAGCTGGCTGCTCGCCTCACAAGCCCGGTATTCCGGAACCTGTTCAGCCGGCAACTCTTTGCCGGCAAATTCGGCTATCGCCCGGCAAATTGCCGGGATGGCATCATCAGCATCGGGAAAACCCTGACAGCGCTCGACACTGACATAGCAGGCAATTGCCTGGCCACCGTCGTTTATTTCACGCATCCAGCTTTGCAGAAAGGTGGTTTTACCCGTCTGGCGCGGGGCGTGCAACACCCAGTAGAGCTGATTTTTGATATAGCGGTCGAGACTTGCGCCGACCAGGCGCTCTTTCGTCGGCAGCATGTAATGATGCTGCGGGTTGCATGGCCCGGTGGTATTGAAGAATCTGGTCATAAATCTGCATCTCCCTGGTTATCGCGACTGAGATTATATCATATAACAACACCAGCCTGCATTTTTCAAACCCGGAATTTCCAAATACTGAAGAAGCAGCGCACCGCAATCTTCCAGAATTCAGGATCCTGGCCCATGGAATTCGTGGTTAGCACCAGTTCCCGAACTCTGTTGAACCAATATGTAAAAACTGTTAGAATTCAGAGTTGAATATAGTCTGAATTACTTCCTACCGATACCCTCATAATCAAACCCAAGCGCTTTCATCTTCTTCGGCTCGAACAGGTTTCTACCATCGATGATGATCGGGGTTTTCAGCAGCCCTTTGATCCTTTCGAGATCCGGGCGCCGGAACTCATTTAGTTCTGTACTGATTGAAATAACCTTGTGACCCTGCTAAAATGAATCTGTTTAAACAGAACGACACCAGTATTTCAGAAGGCGAAAATGCGACGACCAAACCGGCAAAGAACAATTTTTCGAGGAAAAATAGAACCGCCACCAGAAGAAATCAACTTGAAAGATGTCGCCAAAAAGGCCAGATTTTTCGGCAGCGTTGAGCATAAATCAGCGCCGTCTTTTGCCGGACAGCCCAAGCCAAGGTCTGATTGCGAACTTTGTCCGATCGAATATTGTGACAAACAGAAAGAGATGACCGCCTGGTTAAAAGAAGCTATTCGCAGTGGCAATGTTTCCGGTCCGTGGGAGAACGGTTTTCCCAGATATGTATGGACGAGAAAGGCAAATTCTGTATTTATTGCCAGATTAACCAATCAGGGTCTTGGACACTACAAGGGCTGGCCGGTCACCGATCCAAAGCAGTGGCCGAAAGGAATTTAAAGAATGAATATCAGGGCAGATGATTTCAATTTTAATTACATCTGGGAAGACCCCGGCGGAGTCACTACGCCTGAGCTGGCCGCCACCTGGGCCCGCGTCGGCATGGTTTGCGGCGGCAAGGTTATAACAAGCGTTCATAGTCCTAGGCTGCAGTCATTCAGGGGCGATATATATATTCCTTTATATGTAATGGCCGAATGGTTTGCGAAAAACTGGTGGTTCATTCAAAATGAGTGCGCCGATAGCGACAGAATTGCCAGCCCTGAGTTTCAGCAGCGTCATAATCTGGCATACAGTTATGAAGGGTTATGTTTACCGGACATTTCCTTCATTCAAAATGGCGATGAAATCCTTGTTTATTGGCAGGAAGCAGATTATTCTGCAGCCGGCCTGGCCTTTCAGACTTCGGGCAACTTTCTGATCGACAAAGACATCTTTTCAAACAGGGTTACCCAGTTGATTGAAGATGTAATCAACAGGCTTCACCAAAGGGGAATTCATTCATCGTTTCTCGAAGAAGAGTGGGCCCATATTCGCCAGATTGAAAAGAGTGCTTTTGAGGAAAAGGCATTCTGCGAGGTTTCATCCAGACTTGGTCTGGATCCGTTTTCCATTGATGAAGAGCTAAGTGAGCGAATTATTGCCTGCTATGAAGAGATTGAGCCGGAAATCAGGGATGAATTTTTCTTTTCTTCGAGCAACGAAAACTTTGAACCGAATATTCGCTGGCTGAACAATGCCCGGGATAAAATCAAGAATGAATGTTGCGTTCTGTTTGAAATTAAATCATGCCCAAAGGCAGTCAATAATCCTGATCAGGAAAAACAACCCTGGTTGATCGGTTATAAATGGGCACAGGAATATCGAAAGATTCTTAAGAATACTGATGATTTCATTGATTATAAAGACTTCGTAAGCATCTCAAACCAATCCATTGCCGGTTTACAATTTGATGAAACCAGCCTTGAAGCAATGATAAGCAGAAAAAGTGGAGAACATTTCTCTTTGGTAGTAAACAGAGAAAATCTCGATCTTGAAAATGAGAACAGTCGGTTCCTTTTTGCCAGAATTCTTTGCGAAGCGATTGCACTAAGTAAAAAGAAGGCCGGAATTCTATCAAAGGTTGAAACCAGATTACAAAAGACCAGTCGGGCCTTTGCCGCTGAATTTCTTGCCCCAGCCCAGACCATAGCCAAAATGGTTTCAGGCACGGTAAATCGTCAGAAAATCCAGTATTTGAAAGAACATTTCAAAGTGTCTGATCTGGTCATCCGCCACCAGATAGTGAACCACAATCTTGCAACGATAATCGAGCCAGAATATTTACAGTATTAATTGAATATCGTTGAAATTTCAGAAGTTAAATATTTCGGGCTGCCAAATGACCTGCTGTTTAAGATTGTGTTTGGCAACCTGGCCACCGACCTTGAAGCTGCCGAAAAAAAGGCATCGAAAAAGTTGCTCTAAAGATGCTTGCCAAGGGCAAGTCTTTCGAAGAAATCTCCGAAGTAACCGACCTCACAACAGATCAAATAAAAGCCCTATCCAGTAATAATCACCTCTGCGAAACCGCCACACCATACAAAACCCGCAAAACCAGACGCACGGTCAAAAAAGCAGGCTGAAATGCATTGACCGCGGAGGGCATTATAACCGTTCACTGAGCCTGTTTAACGGGTGGCTGGTGAGCCTGTCGAACCATCGAAGTGACAGGAATGTCGATAATATTCAATGCGCTTTTGAATAAGTAAGGTGGCCCCAAAACCATTGCTTTTAACCTTGAAAAAATCTATGGCAGCCGGATTTCCAAGCAATAAAAGTAGATGAAAGATTTTGAGATTTATGATAGCTTATCCTATAGAGGCTTGGTGAACAGGCTGTCTAAAACCTCTTTTATTCCTTATGCCAGGAGATTTTGTTTGTTTAGACGGGGAGGGATTTTTAATCCCAAACGCAAAATTCAGAAAGATTTTGACCAGGAATGGTTGGAAAGCCTTCAAAAAAAAGTCAAATATGGTGGAAACCCTGAACACAAAAAGCATCCGGGTGATTTCGGCTTAACCCCACCTGCAATGGCAAGGCCTGATAAAACGCTATGCGATGGTGTGGAAATTTTCAAAAAGACTGTTGCCCTGAGACGTCTGAAGGAAGGAATAAAGTATGGCCTTGTAAGTGAACAAATGCGAGGTGACTATCCGCAAAATGTCTGGGCCATAACCAAAAATGGGGAGGTTCTTGAAGCCCAATTAGAAAATGAAGAGCAAGGAATTTATCACGGCTATCCCATGCCTTGCGAAGACCCATTTAAGAAAGTTGTTTTGAGTCTATGGTATGAACGAAGAAAACAAACACGAATTCAAAATTGACTTCGATTGGCTGGCTCGTGAAAGCGGAAGTCAATGCGATAAAGCTACTTTTGCGGAAATCACTCTGGAGATAGCAGGGAACATTGCTTCAGAAGTTCAAGACAGCTTTTCAAAAACAACTCGCAAGGCTTTTAGAGCCTCAGCTTTTGATTTGGCCTATTGGTTTGCCTGTAACTGGTGGCGACTTCGCTGGGAGTCACTTGGAGAGGCTGATGCTGACTGGAAAATGAGTCACCAACTATCCGGCATCGGCAATGGCTACGTTTGGCCCAATATTACGCTTTATTGTGATGGCCACTCGATGAATGTAAGATCTTTAAAAACTCACGGGCACAAAATTGAATCCATCAGATATTTGTCCGACTTTTTTGCTGGAGTAAATTTAAAAACATTTGAAAATGAAGTTGATAATTTTATTTTTTCTATTATCGATAGAATGAACCAGCAAAACCTCAACAATAGCAACTTACACCTTGTGTGGAAAGAGGTCCTGAAAGAAAGAAGTCAGGCAGACAGTTACAACTGGCGAAAGCTTGAGGCAATTTTAGGTTTTGATCCTGATGAAGCACCGAAAGAATTGATAACAGCTCTTTTGGAAAAGTCAGCTGTCCTTGGTTCAGGTTCCATTGAAGAAATTAGCTCAGCAACGAAAATCGCCGCATTAGAAACAATTGAAACTCTTCAAGAAAACACTT
This sequence comes from uncultured bacterium, assembly GCA_964613435.1. Lineage (GTDB taxonomy): Bacteria > Muiribacteriota > Ozemobacteria > Ozemobacterales > Ozemobacteraceae > DYKG01. The sequence continues at coordinate 4,291 of CAZTHA010000328.1, forward strand.
CAGATGTTTCAAAGCAAGCTAAGATCCCTTATTTCAGTGAACTCCGAAAGCAGTTGTCGAAAGGTCTCCGCACGCAGGATTTCCCATGGCAGCAAGGTGAATTCGTCGCAGGAATGATGCGTGAAGCCTTGAATTTAGGTAATGAACCAGTTCATGATGCAACTATAAATGATATTTTTTCTTTACCGCAGCAGGTTATGGATAATGTGCCCAATGCTGGCCAATGTCCTATTTCCGCCGGATACCGTGAAGGACCAGCCAACGATTGGGTAAATCTATTTCTGCCGGTCAAGGTAAAAACCAGTCGTCGCTTTGCTTTTTTACGAATAATCGGAGATCATTTGCGCTATGACACCCCTGACCGGCTTTTGGCTGCCACAGATGCCAAAACAGCAAGACAAAAATTCCAAAGATCCTTTGCCAGAGAATTTCTGTGCCCTTTCAAAGGCCTGATGAAAGTTTTGGGCAATGAGCCGCTAACAGATGCAAAAATTGAAGAAGCGGCAGAATACTATGGGGTTTCTCCGTTAGCTGTAACGACAACTCTTGTAAATAAAGGTCGAATCGATCGAAGTCAGCTTGAACCATGGGAATGTTTTTTTAACAGGTAGAGCTTCGCAGGGCAGGCCTGAATTCGCAGAGTTCAGTGACGTGTCCCGCGGAATTTCGAGTTAGCACTACTTCAGACC
>CAZTHA010000329.1:0-4977 GCA_964613435.1 uncultured bacterium
TGCTCTGAAAAGCCATGGCGGCCGCTGTGTCATTAACTCGGTTAATCTCGAAGATGGTGGCAAGAAGCTGCGCCAGATTGCTGGCCTGGCACGACGTTTCGGTGCGGCGCTGATATGTCTTACCATCGACGAAAACGGCATGGCCAAAGAGGCCGAGACAAAAATGGCAATCGCTGAACGAATATATAATCTTCTTGCCGATGAGTTCAATTTCAGACCCTCTGACCTGATCTTCGATCCGCTCACCTTTACGGTCGGCAGTGGGGATGTCGACTTGAGGAATTCTGCCGCCGAGACTCTCAAGGCAATCAAACTGATTTCCGCAAAGCTCCCCCAGGCCAATACTATCCTCGGGATCAGCAACGTTTCTTTCGGGCTTTCGCCAGAATCTCGCGAAGTGCTTAACAGCGTCTTTTTACGCGAGGCCGTGGCGTCAGGCCTCTCCTGCGCCATAGTCAATCCCGCCCGTCTGCTGCCAGTCCACAGTATTCCCGAGCTCGAACTCAAGGCCGCCCTTGATTTGCTTTATAATGCAAACGATGATGGCTCGGCTTTGAATAAATATATCGAACTCTTTTCTGGCACAAAGCGGATCTCTCGCGATGTCAACAATCAGAATCTGACCGATTCGGAAATCTTGAGCTGCAAAGTTGTCGACGGCGATGCCAGTGCGCTGGAGCCTTTGTTGGAAAGACTTTTGGCTGTGTCTGCGCCCGAACTGATTATTAACGAATTACTTCTTCCGGCGATGAAGACCGTCGGCGAGCTTTTTGGCGAGGGAAAGTTACAACTGCCTTTCGTTCTGCAGTCAGCCGAAGTCGTCAAGAAAACCGTTAATCTTCTAGAGCCGCATATGCAAAAAAAACCGGCTCATCCGGATCGAAGCATGGTGTTGGCTACCGTTGCCGGCGATGTTCACGATATCGGCAAAAATCTCGTTAACATCATGCTCGCCAACAATGGCTACGCTGTTTATGACCTGGGAATCAAGGTTGATATCGATGAAATGATTGGCGCCGCTCGTGAACATGATGCGAATGTCATTGGCATGAGCGGATTATTGGTCAGATCAACCCAGATCATGAAAGAAAACCTCGAAGAACTCAATCGAAGGAATTTTCTGCCGACAGTTATCCTTGGTGGGGCGGCCCTGACTGCCGAATATGTCGAGAAGGAGCTCAAACCACTTTATCGTGGCCAGGTCTTCTATGCCCGCGATGCCGTGGATGCTCTCAAATACATGGAAATTCTTGGCCAGGCAAAAGAGATTGAAGACGCGGGCAAAGCCAGGGTTAACCCTGAAAGCCATTCGCCGAAAAAGTCGATCAAGCCCGATGATGAGATGATTGGGCGCGCTAATCGCCATCAGTTTGTTGCGGCGAAAAACCTTGTGAAAGCGCCTTTCTATGCTAATCATCTTTTGGAAATAGATTCGTGCGATCTGTTTTCTCTCCTGTCTCACAAAGTCCTTTTCGAGGGCAGATGGGGATTTTCCCGGGGTAACATTGAAGAAAAAGCATACGCTAAAATCATCGAAGAAAAAGCAAAACCGGCATTGAATCGATTTATTGAATTCGATCGCAGCAGGGAAATCTTTCAGACCCGCGCAGTTTATGGTTATTTCCGCTGCCGCGCCCATGGCAATTCCATTCGAATTTTCGATGATGCCGGTCTGAACATCGGTGAATTAAGCTTCCCCCGTCAGGAAAAAGCACCGCATCTTTGCGTGGCTGATTTTGTCAGTGCCGATTATGACGATTTAATTGCGCTTTGGGCCGTGACTGTCGGCGAAAAGGTCATAAATGAAGGGCAAGAGATGTTTCGCGATGACCGCTACTGTGATTACCACCTGCTCCACGGTTTGGCCGCAGAGCTGACTGACTGTGGCGCAGTCCACATTCATCGCCATGTTCATCGGGAATTGTTTCCGGATCATCCTCTTACCGAAAATCCCCCTGCCGGTTGTCGCTATTCATTTGGCTATCCGGCATGCCCTGATCTTTCTGCGCAAAAAGAGCTTTTGCGCTTGCTGCAGGCTCAAAAAATCGGCATTTCACTAACTGAATCTTTTCAAATGGTTCCTGAGCTGTCGGTTTCCGGCTTCATAATTTTCAACCCCCATGCCCGCTATTTCGTCCCCTGAGCCAATCTGAAAGGAAAGCCTTTGCAATACCAGTTTGCCAAAATTTTACCCTGTGGGCGACGTCTTTACAGCCGCAACCTTTTTTTGCGAAGGCTTGTCCGCAAGGATTCGGCAGAATTGATGGAGTTGATTGCTGAAAATCGTGCTTTTCTTGGCAGCTGGTTCCCGCCTTTTCCAGAGCCAATCAATCAAGGGTTGGTAGCAGAATGGATTTCTCAGGAGCACAAATTGTTGCAAAATTCTTCCCGGGTAGATTTGGGGATATTTTTAGAGAAAACGAATCGTCTTATCGGCCGAGTTTCTTTGCACACGATTCTCCTTGGAATCCAGCGAAGCGCATCGATATCCTATTGGGTTGCCGAAAAATATGGTGGCAATGGCTACGCCACCGAGGCTGCTGCCACCCTGACCGCCTTTACTTTTGAAGAATTGCACTTGCACCGGGTTTGTGCCGACGTTTCACTAAAAAACAAGCCCTCGTTGGCGATTTGCCAAAAACTTGGCTTTCGCAACGAGGGCCTGAGTAAAAAGTCACTCTTTATCGACGGCAGCTGGCAAGACACGTTTAGTTTTGCTTTGCTCGAAGAAGAGTATGATCAAATTGCCGAAAAATGGATAAAAAAGGGGTATTTGGGAGTTTAAATTCCCGAAGTCAACGACTTGAGCCCTGTCGACGTCCAGGTCTTGAATAGGCCGATGCCGGCATTCGGACACTGAAGAGAATCTGTTCGGGGCGGTCAGGATATACAGCGCGGAAAAGCATTAGACCGTTGCTGGTAGTGGTAATGAGTAGTCCACCGCCTTTGCTGTTGCCGTATGTCGGGGTCATGCCTACATCGGTGCTGACCATTTTTTGGTTCTTCTGACCGATGGTTCCCTTGGTGGCAAGAGCTCCGATGGTGTGTCCAAAGACTACGCCCATCACGCCAAGTTTCTGAAGGTTGCGATCAACCAGTTCGTCATTTTTCCACCAGTCACGATTCCAAAGAACGCTGTCGTGATTCATGAAGATGCCCTTTTTAAGGTCGCCCATCTGCATGTCGTCTCGAAAATCTGCAGCAAGATCAGATCTTGAAATTGGATGATTCGGCAAACCGCCATGAACGAACAGGTAACCGTTAATGATTGCAAATAGGGGAAGATTGCGAATCCACTGGCCGTAAAGCCCCCGTTCACTGATTGCCTGATGGTAATCAAGCCCATCTCTGGTAAACGAGTCGATGGTGTTCTGGTAGTGTTGCTTTTTATGGGAAGTCAAGGTTTTGGCCCACTCTTCGACCTGTCCATTTAGGAGAAGGGCTTCGTGATTGCCGAACAGGCATATTACAAGACCATTGCTTTTTAGGGCCTGGCTCTGCAAATCCATTACTGCATCATAAACCTGCTTTGAATGTAGACCCCGGTCAGTCAGATCGCCCAGAAAAATCAGGGTGCTGTCATTACCAGTCCATTTAAAGCGGAAAGCATCCGGCGAAACTCTTTCGGCTACTTTTAAACTTGAGAGAGTGGCCGACAACTCTTCGAATGCTCCGTGAATGTCGCCTACCACGGCGAGCCTCGAAACTCCGGTAATTTCATGCCAGGCTGGGTACTTTTCCCAGTCTCGATTATAGGCGAAAAGGTTCGTGGCAATAGCTAAACTTAAAATAATTGGCAGTAGAATCCTTTTAAACATAGTTGAAATATTCCTTTCCTGGCATTACCAGCTACCGACACCGTCGGTTTTTATTCCCTTGGGGTAGAAGTAAATCGTTCGGCCCGGAACATCGGCGCCCCAGTCCCGTCCTGTTTTAAGAGCTATCAAATCTAAAAGTTCGTCAAGAGTGATGTCTTCTTCGTCGAGATTCAACAAGAAAGCCTGTTGGGGATCGAGACCTTTGATCTGGAAAGATTCGCCGGCTTCCTGTGAATAGACTTCTACAGCATGCGATAATAGGGTGTTGCCATCATAATCTTCGCATTGCCAGGTTTTCATAACCATAAAAACCGCTGAACTCGTATCTTTTGGAAACAACGGGTATTCTTCCGTTGCACTGTCGACGGTTGAAGCTTTGTCTATCGGAAGGTCCACCGGCGGGGTGAGTGAATCTGGTTCAACGATTACTTCGTCCGGGATCTGGGGAAAATCTGTTTTGTAGGCGTTTTTAACCGGATCTGGCCTGGTCGGAATGGCTATCAGAGGCTTGGGGGACGTTTCCGGTTCTTTGGTTTTCTCCTGTTTTTCAGGGCGCGGCTTTGGCGTCGCTTTAATTCTATTGGGCAGTGGAATCAGGGCCCCGCTACCAGAAGATTGGGAATTATTTTTTTCTTTTGTTTCAGATTTACCCTTGTTCTTAAGTTCTTCCTTGGCTTTATCGATCTGCTTGCTTCCCGGCATGGGAATAATCAGGCCGCCATCCTGGGAATAGAGGGGAGGACACCCCGTCAGAAGGGATAAGCTGAGCGCTATAATAAGGTTTTTTTTCAGATTCTTTTTCATTGGTATGTTGTCTCCATGGATGAGTAACATTATGAATTTTACTCCATAAAAGGGTTTAAGGCAAATAGGCAAAAGATCATAAAATTTCTAAAATTGTGTACACATTTTTATTGACTCTGAAACTCAGTTTTGTTATATTGAAAAAACCGCCAGAAACGGTGGCAAAAATCCCAGTTTCGAATGATTTTTCAAAAACGAAAAAAACTTCGAAAAAAAGATCAAAAAGTAGTTGACTTTGAAACTCGAAATTGATAAACTGAGATTCCTGCCTCGGCGGGTCGGCGAAAAAAAAGTAGCCGAAAGCTCTTTGAGAATAAGATCGAAAGACTTTTAAGAATGACGCCAAGCGGGTCTT
>CAZTHA010000330.1:0-4965 GCA_964613435.1 uncultured bacterium
ATCTTCAAGAAGATAATGGCCGGCATGGAAGCTATGTGCTTCGGCTTTAGGAAAACGCTTGCGCCATTCCTGGTAAAAGTGCCGGGTAAAGACGAAATCCTTGCGTCCGAAACAGATCAGCATAGGTTTTTCGCTTAGTTGGGCCAGACCATTTTCAATTCGTAGCAGTTCAGCATAAGATGGGTCCTGAGGCACGAGCGGAATATCCTGAACGAACCTGGTCGTGGCAACGCGATTGGCTGGACAATCGTAAGGTGCAGTAAAGCCTTCGCGAATTTTGGGCGACAGACCTTTAATAGCGCAGGTATAGCTGGCGATTACTGAAAATGCATTGAATGTTTGATTGAAGTTTGCGCCGAGGTCGGTGTTGCGAAACATCCAGATTGGCCAGGGAAAGGGGCAGTCGGCAGGTAGGCGAAAAGCACCGGTATTCATGACAATCAGGCGTTTTATTTTTTCAGGGTGGCGGGTGGCATAACCCATGCCGATGGCTCCACCCCAGTCATGGACCGCGAGATTGATTGGCTCTTCAAGCTTAAGGCTTTCGAGTAGGGCTTCAAGGTTGTCGACATGTTCGGCAAGCCTGTAGCCGAAATCATCGAGGCCAGGTTTGTCGGACAGTCCGCAGCCAATGTGGTCTGGGGCAATGGTGCGCATAGTGCCGCTGAATTCGCGAATCATGTCGCGATAAAGAAAGGACCAGGACGGGTTACCATGCACCATCACCAGCGGCTCGCCACAGCCTTCGTCGACATAATGCTGTTTTAAACCATTCGAGTGCGTGAAAAAATTTTCTTTAAAAGGATACAGATCTGCAAAACGATTGCGATCGAAAGCCATTTACCACTCCCATCCCAGCATCATGCTGTTTAGACCACTGCCGATGCCGATGAAGCCTACTTTCTGTTTTTTTTCTAAAAATCCGCGCTCCTGGGCAATCGCTGCGGTGACCGGCAAAGAGACGGTACCCATGTTGCCGAGAAATGAAAATGTGCTGAAATCTTTCTCGATACCCAGACCAAGATTATTTAAAATTGCGTCGCGATTGGCGCTGGCAACCTGATGGGAGATTATCCGGTCGAGTTCCTCGGGAGTCCAGCCCATTTCCTTGAAAAAAGCGGCACCGACTTTGCGAATCAAGTCGCCGCCATGGCGCAACATGCCAATCGCATTGGTTTCCATCATTTGCGGTGCACGGGCCGGAATGCGCTGATCTGCGCCCCAGCGGCACATGCGATGATGCTCGGGTGCCGACATGGTAACGCCGCCAAGCAAGCGTGGACCTTTGTGTCCATAAGAACCATCGGAAAGCACAACGCCGACAGCTCCCGAACCACCGGTCATCGTGGCCAGAGCCTGTTTGAAGAATTCCATCGAGCCTTCTTCAAGCATGCGCTGAATCATGACTTGGGTTATTTCGCGGGCAGTTTCGCAGGCGACGACGAGGCCGGCTTTGATTTGTCCGAGTTCGATGCGGTTGGCAATGTCGATAATACCGTTCATTACCCAGAGACAGGCGTTGGAAATATCCTGAATGAAAGTTTCTGCCTGCACTTTGAGCTCAGCGCCGACATGGCAGGCGGTAGCCGGTTCGTAATTATCGCGGCAGACGCCACAATAAACGACGGCACCGATATCTTCGACGGGAATATCGGTTTCAGCCATGGCCCTTTTTGCTGCTTTGGCAGCCTCGACCGCGTTAATGTGGCCGGGGTTCCACCAGCGGCGCTCGCGGATTCCGGTCAATGCCTCAAGCTGCCCGGGTTGAAGGTACAGTTTGCGGTACAGCGGTGCAAGCTGTTCTTCGATCCAGGTCGAAGTGATTACATTCTGTGGCAGCTCATAGCCAATGGCTTCAAGAAAGACTCGGGTGAATTTCATAGTTAAACCTGTTCAGTCGAAAAAGAATAACAGACTTAACTTTTAATATCAACCTTTAGCGCAAAATCTTTCATGCTGTAGATAATGCGCCCGTCAACCTTCAAAAAACCGTCGGCAACGATAAGGTGCTCCTGGTCGTCGATTCGGGTAATACAGGCATCGACGGTAACGAGATTATCTTTCGGAATAACCTGGCCACGATAAGACCAGATATGCTTCATGCCGATCGCAATCGGCTCAAAGTTACAGCTGCGGCCAGAAAGCTCACTACCCCAGCGGTCGATCGCAACGGCCTTGAGGAGTTGCAGAAATGATTCAAGACCCAATGACCCGGGGATAACCGGATCCTGATAAAAGTGGGCTTTGAAGAACCAGTCAGCCGGGTTAACCTTTTTGCTGCCGCGTATGAAGCCGAGTTTGGCCGGGCCGGCGTCGGCAATGTACATATCGATGCTGTCAAGCATTTTGTAAGCTTTGCCGGGCATGATCAGACCGTTGAATTCGTCGAAGCGATCTTCTTCGGGCAGAAATGGCGGATGATCGGCAAAAGGCAGCCTTCGCGACCTTGATTTTTCTGCTGCGTCAGGTTCGTAAAGCTCGACACCGCGCAGGCCAACCTGATTGGCCAGAGCCTCACGCGAGAAAAAGCCGAAGGTGGTATCGCCTTCATAGACTTTGCGGCCCTGACGGGTTACGACGAATTTGAAAGACTGAATCAGCATTCCCGCAGAATTTGCCGCCTTAGTCAAGTAAACATCAGCGGTTAGGGTACCGGTGCCGGTATGAACGTCTTCGTAAAGGGTGGCAGTGCCATCGAGATTGCGATAATGTAGTTCTTTGTCGTTAGTGAAAGCCGAGCCCATGAAACAGGAAAACCAGCCGCAAACCTGCAGGGGGAATTCCAGCAGAACCGAAAACGGAATGCTGCTTTGCCGGTTGGCCTTGAAATACCAGGCATCGGGCCTGATATCAAATTGCCCCTGAACGTGTCCGCCGGTTTTTATTTTAATAAAATCGGCTTCAACGGCTGTGATGCGGTCGACGAACAGATAGGGCGGGTTCGGCAGGCGCGCCAGGAACCGCTCTGAATCGAATGGTTTGAACTGTTCACCGAAACAAAGCGATGGCTGGCCAATGGCGTATTCAAGAATCTGCTGCCCGGTATAAATCGCCGGCAGAATTTCCGGGTCGATTGCACTCTTTAAAGAAGGCGCAGCCGACTGATTAGATGGCATCGGGGCAGACAGCATAGCGTTGCGCCCGGCCCAGATTTTTTCGATCATTTCGCGACTGGCTCCCGAAAGGCGTATGCTCATGTCGAGCACCTGAACGATGCGATTGCCGTCGGCAAACATCAGGGCGTCGGCGATGGCGTATGGTTCCGGTCCGTAGCCGAGTTCCTTGATCGAAATTTCGTAAAGGGCTTTTTTAACGCCGGGGATGACCTGACCACGACAGCGAAGTTGACTTTGAACTTCAATAACCGGCTCGAAGGCGGCGATTTCGGCGTCGACAACCCAACCCATACGCATGAGAAATACGCGTAAAGACTGCATGCACGATTCATACATCAGAGTTCCGGGCATGACCGGGTCGTCACAGAAATGCTGGGTAAGAAACCAAGCATCCTGGGGAATGTCGATTTCGGCTTTGATCTGACCAAGGCCAAACCTGCCGCCCCGGGGCGAAATTTCGGTGATGCGGTCGATCATTTTCATTCGGCCATCGGGAAGAGTTTGCGGGCGAATGGTGATCCCGGCAAAAGCTCCGCCAAAAGCTGCGCCGAGGTCGCCACGGCGTAGAGCGTCGAGTTCATGGTCGCCGAAAGATTCTGTTGTCATTGGCGGCAACAGTTCGCGGCCGGGCAGATCCGGGCGTGGGTCGGGGCGTATGTCGTCGGCGGTGAGAACTATGCCCTTGCCATCAGCCAGCTGTTTGTCGGTGAAGAATCCAGCGCAGCCATTGCGCATTGTGATAAGATGTTTGCCATCGATACTGCCGTCGAATTCAAAGAAAAACAGATAGGTATCGGCCTGCCTGATAAAACGGTCGACGCGAATGTCGTAATGAATCGTATCGCCGGGCCGGGGCAGGGGGCCGTGAAAGGTGACGACCGCGTCGAGCAGACGATATTTGGCGACACCTTTGGTTTTAAAATCAATCCCAAGCCATCCTGAAAGGAAAAGGTCGGCCTGACCTGCTTCTACAGCCAGGCCGGTCGGCATGCAATCATTGTCGAGATACCAGGTGTTGGGATAAACATCGTGCTCGGTTATGACCCTGCCTTTGCCAAGGGATCCTTTTTCGCCTTCGATAAGGGTTATTCGATCAACGAAGTTCAGGGGAATGTCGGGAAGGCGAACCCTGGTAGGATGCGCATCGATGGGTGCGAAAAAGTCGCCGAGTGCTTTGCCGATTTTGCCGGTAGCGAATTCCATCGAGAGTTTCTGGTCGAGAATGACCGGCCCAGTATGGGGGCTAGGCATCTTTTGACTGCGGCCGTACTTATAAACCGGCTGTAATGCTGCGATCTGCGGTGGGGCAGTCGGGCGGGCCGGTTGTGCCGAATTGGGCAGGGGCGATGCAACCGGGATGGCATCGGAACCAGCCGCAGGAACGGCAAGATTTGCCGGCTCCAGGGGCTGAGAAAGTATTGCCGCGATATCCTGTTCGCTTAATCCTTGCAGGTTTGCCAGCTGTTTTTCGAGCAGTGCAGTCTGGGCATTGGCTAAACGGTTGTTGAAGCGTAAAAAGGCGTCGTGGGCGCGGGCGGTTGCTTGCTGTGATGCGAGCCAGCCACTGATGAGGCTGGATTTGGTAATCGTTGCTGCAAGGCCATGATTGTTCAGTTGGCTATATTCGCCGGCTGAAGCTGAGGTAACGGTGGTTGACGCCATTGACGCTGGTGACAATATTGGCTGTGGCGATTGCTTTGGTCTGGCGGTAGCCTGAGTGGCGACAGTCGCTGAATGAGACTTTGCAAATGCCTGTTTCGATTGGGTTTTCGCTGGCAGAATTCTGGCAGCAAGCCCGGCAAAGTCAACCCGGTTGCCGACCATAACGTTAATATGGCGCTCAGACTTT
>CAZTHA010000331.1:0-4960 GCA_964613435.1 uncultured bacterium
GAATTTCATGCCATCGGCGTCTTCTGATTTGCGGCAGTTGGAAAAATAAACATAAGAATCCTGGATTTTGTCCAGGCCTTCAATGATCGGGGCGGCGGCTTCCGACTCGGGGTAGCCTTCACGGGCAATGACGACCGACACAGCAGAATGCTTGCCAAAAGCCACTTCAGAGCCGACAGAAGTGAGACAGCCCATGGCGCAATCCTTAAGTAAGCAAGCCAGATCACCCCGGAAACGGGTCAAAATACTCTGGGTCTCTGGGTCACCAAGTCGGGCGTTGAATTCAAGAACTCTCGGTCCTTCTGTAGTAAGCATCAGTTGGATCGATAGAAAACCTCGATAAAGAAGATTGTCTTGCTTCATGCCGTTTACTACCGGCTGAACTATTTCCTTGACGATCTTTTGCTCAAGCTCGGGATTGAGGTCTGGCGAAGGGCTGACCGAGCCCATGCCTCCGGAAGTTGGACCGGTTTCATTTTCAAATACTCTTTTATAATCGCGACTCGAGCTGAAAGAAACCCATTGCTGTCCATCAGTGAGAATTGAATACGAGCATTCAACGCCACTTAAAGGCTCCTGAAGGATAACCGGCGGACCATTCTTTCGCAAAAGGTCCTTAGCAGCCTGCATAGCCGCGTTGGCATCCTTACAAACCTTCACTCCCTCCCCGTGGGAAAAGCCATCGCACTTGGCAACCAGAAGGTTTTGGTTCTGAGCGAAGGCAGCATCTATTTCCTGCTCGTTTACGACTATCATGGTAGTTGGGGCAGGAATCTTGTGTCGGGCAATAAACTTTGCGGCAAACGCTTTGCTGGTCTCAATTTTTCCCGCATCTTCAGCCGGGCCAATTACCGGAATACCGGCAAGAACAAGGGCATCAACAGTCCCATCTTCAACGAATTTTGACGAGCCGACCACAGCAAGAGCGATTTTATCGCGGCAATGCTTGATGAGTTCAATGTTGTCCCGGAAAGGAATCCTCTTGCAAAGTGCAATATCGGCCATTCCTGCATTGCCGGGGCAGGCAAAAATCCTGTGTACCGACGGAGACTTAGACAGGGAATGTACCAGCGAATGCTCTCTGGCTCCAGAACCAAGCACAAGTATGTTCACAGCTAATTCTCCGTTTTTTTCATCGGCACATTCCGCCGGGCAATGATACTATTACCAGATCTTTTCGTCAAGCGGGAACAAGCGACAACAAATATCAAAGCCCCGGCTTGTATAAAAAAACAAGACGTGATACCCTGATTTGAGTCTCGACAAACAAACTAAAAACAGAGGGTACATGAGGCGTTCAATCAGTATTTTTTTTCAGTCTGGAAAGTTTTGCCGCCAATGAATAACAAGGCCAATTTTTCGGATAGTGAATGGAATGAATTGTTCCAATGCTTTCTCGATGAATCAATCGAGCATCTAGAGGGCATCGAGCCCCTGCTGTTACAGCTTGAGTCATCTTCTGACACCGGCAGTTGTGAAACCATCACCAATCAGGTTTTTCGTGCCGCACACTCGATTAAAGGCTCGAGCGGCATGTTCGGATTTTCCAACATCCACAATCTTTCCCACAAAATTGAATGGCTGCTCGAAAACCTGCGTTCGGGCAAGACCTTGTCCAGCCACGAGCTTATCGACACCCTTCTACAGGGTTTCGACCGCCTGCGCCACCTCATCGAGAATGCCCAGGAAAGCAACGACATCGATATCAGCGACATTACAATCCGACTGGACAAGCATCTGAACCAGGAACCCGACGGCAAAAGTATCAAAACAGTTAATTGCACAACCTCTGCCGTTATTGACGACGAAAATGTGCAAGTGCAACTCGATGAAGCCGTCGGACTCGGTCTGAATATCTACCTGGCAAAACTGAATCTGATCAAGGACATAGACAATCTCGGCAAATCACTAAGTGATTTTCTGAAACTTTTTATATGGCCTTGGCAGCGTTATACAGCTGAAAATAGATTTTGATTCATTTGCTGAAAACGTTCTTCCGACCGATTCAGCCCTGCCAATTGAGATTCTCTACAGTTCGGAGATTGGTCCCGGCGACATTGAAGTTTTTCTGGAAGTACCACCCGGCTCATTTTCAACATTCAAACCTCGGTCGCCCGAAACCGAGATGGCGATGAAGCCCATTGAAAAGGATATTGCCTCGACCATGGCGTCGTCATCCGAAGCCATTCAGGTAAAAGATGTTTCAGAACCAACTTTGCGGGTTAAGGTCAGTTTACTGGAAAACCTGATGAATCTCGCCGGCGAGCTGGTTTTAAGTCGCAACCAGCTTCGCGAAGCTCTAAGTCGCAATGATATGCGCTCAATCAGGGTAAGTGGCCAGCGTATGGGGCAGGTTACCACCGAACTGCAGGAAACGATCATGATGACCAGGCTACAGCCGATCGATCGCATATTCTGCAAATTCCCGCGAATGATCAGGGATCTTTCGAGGAAATTGAGCAAAGAAATAAAACTCAGTCTTGAAGGTCGGGAAGTTGAACTTGATAAAACGCTTATAGAAGGCCTTGGTGATCCTTTGACGCACATGGTCCGCAATGCCATTGACCACGGAATCGAAACTCCAGAAGAACGTAAAAAACTTGGCAAATCATTACCGGCCCATATTAAAATTCAGGCTTTCTATGAAGCCAGTCGGGTCATTGTCGAAGTTGCCGATGACGGCCGCGGCATCGATGGCGAAAAGGTTTGTCAAAAGGCAATTGACCGTGGCCTGATCTCTTTTGAGAAAGCCAAAAACATGTCGATTAAAGACATGCAGAATTTAATTTTCATGCCGGGACTTTCGACGGCGGAAAAGGTTTCGGAGCTTTCCGGTCGCGGCGTTGGCATGGACGTGGTAAAAGCCAATATCGACCGCCTGGGCGGGAAAGTCGAAATAGTTTCCGAGCTTGGCAAAGGTTCGGTTTTCAAAATCAAATTGCCGTTGACACTGGCGATCATTCCTTCGTTGATTCTGACCAGTGCCAATGAAATGTTCGCCATTCCTCAGGCAAATGTTCTAGAAATGCTGCTGATACCGGCTGAAATGATCAAGCGGCGGGTCGAAATAATTGGCAACCAGGAAGTGCTGGTCCTGCGCGGCAAGCTTTTGCCGTTGATCTCTTTGAATCGCTTTCTCGGCTGTGAGGACAGTTACGAAGACCCACAGCAGAAGATAAAACTGAAAAATCGGCGCAAGCGCATTGCCGATCGCCGCAACAACGAACTCAGGAAGGGTCAGGGCCGCCTGATTCCTCAAAACGTCACGCAAATCAACCCACGCAGCGATGGTCGACGGTTTCACTCGGCCAGTGGTCTGAATGTGATAGTAGTGACTACCGGCAGCTTTTCATTTGCGCTGATTGTTGACAAGCCGTTATTTACCGAAGAAATCGTGGTAAAACAGCTTGGCAAAGACCTGAAATCATTGAGCGAATACTCCGGTGCAACCATTCTCGGCGACGGGCGCATTGCACTGATTATCGACGTTCTTGGTCTGGCCGCCCGGTCAGGCATTCTCGGCCAACAAAACCATGTCAGCAACAATTTGATCGACACCGACCGCAATCTTTCGGCAGAAAATCAAGCCCTGCCGTTTCTTTGCTTCAAAATTGCCGGACCGGAAAACTATGCTCTGCCATTGTTTCTGGTTTCCAGACTCGAAAAAATCCAGCCCGAACGGCTTATTTCCTGCGGCGATTGGCGGGCATTACAGCTTGAAGACAAGATTCTGCCGGTTTTTCCGGTCAACGGTTATTCGCTCGACAACCTGGCGACAGATAAGGAATGGGGCGTGATTGTCCTGCGAATCAAATCCAGGGAAATCGGGCTTATTGCAGCCTTGCCAATTCAGGTTATCGAGCTGATTCCCGAATTCGACCGCCAGGTTTTTAGAAGGCAGGGTATCAGCGGGGCCACCGTCTGGAAGAATGAATCGCTGCTTTTTATCGATATTCTCGAAATCGTCGCCAGTACCAGGCCCGAATTGTTGGAACAGGCTTTATCCGATGGTTCGGTAAGCAACGACTCAACCTGCATTGCCTTACTTGAACCAAACAGTTTTTTTCAAAACCAGCTCAGACTGCAGCTTGAAAACCATGGGTGCAATGTCAAAATTGCCGAATCGATTGCAGAACTGGAAGATTGTCTTTCTACTACGGGACACAGCATTAAAGGCATTCTGGCCGACCTATCCCTGGTAAAGAAAGATCAGTTTGTGACCTTGCGCAAACTGAAACAAAGTAAACAGCTCGATGGAATCAAAATTGCCACCTTATGGCTGAAAGAAGCTGATCGCGAGCTTGATCTCAGCCATGAAGGCATCAGTGCCCACATGCTCAAACTCGAAATGCAACAAATGACCGACTGGCTCGACAACGTTCGATCCGCAACCTGAAATTTCTGGAGGAAGCCCGATGCTACGCTCTCTACCACAAGTAATTGAAGTCGTAAAAGACAACTGTGTGAATTGTCATGCATGCATAGCTGCATGCCCGGTAAAATTTTGTAATGATGCCTCCGGAGATTCGGTAGAAATAAATTCAGACATGTGCATTGGCTGTGGGCAGTGTTTAAAAGCCTGCACCCATGATGCAAGAAGACCGGTAGACGATACCGCTGCCTTCGTCGAAGCACTCAGCCGCCGCGAACCGATGATTGCCATAGTGGCACCAGCCGTTGCCGTATCTTTCCCCAATCAATATCTACGTCTCAATGGCTGGCTGAAATCAGCCGGGGTAGCCGGGGTTTTTGACGTAAGCTTTGGTGCGGAGCTGACAATAAAAACTTATCTGGAACATATTAAAAACAACCAGCCGGATCTGGCGATTGCGCAACCATGCCCGGCTCTGGTGAATTACGCGGAAATCTACCAGCCCGACCTGCTGCCGTCATTTGCACCCGCCGACAGCCCAATGTTGCACACGATCAAGATGATCAAGGAATTCTGGCCAAGATTTGC
>CAZTHA010000332.1:0-4939 GCA_964613435.1 uncultured bacterium
GTTCTTGGCGTGATGAATTTCATCAATCGTGTTTCGCCGCCGGTTTTTCGCAATGAAGATCTGCCCTATGTTAAAGACTTGTGCGGACTGGCATCGCTGGTAATTGAGCGCAATCGCCTGTATCGAAATCTTTTCGTCGATGAAGAGACCGGCCTTGCCGCCCACAATGTCTGGCGCGGCTACTTTAACGAAGAGGCAGCACGTTCAGTAAGATACGTACAGCCCCTAACCGTTTTGATAGCAGATATCGACGACTACAAAAAACTTGTGAACAAAACCAACAATGAATTTGCCAACGAAATCGGCGATGCTTGCGGCAAAGAGCTGAAGAGGCTTTTGCGCGACACCGACACTGCATCATGTGTACAGGAAAGATTTTTCGTTCTATTACCCAACACCGACACTGCGGGGGGCGTTTTCCTGGCAGGCCGACTTAAAGAGGCACTTGAGCGCCTGAATTTCAACTTCGACCAGGAAAATTTCAAGATAACCATGTCGATTGGCATTGCCAGTTATCCTGATAACGTTCCCGATCCGAAATTGCTCAGCAAAAATGCGATATCAGCCTTGAACAAAGCCCACGAAGACGGCGGTAATCGCGCTTCCATTTTCCGCATTCAGAATTGATTACTTGCAAGAGGTTAAAAATGTCCGATTCAAAAAACTTTTACGTATCTACTCCCCTTTATTACGCCAACGATGAACTACACATCGGTCACGCATTTTCGACCCTGGCTGCCGATATCGTCAGCCGCTACAATCGTTCAATGGGAAAAAACGTGCATTTTCTTACCGGCTCCGACGAGCATGGGCAAAAGGTCGAGCAGGCTGCCAAAGCGCGTGACCTGACCCCCCAGGAGCATACCGACAAACTGGTTTCCAAATTCAAAACTCTATGGGAACTCCTCGACATCACCTATGATGATTTCATCAGAACGACCGAGGATCGTCATAAAAAAGTCGTCGTTCATGTTCTGCAAAAGCTTTTTGAAAAGGGCGACATTTATGCGGCCAATTACAGCGGCTGGTATTGTACGCCATGCGAGCGCTTCTGGACCGAAAAAGAAGTCCCCGAAAAAATCTGCCCGGATTGCAAAAGACCAGTGCAGGAGATTCAGGAAAAGAACTATTTCTTTAAAATGTCTGCATACCAGCAAAAGCTGATCGAACATATCAACGACAATCCCGGCTTCATTCGCCCGGAAAATCGCAAAAACGAAGTTCTCGGCTTTTTGCGACAGCCTTTGGGCGATCTTTGCATTTCCCGTCCGAAGTCCAGACTTTCATGGGGAATAGAGCTTCCCTTCGACAGCGAATACGTCACCTACGTTTGGTTCGATGCCCTTACTAACTATATTTCCGCAATAGGCTACCCTTTCGAAATGGAAAAATTCGAAAGTAACTGGCCGGCGGATTTTCATTTGATCGGGAAAGATATTCTCACAACTCACGCCGTCTATTGGACTACCATGTTGATGGCGCTCGACCTGCCGATGCCCAAAAGCATTTTTGCGCATGGCTGGTGGGTAACCGGCGAGGGAAAAATGTCAAAATCGGTCGGCAACATCATCAATCCCCGCGAATTGGTCGGCAAGTTTGGTCTTGATCCATTCAGATTCTATCTTTTCCGCGAGATGGTTTTTGGCCAGGACGCAACCTACACCGAAGAAAATTTCATCAACCGCTACAATGCAGACCTGGCCAATGACTATGGCAACCTTTGCCAGCGCACGTTGCCGATGCTCTTGAAAAATCGCGAAGGCATTTTCCATAAAAATCAGCCAACCCTGCCCCAGTCACAGGAGATCGAAAAGATGGCCGGAGAAGTGAAAGCTGATTACATTGAAGCCATGAACAACATGCTTTTCCACGAAGCATTGAAAAGAATTTGGGACCTAATTCAGCGATTGAACAAATATATCGATGAAACTGCCCCCTGGAAGCTGGCCAAAGAACAAAATTTCGCGCTTCTCGACGAAGTTTTTTACACAATCGGTGAAGGAATCAGGTTCGTTTCACATCTGGTCGAGCCTTTTATGCCGCACATTGCACCGAAATTTTTGCAGCAAATCGGCTGGAATGAAGATCTGGTTAAAATTAACGATCTTAACTGGGGACAACTAAAAGATGGCACGGTATGCAAGACACCCGAGCCGCTTTTCCCGCGCCTTGAAACCGAAAGAATTCAGAACCTGAAAAAAGGGCAAAAGGCAGAAAAACAGCCGAAAGAGGCCAAAAAGTCGGCAGAAAAAACTGCCCCGGTGTCAGAGGATGGTATCATAACCTTTGATGATTTCTTAAAAACCGAGCTTTGCGTCGCAGTGATCGAAACCGCCGAGCGTGTCGAAAATGCAGACAAGTTGTTGAAACTGACAGTTTCAATAGGTGAAGAAAAGCGAACGCTGGTTGCGGGAATCGCGGCCTTTTACCAGCCTGAAGACCTTCCTGGCAAACAGGTCGTGATGGTCAAGAACCTGAAACCGGCTAAAATTCGTGGCGTTGTTTCGCATGGGATGATTCTGGCTGCCCAAACTGCAGATGGCGGCCTGGCGCTGGTTAGCCCAGACAAGCCGGCTCAGGTCGGCATAAGAGTAAAGTGATGGCTAACCCTTGCCTGATAGATGTTCACGCCCACCTGCAGGATGAAAAGTTTGCCGGAGAGGAAGAACAACTAATTGCTAACGCCAGGAATTCAGGTGTTTGCCGCATAATCAACGCGGCAACCTGTGTTCCCACTTCCCAGGCGGCGATAGATCTAGCCGAACGATTTGCCGAATGTTTCGCCACAGTTGGCATCCATCCCCACGACGCTAACTCCTTTGACGAGAACTCGATTGCCACAATCCGCGCTCTTTCGGCCAAAAAAAAGGTTCTGGCGATTGGCGAAATCGGTCTTGATTTTCATTATGACTTTTCTCCGCGCGATATTCAGGAAAAGGTTCTGATAAGTCTCTGGAATCTCGCCTGCGAGTTAAACATGCCGGTCGTGGTCCATGTCCGTGAAGCATACGAAAGATTCTGGCCTGTGGTTGAATCATTGCCAAGCCCCAAAGCCGTTTTGTTGCATTGTTTTTCGGGAGATCTTGGAACAGCCAAAAAGGCTGCCGACAAGGGCTATCATTTTTCAATTGGTGGCGCGTTAACTTTTCCGAAATCGGAATTAGCACGCCAGGTTTTTGCTTACCTGCCCGAGGACCTGATTCACCTCGAAACCGACTGCCCCTACCTGGCCCCACAACCCAAGCGTGGCAAGAGAAATGAGCCGTCTCTGCTGCCAATTACCTTTGACTTTCTTGCCGATTTGCGCAAATGCTCAAGAGAGCGCCTGTTCGAACGACTCTGGCAGAACGCATTGAATCTTTTTGGTTCGGAGCTGAGCCACTAATGGAAAGTCAAAAGCTTCTTTTTTCACGCTCAGCAACGACTGAAGTTCTGCTCGGCAACGATATCTTCAAAGAGGTTGTCGCGAGAATTTACCGAATTCGTTCGGCAAAAAAATGCGCGGTCATCACCAACGACGTGGTTGCAAAGTGGTATTTGCAGCCATTGCTGGCAGAATTGAGAACGCGCGGGATATTGGCAACCGAGATAATCATTCCGGATGGAGAAAAGCATAAAACGCCTGAAACCGCGTTATCTGTCGTTTCAAGATTGTGTGAGCTTGATTTAAGCAAGGATTGCCCAATAATTTCTCTCGGGGGCGGAGTTGTCGGTGACATTTCCGGTTTCGTAGCCTCAATTTTCAAACGGGGTGTACCCTTTGTGCAAATTCCGACATCGCTTCTGGCAATGGTCGACGCTTGCATTGGCGGCAAAACGGCAGTAAATCTTGAGCAGGGCAAAAATCTTATCGGAACAATATACCAGCCTGCTCTGACTGCAATCGATGTTTCGGTGTTACGAACCCTGCCCTTAACTCAATTGTCATACGGAATGATCGAAGCAATCAAGCATGGCGCAATCGCAGATTCGGCATATTTAAGATTCATTCTCAAGAACGCCGAAGAAATAAAAACCCGGCAGCCCAATTTGATGCAGCGCCTGATTAGAAGATCCATTCACATTAAAAAATCGATTGTCCTTGAAGACGAGCTTGACCAGGGCGTAAGAAATCAACTCAATCTGGGGCACACCTTTGGGCACGCTCTTGAGTCTGCCGGAAAATACATCAGGTTGCACCACGGCGAGGCTGTGGGCCTCGGCATGCTGATGGCCCTGCGAGCATCTGCTTCAGCAGGCACTCTCGAAGAAGATTACAGTGAAATTCTGCTGCAATTATTGAAAGATTTCAATCTTCCACAAAAAGTACCGGAAGAGCTTGAAAAAAAAGAAATTATAAATACAATTAGCCAGGACAAGAAAAAAAGTCAGGATGGGTACACCTTCATTCTTCCGGTCAAACTTGGAAAAGTTATTATGCACAAGGTTCCCGCTGAACGACTGCACGATTTTCTTGTCGATTCAATGAAAAATATCTAAATACAAGGATGGCATAATGAATCCCACAACCACTTTGTCGCACCGGTTTTCCCCCAATGCTCAGAAAGTTCTGGCCAAACGTTATCTTACCAGAGGTCCGGACGGCAAACCCACCGAAACTATAGAAGGCCTTTTTCGCAGAGTTGCGAAAGCCATTGCCACTGCAGAAAATAACTATCACAATTCCACCTTCAAAGCTGACGAGCTTGAAGAAAAATTCTTCAAAATCATGACCGATCTCGACTTTTTGCCCAACAGTCCGACGCTGATGAACGCGGGCAAGGACCTCGGTCAGCTCTCGGCCTGTTTCGTTTTGCCGGTTGAAGATTCAATGGAAGGCATTTTTGATGCGGTAAAAAACGCCGCCCTAATTCATAAATCAGGTGGCGGCACGGGATTCAGCTTTTCTCGACTTCGCCCGGCTAATGATCTGGTTTCCTCAACCTCGGGAGTTAGCTCT
>CAZTHA010000333.1:0-4934 GCA_964613435.1 uncultured bacterium
TAAAAGCGGCCGGTAAGATCTTTCAGACTGGTGTCGAGGCCGAGATAACCTCGCTGATAAAGATTTATCGAGATTTTGTTACCTATTGATGGCCTGACCTCACAAGGGAGGAACCCATGAAAAACAGTTTTTTCTGTGGCCTGATGCTCAATCTGGCTTTGATTGTTATTATTACCTCGGGTTTGCCGGCGGCTGAGTTTCAGGCGCAGGTTCATGGCGACATTTACGGTCAGCCAAAGGTAATCGATGATTTCGATGGCGATGGTAACAAAGATATTATTTTCGGCGCCACCGATGGGAAAGTGCATATCTTTTCGTCGACCGGCAAAGAAATTTTCAGGCCGCCGTACTGGCCCAAACAGACCGGCGGACCGATTCTCTCCGATGTTCAACTCGCCGACCTCGATGGCGATGCCAGAACCGAAGTGATCGTCGCTTCGCAGGATGGCAAAGTTTACTGCCTCAACAACCTCGGACGGGAAAAATGGATCCTCGACACCCGCGGCAAAATTCTCGTTTCTGCTCCTGAAATTGCTGATGTTGACGGCACCGGCCAGCAAAACGTCTTTGTTGGCTCCAAGTCCGGCACTGTCAGTCGCATTGGCCCTGATGGTCACCTGGTCTGGGAAGTAAAGATGGACAAGTCGGTTTCTGCTGCCATCGTTGCTTCTGACCTCAATGGCGATGGGGTTAAGGAAGTCGTCTGTAAAGATGACGGTGGACGGGTATTTTTGCTGCATGCCGGCGGCGGTAAGATGCGTGGCTGGCCCCAGGACACCGCAGAAAACCTGACCTGGCCCTTCAATGTCGATGCTAACGACATCGATGGCGACGGGGTTAAAGAGATTTTTACCACCACACCCGATAAAAAGTTCGTGATGTGGGATATGCTTGGCGAAAAGATCTCTGAGTTTTCACTCACCGATGGTGCGCATACCGCGCCGCGTCTGGCTGACCTGAACGGTGACGGCAAGGATGAGTTCATCATCGGTCAGGCCGATGGAACGGTCACCGTCTGTGATAAAAGCGGCAATCCCTTGCCGGGCTGGCCTTTCGTAACCGGCCACGCAATTTATCATGCCCCGCGAATCATCGATATCGACGGCAATGGCACCCTCGATCTGGTTTTCACGGCCTGGGACCCCAAAGGCATCGGTGAGCGGGCCGGCTATATCATGGCCTTGTCCAGCAGGGGCGGCAAACTTGACGGCTACCCGAAATACATCGGAAAGACGGTTGCGCCACTGACTTTTGCCGATCTCGACAATGACGGCTTTCTTGAAATGATCGCGGCCGGGGGCATCAATTACACCGGCAAACAGCTGCATGTTTTCAAGACCAGGGCCCGCAACAAGATTAAAATCGCCGTCATGGGGCAGCAGGTGGATTTCAACTGATGCTACGCCGAATTTTCTGCCTTTCGCTGCTGATGCTTTTGCTGTTCGGCAACCTGGCAATTTTCGCCCAGACTGAAGAGGATATCGAAGGGTTTATCGCGGCCGGGCAACAGAGTTACAACAAAGGTGATCTCATGGGTGCGGCTCTCGAATTCGAGAACGTTCTGATGATCGATTCCCATAATTTTTCAGCACGAACCTGGCTGGCTCAAGTTTACGCCGATCTGAAAGATCTGGAGAAGGCCCGAAAGTTCCTGCGCGAAGCGGCAGCCCAGGCTCCTGATCATCCAAGAGTCGTTCAGCTGCAGAAGCTGCTGGGTGAGATTGAAAAACCGGTAAAGATTGAAACCAACGATCCGGTCGTGCATGAAACGATCACGCTTCTCGGCAAAGATACGCGGCTGCGCAAATACGGCCTGGTCATTCCCGAAGAAAAGGTGGTTGGTGAAGACGACGAAAAGAAGCTGCTGGTTTTCGATGACCTGGTAGTCAAAGAGGAAAAGCCCGTCGAAAAAGAGCTCGATTTAAGCATTTTTGCCGACGAAGAAAGCCCGATCAGCCCGGCCCTCAAAGCCTGGGAAAGCCAGGGCATTGCCGCCGGCCTCGACAAATACTTTGAGCTGATTCTTGCCAATCCCAATCTGGCGTCGAAGAGCGACAAAGGCCTGGTTGCCAAGGGCCGTGAAGTTTATGTTGCCCGGCTGCGCGTCGATGCCAAAGATCTTGAAGCGCGCTATTACTGTGGCATGATCAGTTTTATCAACGGCATGTATGAAGACGCAGACCTGCTGCTGGCCGAAGTAAAAAAGAATCCGGGCAAATATGCGCCAACCCTCGATCAGGCTGTGGCCGTCATCGACAACTGGAAAAAAGCTGAAGCGGAGCGTATCGCCGCACTCAAGCGGGCTGAAGAAGAACGCATCGCCGCCGAACTCGCCGAAAAGGAACGGCTTGAAAAGGAAAAACAGCGAAAAGATGTCTGGGCTTCACTTAAGGCAAATAAAGAAAAAGACGAAAGCTCGAGCGGCGGGTCGGGTAACGCCGAAGGCATCAAGCTGCACGAAGATGGTTACGAACTTTACAAAAAGGGTAAGCTCGACGAAGCCATAGAAAAGTTTGAAGCTGCAATTGCCAAAGATGGTAATAATGGCAAATACCATTATCACCTTGGCCTGGCCTGGACCGACAAAGGTCTTGCCGGTGACAACACCGCCTTTGACCGCGCTACCGAAGCCTTTCAGAAAGTTATCAGTCTGATTCCTGATGATAAACTGGCCAAAGATGCCCAGTCGATGATTCGTGACATCGATGCCGCCAAAAAATCTCTCGGTGATTGAACTTCTCGAAAATTTTCGCTTGTGTTATAATTTAGGTGTTTCAGAATAGAGAAAGAACTATAAGATGACCACAGATATCGAGTCCGCCGCACAACGAAAGACTGAAGAATTGAACCAGGCCAATGCCAAGGGCGCTGCCCTCGATGCTCCCTTTACTCGCCCATTTGAGGGCTTTTCCTATCTCAAAAAAGAATGGGTCGATCACGAAGATGGCATTGAATCGGTAGTTCTGCACATGACCCTCGGCCGGATCAACCTTCCTGCCAACTGGAACCACGTTGAAAGCTTCACGATGATGCCCGAATGGGGTACGGTCCCGCTGCGACGCTCATGGGTCGTGCGCCTGCCCACCCATCTGAACGTCGACGAGCGCTATCTGTTTCATTACTATTTTCAGGCTCGCTACGAAGATGGCTCAGAAAAAGTCAGCGATACTTTCACCCAGCTGATTATTCCGAAAACCGTCGAATACATTGATCATTCCGGCACCTGCTCGCATATTTTGCTGCATTGGAGCATCGATGGCTGGACCTATCCGCAGAATACCGAGCTTGAAGTCGAAGGCATCGAATGGGGTGATGAATTTTCAGTCAGCCAGGCGCCATATCGGGCCGGCGATAGGCTTTATGAGCGTGGGCGCTTTTTTTCCATGCAGCGTTTGCCGGCACCGCGCCGATTTTATGCGACGATCTGGGCGCCGCGCGGTTCGACGCTCAACTATTGTTTCGTGCTGGTTAATACCGATGCTGACGGAAATCTTTACAATCGCTGGGATAACAATTGCGGTAACAACTTCAAAATGACCATCTAAACAGGAGAAAGTCAGACAAATGAGACATCCCGACATCCTAAGCCGTGAAGGCAGTGTTCTGCTGATTGCCGATGTTCAGAAAAAATGCATTAAACCAATCTATAAAAAAGAGGCGATGATCAACAACATCAAGACTCTTGTTTCATTCGCAGGAATGATCGGACTTCCCGTCGTACTCACCGAGTTGGCTCCGGCAAAATTCGGCGGCACTATCGAAGAAATCCGCAAATTGGTTCCCCGGCTCGAACCGATAAAAAGAAGCCGTTACAGCGCCTTTGGCAACGAAGATCTGACGTTGCGCTTCGAAGCGATGAACACCACCACGCTTATCGTCGCCGGAATGGAAGCACATATATCGATCTGTCAGACGGTGCTTGATGCGATTACCCGTGGTTTCAAGGTTCACGTCATACTCAACGCTACCAGTGCCCGCAAAAAGGTGAACTGGAAGGCGGCGATTGAAAAAATGCGTGCGGCCGGGGCGGTTATTACCACCATGGAAATGCTCATGCACGAAATCGTCGGCCGCGTTGATGACCCGCAATATGACAAAATCGTCGAGCTGTCGCGGCGGGAATACGATCTGTGATGCAACTCGAATTCTTTTCAGGCTCTGCTCCGGTAACTTTTCTCATTGGCGGCACCGGTGCCGGTAAAACAGAACTAGCTCTCAATCTTTCAGCCTGGAAAGCCAGGCGCTTTGCCCAGGTAAGTTTGGTGGATCTCGATATCGTAAATCCATTTTTCCGCGTCAGAAAACTTAAAGAGCAGATCGAGATGCAGGGCGTCAACATTCTGTTTCCAGATCCCCGGGTCGCCAGCGGTGATATCCCCGGTTTGCCGGCATCGGCATGGGGTGCGGTCGAGAACCCTGAAATGGCTGTGGTTTGCGATATCGGCGGCGGTGAACCGGGCCTTCGCCCGCTTGGCCGCATGAAAGAGCCGGCTCAGGCCAGGAATGCCAACGTGTTTTTCGTTATCAATCCCTATCGCCCTGATTTCTCGACGGTTGAAGAAATCGAAAAAAGTTTTCATCACATGAGCAATCTAAGTGCCATGCAGGTGAATTATCTGGTCGCCAACCCGAATATTTCGGGCGAAACCTCGAAAGAACTTTTTCTCGAAGGTCTTGAGCTGGTGCGCCGCTTTTCAGAAAAATCCGGGGTGAAGATCGCTTTTGCCGTAGCCGAAGCATCGTTGGCTGCCCAATTGAAGGGTGATGAAGTAACCGCTCCAGAAATTTTTAATTGCTCAGAAGGCCTGATAATGGCGATAAGACGCTACTGGGATATCCCCTGGCAGTTTGGTGATGTCGCAAGTTATTGAAATTTTCCAGTCAGGGTAGTATTAATTGATAAGATCAAGGCTTTTACCGGCTTTTTTGCCAAT
>CAZTHA010000334.1:0-4931 GCA_964613435.1 uncultured bacterium
ATTTTGGCGGTAAAAAACTGCTGATACTTGGTGGCGATTATGTCGGACCTGAGTATCAAAAACAGTTGCCAAGCCACAATCTTCAGGTCACCTGGAAGAGCGGCTTTGAAAATCTTGGCCATGTTGGCGAAAGCTTGAAGAATTTTGATCTGATTGTGATAATTTTGCGGCAGATTTCTCACACTCTTCTGCGAGAAACCGTTGCTGCTGCAGAGAAACAAAATGCAAAACTTTTTTACAGCAAAAAGCGTGGCATCAGTGGGCTTTTGAGCGAATTGAAAACTTTTTTTCAAGTTTGATTCGTTTTTCCAGGGGAATTTTCAATCTTTTTTTGCTGGCCCTAATCGTCATTTAAAGCTCTTCTCGAGCAAAAAATAGATTGCAAGAAAACCAAATTGATATAATTTTAGTGTCTTTTTTCTTGTCGAAGCAAAAATGTCGTGCTATAATGAAATTAAGAGAGAGAAAAAAGTTTTCGCACGCAATGTTATGTTGCCTTGCACAGAGAGGTTCAGGCTGCACCAGAGCTCACCATGCAAAAATCTTGGAAAATTTCTGAGATTTTATTAAGAAACACCAAAAATTTGTCGATTGGATTCCAGGTTGTCGTACACATCGGCGTTCAGGAGGAACAACAATGTGTACATACCAAAAGATGGCAACCGGAGAAACGGAGATTCAAAATGGCTAGTATGCAAAGACATGATTTCGATAATGATAACCTGCTACTGAAAAACTATTTCAAAGATCTGAAGAAATATCCGCCACTCAGCAAGGAAGATGAATCAGACCTTCTGAAGAGAGTTCAGGCCGGTGATTCAAGGGCCAAAGCCAGACTAATCCTGGCCAATCTGCGTTTTGTCGTGGCGGTTGCAAAACGCTACAAGCACATCAATGATGTACCTTTCGAAGATCTGATCGCAGTTGGCAACCTTGGCCTTATGAGAGCCGCCCAAAGATTCGACTGCGACAAAAATGTCCGATTCATATCCTATGCGGTATGGTGGATACGCCAGGCCATGATTCAGGTTGTTTCCAGTCACGGCAATCCGATTCGCCTGCCGTTGAATCGGGTACACACTGGCTTGAAAATCAAAAAACTTGAAGAAGCTCTTCAAAAAAGGCTAAACCGCAAACCCACTCTCGATGAACTTGCTGAGGCAGCCTTTATGAAGCCAAAAGATCTGCGCAAATTCCTGCGCGACATTCCGACGGTAGTATCAATGGATACCACACCGGTAGATCCTGAAGAAGATCTGTATCTTCGTGATGTCATAACCGATTATGAAGCAGACCCTCTGGCGGAAGCCGAAAAACGCTCGCTCGAAAACGAGCTTGAACGGGTTATGGCCTCGCTGAGCGAACGTGAACGAATCGTGCTGATGCATCGATTTGGTCTTCACGACAGCAAGTCGCACACCCTTGAAGAAATTGGCAAACTGCTTGGGGTTACCCGAGAAAGGGTCAGACAGATTGAATCGCAGGCATTGGCCAAACTGCGCAATCCAAGACGATCTGACAATCTGGCGACCTATTTGCTGACCTGATCGAAGAAGCCTGTTAGTCTAAACGCCCCAAAATAACAGGGGACAGTTTGTTGAATTCTATGAATCAAGTAAACTGTCCCCTGTTTAATTCTTGGGGTCACTTTTGCTTTGTGACGCGTCTATTTATTTGCCGGGTTCACCGATCAGCATAAGATAGGTGTTGAAGTTTTCAGAAGCTGATTTCTTAACATCATCGATGGTAACTGAGCTGTAAATCCCGAGCATTTCCTCAAGAAAATCCACTTTCAGGCCGTTATAAAGAAATCCCGCCAGGACCGAAGCCTGAACATCGGATTTTTCCAGCATGCGGTTGAAAAGAGAGCGAAGGTTCTTACCTGCGGCAGTGATGTTGTCTTTTGAAAAATTGAGCTGCGGAATACCGGCAACGACCTTTTCAATGACCGCTTTGGCCTGGTCGACCTTTTCCCGGGGGACTTCGGCCATAAAAACCAGAATCGCATGGGTCTGATTGGTTCGATAATTACCGACCAAACCACGATAAGCGTCTATTTTCTTCAGCTCCTGGGCAAGAATCGCATTGCTGCTTGAAAAGAGAACATGGCTGATCACAAGGTTAGCGCCAAAGTTCGTGCGCAATTCTTCCTTTTTGTCGATAAGCAAGAAAGGCTTCATCCGGAAAGCCACAGTAATGCTGGCGTTTTCCGATGATCCAGGTAAGGTCAGCTTTTCGACTTTAGTCTTTTCCAGGGGTTTTGCGACCCACTCCGGGCATTGTGAGCGAGCGGACTGTTTACCGGCCGGAATATCCTTGAAGGCATTCGCCAGGGTCTCGACAGTCTTCTCCGGTGAAAAGTTGCCGACGGCACTGACGTGAAGATTAGCTCCCACAGCCCAGTTCCGGTAGAAAGCCTGAATATCTTTAAAAGAGATCTTTTCGAGGTCTTCACCGGTCAGTTGGGTGCCGAGGATATCCATTCCCGGGAACAAAACCTGCATGATTTTGCGGTTGATGACATTAACGTTCGATTGTTCATCATCTTCGATTCTCCGCATTAATTTTTCTTTTGATTTTTTGAAAAAACGTTCGGAATACTCAGGAAACCTGATCATATCACGCAGTAGAGCCGCCAGTTCCGGCAGATTCTGCTTCTGAGTCTTGGCTGTCAGCAAAAGAGCATCACCGGTAAAACCGGCGTTAAGGCTCGCGCCGATATTATCAAGCTGGCGATTGAATTTTCTATTCTCGCGGTCGTTGATGAAGGCGGAAACCATTTCGGCAACCACCTTGGCCATCTTTTTGTCCTTATCATCGGCGGCACAGGAATCGATACCAAACAACATCGACAGTCCGACAACTTCGCTTCCGGCAAAGTTGTGAACCATTATTCGCGTACCGTTTTCAAGCACTTTCATCTGAACCGGGCGATCTTCGGCTTTCTGCATTTTCAAAGGATAAGCAATCCGGATTGAATAGCAATTGCTGCTGAACATCTTTTTGGCAACCCGCTCCATGTCTTCCGGTGTAACCCGGCTGTAAGCCGAAACGATACCGTCAGCGATGCGATAGGAACTCATCAGCTCAGCAAGGCCAAGGTCATAAGCTCTTTCAAGTCTGGTTTCCCGACTCTGCAGATCTTTCAACTGCTGCATTTCAATGATGCGACGCAAGGCTTCAGCCTTGGGCGGGTCATTGAACATATTCGCCAGAGAAGAAAGCATGAAGTTTATCGGTCGATTCACGTCGGTATCCCGGCTTGAGAAACCAATCAAAAACAATCCGGTTTCTTTGCCTGGAATGTATGAAGCATGAAGATCGTTCAATTCGGGAAAGTCTTTGCTTACAGTAGTTTCAAACCATGAACTGTTGATGCCATCCAGCGCTGTTTTCCACAAAAGGGTCGCCGGCATATCGGCAGAGGAATAATCTGCCGCTGAGAAAGCGATTACAACCTGGGTATCATCTACATCGAGAAATTCGATGTTTTCTTTTTTTCGCGATTCGGTTTGCTGTTCTTTAGCAACGGTAACCGCCTGCTGCTGCGTTGCCTGATGCCCACCGAATACCTGCATACTTTTTTTGAAAATGTCAGAAGCGGCAACGTCGCCGACAACGACGAGCACGGCATTGTTAGGAACGAAAACTTTTTTTCTGAAGCCTTCAAGTTGCTGCATTTCAACGCGGTTCAGTTTTTCTTCATCGATTGGGCCATGGCATTCAGCGCCATGTCCTGGGAAAAGATCCTGCCAGGCCTGTCGAGCCAAAAAGCCGGTGCTCAATGGATATTTTTTGGCAGTTTTGACATGGCGCAGGGCTTCTTCTTTTCCCTGAGCCAGGTTTTCATTTGAGGGCTCAAGCATGAATCCGAGTTTATTGATGGCTTCAAACATTTTTTCAACCTGGTCGGCATTACCCTGGGCGGCCACGAAAAATGCTTCCTGACTGCTGCCAAAATCGGTGATAATTCCGATTTTTTCGAGCTCGGCATTGAAATCATAACGGGTTTGCCCATTAAAACCGGCGTTTTCGAGCAGTGAACGGCAAATGCGGCTCAAGCCGGAATTGCAATTATCATGGCTGGTGGCCTGAGTATCAAACACCAGTCCAACTGCAGCAAGCGGCAAGCTCTTGTCTTCAACGACGACAACTCGCAGACCATTCGGAAGAATGGCCTTCTCGGGCGGAGATTTGATCAAGGCAAAGAGTTGGGCGCTACAAAGAACAAGGCAGCAAAGGGAAATGGCAAAAGTGCGTTTTATCAGGTTCATGGCCTCCTCCAAATCTGGTCATGCAGAATCTTCAAATTATTTTTTCAGCAGAATTCTTCCGCTGGATTTGTCCTTAACGATGAATTTATAGCTGGTAATAACTACCATTTTGTAGTTTTCCTCGCCGTAAATTTCTTTTCGATAGCCGATTTCATCAGCATATTTACGCCTGGCCTCAAACAGGTAATCTTTGATTTCATTGTTGGTATCGTTGCGCAAATCGCGAAACTGGCGGTCATCGAGCTCTGCCAGAAAGATATATTCTTCCTGTTTGTCGGTGACGATGGTGAGTTCGAGCAGGAAATCCTTACTCCAGGCCGAAGCGCTGATCACCAGGCCGACGGTCAGAGCCAGGACGGCACAGGCGATAAATAGCTTACCAATAGCTTTTAGTCTGATCATAATTCAATAATCTATGCCAAAACCGCACAAAAAGCAATTTTTTTGGATAATCAGGATAATTAGGGGGACAGTATACTTAATTCGGCGAATTAAGTATACTGTCCCCCTAATTATCCCGGTAAGCAAAAAAGGGGCTGTCCGCTTGGACAGCCCCTTTTCAGAGGATTGTTACTGGTTTAATATTCGGAAGAATAACGATAAACTGAAAGTGCTTCGCTACCATCTTTGAAAAGCATATTCATCGAATTGCTAACC
>CAZTHA010000335.1:0-4911 GCA_964613435.1 uncultured bacterium
GATTTTCATTCTTGTCGGTCTTTGGTTTCAAAAAGAGCCGGAACTTGCCCCGACAGAAAAAGTCGCCGAGCCGGAAACCCTCTTTGCCATGGCCGGTGACATGCCAGATCCGCAACTGGTAGAGCAGATCAAGAACGCTCCACCCAGTAGCGAAGCTTCGCTGCTTGCCCAACAGGCGGCCAATATTGAAACGACTTTTATCGCTTCAGAAAGCATCGTTGAACAAGCCAAAGAAGACGAAAAAACAGCTGAGCAGGCGCCGGTTCCCTTCTTTCTCAAGGGCATGGAACAGGTCAGCCGCGGTGATTACGCTGCAGCTTGTGCCGAGTTCGAAAAGGACCTCCTTCAGGCCAAGCCGGACAAAGATACCTGGATCGTCATTCTCAACGCTTTTTATCGTGCCGAAAACAAGCTTGCCTATGAATTGAAACTGCGAAAATTCCTTGAGGATTACCCCAGTGATGCTTCGGCCTGGTTCAATCTGGGCAAAATCCTTTATGATCGCCAGGAATTCGCCCAGGCGGCTCAGGCTTTGGTGATGGGGCTTAAGTATGAGCCTGACAACGTGCGTGGCAATTTCCTACTTGGCTCCATTTACACTGATCTCAAGCTGTTCGACGATGCATCGATTTATTTGAAAAAAGCCGTCGATTTTGAACCACTCAATCTGGAATTTGTTTTTGAGTTGGCGCAAAGTCTTCATTTTGCCGGGAATTTCACCGAGGCGGCCAAATTTTACCAGCGTGTCTTGAGTCTTGATCCCTCGCATCGTGAAGCGATTAAAGCCGTAAAAGAATTAAACTCAGGATTGAATTCCGATGCGCCGGTAAGTATGGCAAGTGTTCCCGAAGAAGAAAAAATCGTCATTATCCAGGGAAAAAACCAGGCCAGAGTAATCGCTCGCTCCGAGTCTTCAGGAGTTTTGTTTCAGGAAGATAGCCAAAACGATCTCTCTGCATCTGAGCCTGATGGCACGGTTTTGTTCGAAGCCGAGCCGGTGGCAGATGTCGAAGAACAGCCGATAGTTGCCACTCCTGATGTGCCTGAAAAAGCCGACGAATCAGAAAAACCTGTTGCACAAGAAATTGTCGAAGTCGACAAGGTTGAAAAAAAGCAGAACAAAAATGAATCAACCCGAAAAATTGATCATGCTTCAGCTCTTGAAACAAATGAGGCCGATAAGAATTCCCAAACCGTTGAAATAGTTGACAAGCCAGGTCAGCAGTTGCAGACCCTGCCTCCGAAAATAGAGCTAAGCCGTAATGCTGGCATTTCTGCTGTTGAGGCCGGTCTGGTTCCACAGAAAAATGTGCCGGAGGGCATCGATGATAGTATGATGAATGCGGTCGCCCTGGAAAAAGTCGGCGATGATCAGGCTCTCGAGGCTATCAGAAAAAGCGCCTTCAGTGAATATTCCCGGGGAAACTGGGAAAGATCTTTGCCGCTTTATCTCGAGTATCTCAAGAAAAAGCCCGATCCTCGGGCTTATGATGTTGTGAGCATAATTTTCGAAAAGTTGCACATGGAAAATGATGCCTTCGAAGCCAGCGAGCACGCTTACAAGATGGGTTTGGACGAGTTGCCGACCTTGATTCGCTTGGGTCGTCTTGCTGAAGAAACGAAACGCTACAGTGAGGGCGAAAAATACCTGAAAATGGCTTTGCAGAAAAGTCCGCATCGTATCGATCTGCGTATTCGCTACGCAAGATGTCTGGCGATGAACGGGCAGCCGGAAACGGCAATTGCTGAGCTTGAGTCCATTTCAAGGGACAATTCTTCTTCTTATTCGGTTAAGACGCGCATTGAGAACGAAATAAAACAGATTAGAAAGAACTGAAATCAAACATGCCAGGTTCATTGATCGATGCTTTGGCCCATGAAGTGGAACTATTCCAGAGTTCTTTAGCCAAGGTGAAAGAAACGTTTCAGACATCGGTTCAGGCTTCTGACAGCAAGAAAAAAATTGCTGCCAAACTCGATGATCTGGAAAACATCGTAATCGCCGCGGCTACCTCTATGCCGAAACACGTTGCCGAAAAGGCCCGGACAGCATTTGCCGAATTGCGCAAGTCTATCGAACCGGATTCATCCCTTGAAGAGGCTGAGCTGGTGCAGCTTTGTCTGCGACTTCAATCCCAGGCAGAGATGATTAACAAACGGGTGCAGACAATCCTGAACGCCTACAATTCTTCCGAAAATACGGCAAATGGTATTATTCTCGCCCAGGAAGAAGAACGCAGAAGAATTTCCCGGGAAATTCACGATGGACCTGCACAAACCCTGGCGAGCCTGACCATGAAAATCGATTGCTGTCTCGAACGTCCTGAAGTTGGCGAAGGTCTGGCCGGCGAGCTCAACGAACTGAAAGATTCGGTGGTCAGAAGCTTGAAAGATATCAGAAGGTTCATCTTCGACCTTCGTCCCATGGCTCTTGATGACCTTGGACTGGTTCCAACCCTCGAACAGTTTATCAGTGGCTTCAAGAAACGAACAGGTGTGCCGGTCTACGTCAGCGTTGAAGGGGAGCGGGTCAGCTTGAGCCCCGACCATGAGCTTGCCGTTTTTCGGGTCATCCAGGAAGCCTGCAACAATGCCATCAAACATGCTGATCCATCTGCCGTACATATTTTTGTTAAATACGACGAGTACAAGAACCGTTTGGCTATAGTGGTTAAAGACGATGGCCGCGGCTTTAATCTTGAAGAAATTCGCAGAAACTACGGCAGTTTGAAAAAGCTGGGCTTGAAGAGCATGGAAGAAAGAGTCCGGCTTGCGGCAGGCGAGTTTGAAATCGTTTCCGATCTTGGGTCAGGAACCGTGGTTTCATATTGGGTTCCGTTGAGATAGCCATGTCATCAGGTAATTTGCAATCCAGACTGGTTTTTCTGTTTTTTGCCCTGATTCTGTTAACCAATGGTATTTTCGCCCTGGTCGCCGTTTCGCGCGAGCGCATTCAAATTGAGCAAAGTCTCGTCGATTCGGCCAAATTTCTTGGGCGCTCATTGAGGGAACACGCCAGAGATTGTATCATTGCCGGTAATGATCATGGTTTCAAAAATATTTTTGAAAACCGCTCGACTTTTCTTGCTGAACTTAAAATAACCATTTATGATCTGAACTGGTGGGCCAAGGCAGGTGATGAGGCGAGAATTCCTCTTGAGGGCTTTCCGGTCATCGATGATCCTGAAAAATTATATTTTAAAAGCGGTACCAATGGAGCTTCTAAGGAAATTTTCTTTCCGGTTACCGACAATAGCAAGATCATTGGTGCGATAGGTATTGGTATTCCCGGAGTGATTTCGGTTGAATCCTCAACGCCTTTTTTTGATTTTCTGATAATTCTGGTAATTAACCTGTTCATTGGTGTTGTCGCGGCAATAATTGTTTCAAGATCGATTCTTCAGCCTCTAAGCGGCTTGATGGAAGGAATCGATGCTTTTGCTGAAGGCAACTACGCTTTGCGGGTGCAAACTACCGGACATGGCGAATTGCGCGCTCTTTGTGAGACTTTCAATCGCATGGCGGGCACGGTTCAGGAAAATGTTCGCGACAATCTGTTACGTAATCGCATGCTCGACGAAAAGCTCCAGGAATTATGGGAAATTTATGAGATAACCCGCAACATCAGTTTCAGTTTTGATTTGCCGGTTATTCTTGAACGTCTTGTCGAAAAAGCGCAGACATTGTCGTTCAGCTCGCATTCTCAGATTGTTTTACAAAACAGGTTGAGCGGCAAGCTTGAAGCAGTTTTGGCCAACCGATCGCTGCCCCCCGTGAAAAGCCAGGATTATGAAAATTGCCTGAATGAATGTTACCTGGAAGGGCAACTTAAGGAAAAATTTTCAAATGATTATTCAATGATTTTCGTTCCGCTGCTTTCGGCAAAACGCGTTCAGGGAGTGCTTTTTCTCGCTAAACGTGATTCTTCAGATTATTCAGAGGGGATCAGAAGATTTTTGCAGACGATCGCTCCGGTAGCGGCTTCAATGATAGAAAACGTTCGCCTGTATGAAGAGCTTTCGATGTGGAACAATAACCTGAAAAATATCATGGCCAGCGTAAATGCCGGCTTGGGAGCCTTTGACCGCAAAGGCCATCTGATAACCCACAATGAAAAGTTTTTTGACTACTTTTTTGCTGGACAACCCAGCGGAAATATCGAAACAATTCAGGAATTTTGTCGCAATCTCGCGGACCAGTCTTTTGCCCAGCAGCTTACCACTGCTACTTCAGCCTTCCTTTTGCCGGAAGAAGACAGCCGCTGTCGCCATCAGAACATTCGCTATAAAACCGTCTGGCAAAATGGCGATGTGCAAAAGGATTTCGAAATTCGTCTTATGCCTCTTCTTGATCTGGAACAGGTCCGTGGTGCCGTCATCGTTTTTGATGACATTACCGAACAAAGAAAATTCGAACAGCAAATGGTCGAATCTGAAAAATGGGCGGTTCTTGGGCGCCTGGCAGCCTCAGTTGCCCATGAAATTCGCAATCCACTGGTCGCGATTCGAAGTCTCGTTGAAATTATCGGCGAAAATGTTTCTGGAGATCTCAAAGAGCATGTTGGCGTAATTCTAGGCGAGGTTTTTCGTCTGAATCGTGTGGTGGCAGAGCTTTTGAGCTTGGTTAGGCCTGAAACTGCACAAATGGAATATGCTCAAATCAAGGATGTGATTAACGAGCTCATGTTATTGGTGAAACACGAGGCGGCCAGAAACAATATAACTATCTGCACCTCGATTTCCGACGAGGAATATCGAATCCTTCTCGATAAGGAAAAAATCAAACAGGCTTTTCTGAACATTATTTTAAATGGAATACAAGCTGTGGGTGAGGGTGGTGAAATCGAAATCGTTCTGGTTAAAAAAGAAAACATGGTAGAGGTTTGTTTTCGCAACAACGGACCACAGATTC
>CAZTHA010000336.1:0-4904 GCA_964613435.1 uncultured bacterium
CAGATTCTGGTTATTCTCGGTGACATCCGTTCTCCGCTGGCAACCGAAACTATTCTTGGTTTCATTGAACATGAGGATGATAACGTCAAAACTACGGCCGTCGAATCACTCGGCAAGGTTCAGGACCCCAAAGCCATTGCCAAACTGGTTGAAACCTATAAGAACACCGACATTTTGAAGTATTCGATTGTCGAAGCTTTGGGCAACATCTCCGTAAACGAAGCCATGCCGATTCTGCTCGGCTCGCTGGAATCAGAAGACATTCTTGAATATTTCACCGGTATTGGCGCTCTTGGTGCCATGGAAAGCGTCGAAGGCATCAATCCTCTTTTCAACAAGCTGGTCAAAGAAGAAGACAGCGGTACCCGCCGCCTGATTTTCAAGTCACTTGCCCAGATTGAAGACGTAAACCCAGGTGCTCTGGCAAATCTCGACAAGGGAACTCTGCGCCCGATTCTTCTTGGTTTGCTCGAAAATCAGGATGCCGCTGAATATAAATACATGGTAAAAGTCGCCGCCTCAGTTGGCGATGATTCCTATGCCATTTCTCTGATCAATGCCCTTCAAAGCAGCGAACAGGAAATTGTCGATATCGCCTTTGCCGGAATTCGTGATCTTGGGCGAAAAGCGGTCAAACCAGCCCTCGAAAGAGTCGGCCGAGTAGAGCCGCCGGCAGCAGCACTTTTGCTGCAATTCCTTGCACAAAACCCAAGCCCGGAAATTCCCGGAGCCGTTTCTCTGTTTTCACAGAATCCCGATGACAGCCTGAGACAGGCGCTTGCCAAAACCCTCGGAGCCAATCCGTCCGATATTTCTTTCGCCACATTGAAGGAAATGCTCAACGATGCCGACGAAATGGTGCGCAAGTTCTCAGTTATGGGCATTTCTCACATGCTTGACTATGACGGAGCTTTGACCGCTCTGATCGCCAAGCTGAAGGATATCAACGGCCACGTTAGAAGAGAAGCCGCTCTCACCCTTGGGAAATCGAACTCAAGCCAGGTTGTCGAGCCTCTTTTCAACGTCATCAATACTGAACCTTACGGTGACGTTCGTGAAGCAGCTGCTTCCGTTCTTGCCGGCCGCAAGGACCCCGATATCACCCGCCGGCTGCTCGAGCTTCTTGACAGTGACAATTCACGCATCCGTGAAACGATTTCACGCACCATCTGGCAGTGTGGATCAACCCTCGCTGTTGATTCTCTGATTCAGAAGCTTTCAGACAAAGAATGGCGCGTAGTTGTTAATTCATGCAAGTCTCTTGAAAACATGAAAGATCTTAAATCGATCTTTCCGCTTAAAGAGCTGCTCAAGAACGGTGACTGGCAGATCAGAATCGCAGCCCTTTCTGCACTGCGGGCCTTTAGAAGCAAAGAATTGAAGCAATTCTTCGTTCCGCTTCTTGCCGATGAAAATCCTCAGGTTGCAAAACTCGCAGTCGTTGCCCTGAGCGAACTTGGTGACAAGTCTCTCGATAGCGATTTCCAGAAATATCTCAGCCACAATCGCTGGGAAGTCAGATATCAGATCGTTAAAGCTCTTGGCAGCATTAAAAGTCTGTCCAGTGTCAATACTCTGATTCGCCTGGCCGAAAAAGACGATAATAATGCAGTGCGCTCAAGAGCTATTCTTGCACTGGCTAAAATCGGTGAAAAAACTGCCTGCGAAACGATTTTCAAGATTCTCGACAATGAAGATCAAAACCTGGTCGTGGCGGCAATTAAATTCTTCTGTGAGTCTGGCTTGACTGACCAACCAGGACTTGAAGAAAAGTTGCGGGAAATTTTCCTGAAAAACAACTGGATCAAAAACTATTTCATCAATACTTTTGCTCAGAACAAGTCTGACTTTCTTGAAAAAGTTCTTGGCTCAGTCATCGCTCCGCGTCAGGCAAGATACATTGCGGCTCTCAAGGCACAGACCGCCGAAGAAAAAGGGATCAATACCGAAGAAGCCCTGTTGCTGCACGACATTATCGCTGAACTTTGCGGTATCGAGCTTTCTGACAAGAAAGTTCTCGAGCAGAAGCTTCAGAGAAATCTCGGTCGCTTCTTCATTACTTCGTGGATCGAATACTACCATGCCCTCAGATATGGTGCCGCCGAGGGTGATGAACTGCTGATCAGCCTTTATGACTCGATCACCAATCCGGTAACTGAATTTTTCGGTGAAAGTGAGCAGAGCAAGGTTCTGGTCAACACTATCATTCCAGATCTTATCGAAGATCGCGCCAAAGAAAATGTCGACGAAATCAAGATTCTTTGCTGCGGAACTTCTTTTGGTCCTGAAGCCTACTCTGTAGCCATGAATATCCTTGAAGACGTTCATTCTGACAAGGCCAGAGTTTCGGTAACTGCGATCGATATTTCGCACATCTGTCTGAATACTGCCAAACGTGGCATTTACAAGCGTGAAATGTTCAGACAGGTCGATCAGAAATACATCGATCTTTACTTTGAAGACGACCGTGGTGATTTGCGGGTTAAAGACCAGGTTAAAAACCTTGTCGATTTCAGATACACCAATGCCGTTAATGCCGAAGCCATGGATCAGTTGGGTGAATTCGACGTGGTAATCTGCCGCAACGTTTTCTCTGATTTCTCGCAAAGAGGCAAAGAACGAATGGCCGAGAATATTTACAATATCCTCGTTCCTGGTGGCGTGCTTCTTATTGCCGGTAAAGAAACTCTTTACAACGTTACCAAAGCTTTCAGATTGCAGACTTTCGAAAAGGTTGTTGCCTATCGCAAGCTCTGATATTTAAGTGCAAAAGGGGCCGTCTCGAAAAGGAGACGGCTCTTTTTTTTGGGCGGCGGGGTTCTAATCGCGACATAAATCTGCTAACATTGTGCACAAAACTAGTTAGTGGAGATTGATATGCACCAGAACAGAATTTTATTGCTCGGGCTCATGCTCGGCCTGCTGATCTCTTTTACTGGATGTTTCGGCGGCAGCGACAGCAATGCCGGCCCTGCTGTGCCCACAGAATTCGTGACTCTGAGCGGGGTGTTGACCGCTCCGGCGCAATTGGAATCTTCTCTGCTTGGATCGATGCTCGATAACACCGATAGAGAGGTAAGAGAGTCTTACCAGAAGGCGCTGGTTTATGTTAATGGTGCACCGAACAGCCTCTATTCACTGGCGCCTCTATCTTCTACGCCCGATTGGCAATTCCGAATTCCTAATGTCGGCAAGGCAACCGATGGAAAATACCGGGTTGAAGTCGTTGTTGGCCGAATAAATTTGAAGTCACTGGTAACCGAGCAAAACATGAGCGATTTTCGTATCAATCCTGAGACTACTGCAACTTTGATGTTGGCAGATGCATTGGGAAAGCCGACAACTGAATTGCTGGCTTCTTTTCCCTCTTTTATCAGCAGTGTCGAAAACTCATATCTCGATTTGTGCCGCATCGAAGCGACAAATCATGCCGGCGCGCTGGTAAATTCAGCTACCCTAACCAGAGTTATTCAGCAGCAGAAAGAATTTTTCACCGGACTTGGCGATATCGAAACTACCGGCAGACTTGCATATTTACAGCTGAGTAATGACATCGATGGTGACGGTAATGAAGACGTTGTCATTCAACCCAACATCGAAAACAATCGCATTCGTTTTAAAACAATTCTTTCAGAGAAAACTTCTATTCTGAGCGACATTACAGCCATGGAAGCCTATTCTGATCAGCGTCTGCTTCAAGACTTTCAGGAAAACCTGACCAGTGAATCCCGCTATTTCTCAGCTGATGCAACCAATTTTGCCCTGGGGCTCTTTTTTAAAAAGTCGGCGGCCGCCGATGTTTACCTGAAGCTCTTTGTTCGGCGAATAGATCTCGCTGACGGAGTTTTCAAGGGTGCGGTCGTCGAATACAAATTCGTTGAAACCGAAAGCACGGCTGTTTTAACCGGAACCAAAACTCTGCTTCTGCAGGGTGCAGATGCGGTTGATGGCGCGGTAGCCGCCACCAATTTTGTCGCCGATGCCGAACCTGGCCCCTATGTGCTGACTTTTATCAGTACCAGCGCTGGTATTGGCTGTAGCAGTGGTGACACCCGCCTGGTAAAAGCCAAGGAAATTGCTGCGGAGTTAAACCAGTATCGAAGCGCCGAAACTTACCTTGAAGGTGGCGGAAACTACTATGTCGATACCAGCAGTGCTTTAAATGAATGGAACCTCAACCGGGGTATCGAAGTCGGCGATGTGTTCAGTGCCTACTTTCCCAATACGAAAAACTATGCCCTGTTCAAGATTAAAGCGATAAACTCAACTTCAATTACCGTTGACTACATGGTTAATACTGCTGAAAATGAACCCAGATTCAAATAATGGAAATACGGTGATGCGCAAGGCAGAATACTATTTAAAACAGGAAGACGACAGTTTTAAATGCCTGCTTTGTCCTAATTTTTGTGTTCTGCATGAGGGCGAAAACGGCAAATGTCTTGGGCGTGGCATTCGCGGTGCTGAAATGCGTTTGCTCAATTATGGCCGGATTGTTGCCGAAAATCTTGATCCAATAGAGAAAAAACCGCTTTATCACTACTACCCAACCGGGGTTATCTATTCGGTCGGTTCCTATGGCTGTAATCTCAAATGCCGCTTTTGCCAGAACTCTGACATTTCTCAGTTCGAACAACCGTCGGTCATGGCTACGCCACAGCGCATCGTGCAAAAAGCTTTCAACCTTGTCGGCAATATCGGAGTTGCTTTTACCTACAATGAGCCGGGAATATGGTTCGAGTTCATCTGTGATTGTGCCGGCCTTCTGCGCGAAGCGGGCCTGAAAACAATTCTGGTTACCAACGGTTATTTATGCAATGAACCTTTTAAACGACTGTGTGAAATCTGCGATGCCATGAACATTGATTTGAAAGCTTTTTCGCAGAAGTTTTACCAGAATGAAT
>CAZTHA010000337.1:0-4899 GCA_964613435.1 uncultured bacterium
TGTTTCCTTCGAAAATCTTAGTTAAAACAATTATAGTGTCAATAACCGCATGAAAGCAATAAAATGTTCAAGTCAATAAAGCTAAGTTTCAAAGACTCATGAAGAAATAAGTGGTTCCCGAATAATCGGATCCGGTGCAAGATTCTTTCGCAATTGCTTATACCCTGCAGTATTTTGACAAAGTTCGAGGTTGGGGTTATGCTGTGATTAGTTTATCAATGCGGAGCTGAGCATGGCCAAGTATTTCAACACTACCGGACCCTGTTTCCCGAGAATGCATTATATGCTGCCGCCGAAAGATCGGCTGGTGGGTGCGAGTCTTGAACGCTATATTCGTGACGAGCTCTACTGGGTGCTGCATGCTCCGCGCCAGACCGGTAAAACCACATTTCTGCAAAGCTGGATGCACGAGATCAACGCCGGTGACGAAGCCATTGCCTGTTATGTCACGATTGAAAGGTGTCAGGGCATACCTGAGCCTGAGAAGGCTATCCCGGCGATGATTGATGCAATTAACAGTTCTGCAGCCAATTTTATTGCTCCTGAATATGTGCCGGAAAGAATAACCGGGAATCCTGCAAGTCTTCTGACAGACATGCTCTCGAAGTGGGCGGCAATGGTTGCGCCCAAAAAGCTGATTGTGCTTTTTGACGAAGTTGATGTGGTCGAGGGCGCGGCGATGATCAGCTTTCTGCGGCAGTTGCGCGACGGCTTTGCCGGCAGAGGTGTCGGCAGGTTTCCCTCATCGATTGCGTTGGTCGGCATGCGCGATTTGCGCGACTATCTGGTTGGGAGCAAAGACGGAATCCCACTTAACCCGGGCAGTCCGTTCAATATCAAGCATGACTCTGCAACCCTGACCAATTTTACCCGTTCAGATATCGAAAAACTTGTTTTGCAGCACACAGATGCAACCGGACAGGTTTTCTCTGATGAGGCAATTGAACGAATCTGGCATTACTCTTCAGGACAACCCTGGCTGGTAAATGCTTTGTGTGACAAGGTTATTTACCGGGTTCTAACCCCCGAAAGCACTGAAAGGGTAACAGCTTCGCACATTGATGAGGCCAAGGAAATTCTCATTCTTTCGCGGGCGACGCATATTGATTCTCTGGGTCAGCGCCTGCGCGAAGAGCGGGTGCGGCGGGTGGTCGAGCCAATGCTGATCGGCAGTTCTGATCCCGACATGGGAAACAGCGACGACTTTCAGTTCTGCCTTGATCTGGGTCTGGTCAGTTTTAACCAGAACCGCACTCCGGGCATTGCCAATGCCATATATCGTGAAGTGCTGGCCCGGGAACTCAGCTATGGTATGCAGCTGGCGATACCTTACCCTGAATATAACTGGAAAAACCAGGATGGCAGCCTCAACATCGACCTGCTCATGGAAGAATTTCAAACTTTCTGGCGCTGGCATTCAGACGCCTGGGAACAAAAAGCAGACTACACCGAAGCTTTCCCTCATCTTTTGCTCATGGCTTTTCTGCAGCGCATCACCAATGGTGGCGGCAGAATCGAGCGTGAATATGCCGCCGGCCGTGGACGGGTTGATGTGACAGTGCATTTTGGCGGCAAAATCAATCTGATTGAGATCAAGCTCGTTCACCCCGGCATGGGAAAAGAACGAAACCTTGAAATGGCGCTAAAGCAGATTGAGGGCTATGCGCAAACTTTGAACCCCGATACATGTCATCTGGTAATTTTCGACCGCCGCAAAGAAGCCCGCAGCAAAAGCTGGGATGACCGCCTGAGCATTCAAGATGCCACCACCAGCGACGGGCGCAGCATAAAAGTTGTCTGGTGCTGAAGCAAATTGGTGCTTAATTCCAAACCGCGAGAAAATATTAGTAAAAGAGCAATTTGACTTGCCAATTTCAAGAAATTTTGAATATAAATACAGCGAGAGAATTTGAATCAGGAAAACAATTTAAATTGTAGTTTTACAACAAAGTTGAAAAAAATATTTAACTCAATTTCCCCAGCCAAAATTCGTAATCAAATTCTTTATTAAGGAAGGTTCTCGACTAATCCATTGCTGGTATTGATTTTTTAGTTTCCAAGCTGAGACTGTTTTTGCATAGTCAGCCAAGTCTAACAAAAAACTTATTAGGTCCTGAAGAGCTTCTATTAAATCCATTTTTTGAATATCATTGCAGAATCTAAAGAAAAGTTCGCCGAATGTGTTTTGATCATTTTCTATTCGTTGCAATCATTCTGTTATGATAAATCTCGTCATTAGTATTTGTTGCATAAATGAATTGGCTCTTTAGCAAGTTTCGTTTAATTTAATACGATTCTGGCCCAGCAAATAGTGATGAATATATCGCTTCCAATTATGGTTTTACCGGTTGTAGCCAATAATCATTGAATACGCAACCATGGTCTGAATAATCAAGATCGAAACCCACGACCTGACTGACGCCTGATATCCATGGTCCTTTGATAAAGTGGTAGTCAATTTTTACATCAGGTTTATTCTTGAAGGTGGTATTAAGATTTGTCGTGGTGTCTTTCATTTTATTGGCTAACCACTTGATTCGCTCTGAGCCAGGTCTTGAGTTAAAATCACCAAGAAGGATTACTGGTTCCTGACTTTTTTCAACCAGATCCCAAATTTCTTTGATCTGTTCAGTTGCTTCTTCCTTGATGAGGCTTAAATGCGCAACCAAAACCTTAACTTTGCCAGGTTTCCCCAAATCTATTATTGTTTCAAGGCAGCTTCTCTGCTCATGTTTTTCATCAGCTCTGAAAAGCTTATGGTTTTGATGAGAAACTATCGGGTATCTTGACACTATTGCGTTCCCCTGAGTTGCCAGCAGGCCAAAGAGCCCGCGCTTATAATTTCTTTCATAAACATAATTATAACCAAGGTATTTTGCGATGAATTTTGGCTGATTTTTGAACAGCACCCGCAAATCACCCTGAGAAATTTCGGTGAAGCCCACAATGTCGATTTTTTGCTTTTTTACCAGATTGGCGATTCCTTTAAGTTTTGATGGCTTGCCGATCTCATTTTTCCCACCGGCCTTTTCACCTCTTGCATGGGCTATGTTGTAACCGGCCACTCTGATGTGCAAACCAGGCGTTTCTTCAATTACAGGAGTGCTTGTGTGGCATTTATCAATGCTGGACGCCTGTTTTACAGGCGCGATGGGGGCTTCTGAAAACGGTGTTGCCATAGTGTTTGAAGACAAAAAAAATGTAAAAAAGAATAGAGAGAGCCCTATTAAATATTTCATGTCTGCTACCTCATCAAGTATTTATTTTAATACGCAGGATCTGACAAAAAGTTTTTCATTTAATTCCTTGGCTAAAGTCTTAATGACAGGCATCCTGCCAAGAATACCATGTTTGTGTTTGACCGGACTTCTGGACAGAAACAGTGTAACCTGATAGGGTCTTATTAGTCTCATATTTATTTACCATATTTTTCAGGAGTTTCAATCATGAACAGCTCTTTGTCATCCAAGATTAAGTGGATTGGCAGCCCATGTAACAACGATAATTTCGATCTTTGTCGGCAGCTCTTTTCGCCTGAGGTGGCTAGAAAAGCGCGTTGTTTTCATCGTCAGATACCTGGTTTTAACATGTCGCCTTTGCTTGCTTTGCCAAACTTGTCGCAAATGTTGGGTGTCAGCGGTATCTGGGTCAAAGATGAGTCGTTAAGATTACAACTGAATTCATTTAAGGTATTGGGTGGCTCTTACGCGGTTTATAAATACCTCAAAAAGCGCCTTGGTAGAGATAAGGAGGATCTCAGCTATGCGGAATTAACTTCGCAAGAAGTTATGCAAAAGCTGGGGCGCTTAACTTTTGCCACTGCAACAGATGGCAATCATGGCCGAGGCATTGCCTGGGCAGCTCAAAAAATGGGTCACGATTGTGTGGTTTATGTTCATGCTGAGACTTCAAAACCAAGGATAGAAGCGATTCGTAGCTATGGTGCTACTGTAAAAATAATTCAGGGTAATTACGACGATGCCGTCAGGCAGATTGCGCTTGACGCTGAAAAGAATGGCTGGATAGTAATTTCAGATACTTCCTGGGGGGGATATACCGAAATTCCAACCTGGATAATGCAGGGTTACACTACCATGATGACCGAGATTCAAGAACAGTTTTCGGGTCAGGGAATAACCAGGCCGACGCATGTGTTCGTTCAGGCGGGGGTTGGTGCCCTCGCCGCATCTGTGATTGGTTACTATCATGCTCTTTTCGGTGCGGAAGCTCCAAAATGCATTGTTGTAGAGCCCGAAAATGCGGATTGTCTTTATCGATCTACCCTTGAAGGCGATGGTTTGCCGCACCGTCTGGACGGTGATTTAGATACAATTATGGCCGGGCTCGCCTGCGGCGAACCAAGTCCAAT
Source organism: uncultured bacterium (assembly GCA_964613435.1). Taxonomy (GTDB): domain Bacteria; phylum Muiribacteriota; class Ozemobacteria; order Ozemobacterales; family Ozemobacteraceae; genus DYKG01. The sequence continues at coordinate 4,370 of CAZTHA010000337.1, forward strand.
TGCCTGGGAAATCCTGAGGGAGGCTACCTGCGCTTTCGTATCTTGTCCTGATTTTATCGCTGCCAAAGGTATGCGAATTTACGCGACACCGCTTAGTGGCGATCCTTTTATCGTTTCAGGAGAAAGTGGTGCAGTTCCCCTTGGCGCTTTGGTGTCGATTCTGCGTGAACCGGGTCTTTTCGAATTGCGTGATTATCTGAAGATCAACAAAGACTCTGAAATTCTCTTCATCAACACTGAAGGAAACACTGATCCGATTCATTTTCGCCAGATAATCTGGGAAGGAGCAAATCCAGTTCCAAGGCAGTATTGGACGAATCTCTGATAATATTTTTACCTACCACGGGGTGTCAAGATTTTCTTTGCTCGTGGTCGATTTAATTGAAAAACAAACTTTGCTTCATTTGGCATTATTAGTGCTAATAGAACTTTGCATTTCAATTAGAGTTGCTTCGATTTCTGCAGGGTCGTTCAGATGTAGATTATCAAAGAAACGTCCCGGTATTTTCTCAGAGAATTTTACCAGAAAC
>CAZTHA010000338.1:0-4870 GCA_964613435.1 uncultured bacterium
AGAAAAAACCGTTGTTCTCGTTCCCGTTGGCTCCGTCGAGCAACACGGGCCCCATTTGCCTCTCGGAACAAAGTGCTTTCTCAGCGAAGCCGTTGCCTATGAAGCCGAAGCCCTTCTCAAAAAAGAAGGTATTATCGCTCTGATTGCCCCGGTTTTCCCATATATGCCATGCCAAAGCAGTTTTGGCTTTCCCGGATGCTTCTCTATTGGTGCCCGGACCTTTTCCGATGCCCTTTACGAAATTGGCTATTCCTTTAAACGCGAAGGCTTCGCCTTTGTGTATTATGTAAACCTATCGATCTCCCCAGATGCACTCAAGGCAGTTTCAGTCGCAATTGAAGATCTAAATACCCTTAATGATTTTCGGGCCTACGACCCAATGCCTCTCTGGAATTTTTCACCCAATGAAAAGATTGAAGAATTGCTTAAGCAAACCGGTCTGGAACCATCTCATGAACTTCATGCTGATATCAAGGAAACCAGCGCCCTGCTCGCACTTGACCCCAGCCTTGTTCAAACCTCGGTACTTGGCCAATTGCCCCGATGCCACGTGAACCCGTCCTGGGAAGTCCTGAAAGGCAATTTTTCCTATCAGGAAATGGGCTCGGAGTCAGGCTATCTTGGCTCACCCGATGCGGCAACCCCTGAGATTGGTCAGATTTTCCTCAGCGAGGCCGGGTTTGCTCTGTCTGAATCGGTAAAATTTACCCTCGAAGGCAATGAGCTACCAGAACTTCCTCTACAGATCAGAATGCTTCTGAAAATGGTCGATCTCGACGAAATGTGATCAGTCAGCCTTTTTTAACTGGTTCAACCGCTTGTCGATTTCTTTGATCTGGTTCATCCATTGGTTTTCGCAATAAGCTCGACTTTCATTGTCGCGTCGACGCAGCGTTTTCTCCATCACCAGCGTCCAATGGTCTCCTTCAGGCCAATTATCCTGATAAACGCCAAAGTGGAAATTGGGTTGAAAACTGCAATTAAGGGTGAACTGTCTGGCCATCTCCAGTAGCCTTTTTTCCTCAGAAAAATTTCCCAGGCCTTTTTGAACCTGAGCCAGGAGCATGAAAACAGCAGGATTACCATGATCAAAAGCCGCGATTCGGTCTAATTCATTTTTTGCGGCAACCAGATTGCCGGTTTTAAGAAAGCCCTGAGCTGCGAAAAATTGCATCTGCAGATCTTCATAGTTTTTTCCCCTGAAATTGAACGATTTTCGATGCTGCTGATAGGCTTTCAGAACTATATCTGGGAAATTTGCATCGACGGCAAGCCCGGCAATCGCTTTGCATAGAGCCGAACCGGCATCTTCAGTTAAAAGAGGGGCAAGATCATTTTTGACCAGATTGCGATGGGTAGAAAATCGCCGCCGCAAAAGGGCCGCTGCAAACTCGTCTGCCAGCCAGGGCGGTAAACTGTGACGGTCGATGTTCAGAGCAAGCTGATAATCAACAGGTATCCCCCACTCTGTTGCATTTTTGAAAAGAAAAAACAGCTCGATGTCAGGCAATTTTTTCTCTCGCAGAAGTCGGTTAATCGAGCTGGCAGCAAGCTCCCTGGCTCTTTGACCAAAGTCACGATGATTGATCAGCAACGGCAGGCCCCATCCGCCGTTTTTAATAATTTCCAGGAATCTGTCTTCAAGATTGGCAATTTCAACTGGTTGACTGCCGCCGAGATGGTCCAGCATCAGCCTTGCATGACGAATTCCGTTTAGATCCCTTGGCTCGAGCTCAACAGCTTTTTGATAGCATGGCAATGAAGCTTCGCGGTTATGATCCAGTTCCAGAAGCCGACCGGCCAGAAACCACACCGCGTAGTAGCTGGGATATTTTATCGTAAGCGCGGAAGCCTGACCGATAAGTTCTTTCAAGTTGTGACCTGCCGCAGCCTTTCGAATGATAACGTGCATTTTGGGAAATGGCTCGCGCAAGTTTTCAGCGGCCCTTACTGAGTACATAGTCCAGCTTGGCTTGCCGGCAGCAAACTCCTCGGTGCCAACCTCGAAGGAACGAATATTGTAATGATGATTCAGGCAATAGACCGAGGCAACCAGGCCAGTTGCCAGCAAAAGAAGCTTGGCAGCCGGATTAATTTTGAAGCATCGGTTCTCCTCCTGATCAAAGTTGAAAAAAAGCAGGAAGAGAAATAAAGCGAACATTGACGGGCTTCCCCAGGCAAAATCAAGCAGGCCGGTTGCAATGAAACCCGCCAGACAGAATCGATAGGCAGAACAACGATTCTTTAAAGCCGCCTTGATTGAAATCAGCGAGAACAAAAGAAAGAGGGTTGCCCCACCCCATAAAAACAGTTCGAGAACCATTTGATGGGTATGCGGATAATTCCAGTCATAAGCCCAGTATTGCGCGCCGGGTGGAAACATTTGCGGCAGTAAGGACATAGTCCAGAAGCCATGACCAAAAAACGGTTTTTGAAAGATGTTTTCCAATGCTGAATACCAGATCAGCAATCTTTCATTTTTAAACAACTCAGCCCAGGAAAACTTTTGCGAGATCCTTGCAATAGCCAGAATTACAAGACCTGCCCCCGCGAGTTGGGCCTGACGTTTTTGCAACAGGGCTCGCCCGTGATAAAGAAGGTGACTGAGGATGCTTAATGCGAGAATGATGCGAGCTCCGGTAAGTATAATCACTGTCCAGAGAAATATCTGAAAAATTCTGATCGACCTCTTGCCCGGAAAGTCTTCGATATTGTCGAATAGATTCAACAAAAGTTGCATGGCAAATGCCCAGGTCGCAATTCTATTTGGGTGGGTGCCGGCAGCCCAGGCTCGACGGCGAAAGATCTCGGCGACATTTTCCGAAATGATGGCCAGATTGCCAATGCTTATCAGGGCAATGATACTGCCAGAGATGGCCATGGCCGTCAAACAGAGGTTTTTGTTTCTAGCCGGAAGCGTTGCCCAGAAAAGCGTGAAGCCGGCGAAAAGCATTGTCAGGTCAGAGGTATACCCGGGTTGGTCGTGAAAAAGGTTCAAATACAGCAAACCGGCAACAAAAGCCAAAATGTGGCGAGAATCGTATTTCCAGCTGATTCCATTTTTTAAAACCTGGTTCAGGCTCCCAGCCAAAAGCAAAAGGGTCAGATTTGCGCAATAAAAACTGGCCTGCATACCCAGTCCAGTCGTTCGCATATAGGCGGCATCAAAGGTCAGGCCCATCATATAGACAATTGCGACCTGATACTTCTCAGGCTTGAAGACGAGAAAAGAGGCCAGGGTCAGCCAGGAAAACTGGAAAAGCTCAGAAAATGTACCGACCGATCGCGCACAATAAGCGTGTACACTGTGGGAAATTACCAGGCTCAGAACATTGATTCCGGCAGATTCTTTTCTGAATAACAAGACGGCAATATAGGCAAAAAGCAGGTAAAGTTCGGCCTGATAGTTGTCCTCGAAAACCAGCGTTGTCTCACCATTCAGCCAAAAGAATGCTCCCGCCAGGATTACAAACATTAAGTCTGGTGTTTTGTTGAGGATTGTATTAAGATATTTTCGGTAATTGACTGGGAATAACATTTGTTAAAAGTTTTTTATTTTACTGCTGGAAAAATTTGCTTTTTCATGTTAATATAAGTTTTCCCATGAAACAATAGCCCTATCAAAATTAACTGGTTTTTATAACCTTCACTAGACTCACGGGGGTAACCTAAATGTACGCCATTATCGAAATTGGTGGAAGACAGTATAACGTTGAAAAAGGCAGCAAGATCCGCTGCGAAAAGATTGAACAGGAAGCCAACGCTTCTTTTTCGATCGATAAAGTTCTGATGGTCAAAGACGGCGAAAAGGTTCAGATTGGCCAGCCTTATGTTAAAGGCGCCCAGGTGAAAGCCAAAGTCGTCCAGCATGGCCGCGGTAAGAAAGTTGTTGTATTCAAATACAAGAGCAAAGTAAATTATCGCAGAAAACTCGGTCACAGACAGCACTTCAGCTCTCTTCTCATCGAAGACATCAAGTGCTGAATGAATGATCGTCGTTGAGTTTCCCGAACCGATTGGCGGCGAACTTAAATTCAAAGTCAATGGTCACGCCGGGAAGTCTGAAAAAGGACAGGACATTGTCTGTGCGGCAGTATCCACACTAACTCAGACCCTGGCTGGTGGAATTCAAAGCGGTCTTGGCGCCAGCGTCTGCGGCAGGCTTGAATCAGGTGATACCGAACTGATGATCCAGGTAGCCCCGGAAAATGGCGAAGCTTTAAAGCTTATTTGTAATGTTTTTCGATTCGGGTTCCAGAAGATTTGTGAATCTTACCCGGAACATGTGAAAATGATTTAACCCAGGGGGAATTTAATATGGCTCATAAGAAAGGTCAAGGTTCAACCGCTAACGGTCGTGACAGTAATCCGCAAAATCTCGGCGTGAAAAAATATGACGGTCAGTCAGTTATTGCTGGCAACATCATCATTCGCCAGCGTGGAACTCCGATCAATGCCGGCATCAACGTCGGCACTGGCAAAGACGACACTCTTTTCGCCCTTACTGACGGCATCGTAAAATTTGGCCGCCGCAAAGGCAGACACGTGGTAAACGTCGTTCCCGCAGAAGCCTGATTTTTTCAGTATAAAAAGAACCGCCGTGCGCAGGCGGTTTTTTTTATTTTAGGCATTTCCTGAAGTATCCATTTCGCAATTAAGAAATTTTGGCAAAAATGCCGATATTATTAGTAAGAAATTTATGCAGGAGGTGCCTTCATGTGTGCACAGGAACTGATTGCGCTGTTTCGCTTCTCGGGTAATTCATGCCCCGCGTGTCAGAGAATTGTAAGTCGCTATGAGCGCACCCTGAAACTGACTGACAAGGATATGGAACACCTTGAAAGCTGCATGAGTAGGAAGGAATAACCCC
>CAZTHA010000339.1:0-4843 GCA_964613435.1 uncultured bacterium
GGGAGTTATATTTTGAAGAAAATTATTCTTGTAAGTCTTATTGCTACAATGTTCTTTGCCAACACCGCTTTTGCCGGACCGAGGCCAACCATTGATTCAACTTCTAACTCAGAAAGGCTCGTTCTTGCTCAAGCCACTGATGATCTAACAACTGTTCAAAATGATGAAGGAATGGCAAGCGAAGCGGTTGGTCACAAAGAAGTGGACTACTCGAACATAGGAGCTCAAGATAATGGCGGCGGACTCGATGATATAGATAAAGAGGCCGAAGCAGCTTATGTTCTTGAATTTAATCCTGAAGAATTCAAAGTAGGTAATCCTCTTACCACCAGAAGACACATCCAAACTCTCACAAATAGATTGAACGGCGCTTCAGAAAAGGCTCATCTGCTGAATAAAAAAGAGATTCTGGAGAGAATCAAGATTGCAAAAGATAACCTTAAGAACCTAACCAAAAAATTGAAAAAACGATCAGCTAAAGAAGAACTACAAGCATTACTTGATAAATGTTCTCGTGAAGTTTTTTCAATACAGGAATCCGTTGCAAAGTAATCTGTCGGCCAGCGAAATATTTTCTGTTCTCGGCTTAGGGAGCAAATCAGGCGCAATCAAAATCGGCAAGCAATATTTAGAGCTAAAGGCTGATAATTAGATTATTTACAATTGCTATACAATTGTTTATTTTTACTAGATATTGCAAAGAAGCTTTTTGAAAGGAATCCACTATGCGATTTGTTTTCATTATTCTGTCTGTGTTCCTGACTTTTTCTCCAGTAATAGCACAAGAACCCTTGCAACCGACTGAACCTCATCAAAATTCTTTAACCGTGGTGCCCCAGCCTGTTGAAAATTCTACTTTACCGGCATATCCCGATCCTGCAACCGAAGCCAGAATCAAGTCCATGCAGCCGTTTTTTGAAGCGGTGATCAACTGCATTTACGGTATGGAAGGCGATTGGAACGGTCAGTATTCCTCAAAAGACAGCAAATTTATGTGGGATGTTCTGTTTTACTTAACCACTTCTTACACTTCTGATCTTGCGGAAGTAAGCCAGGCGGACGGCGCCTTCCTGATTCCCAAAAAGACCATGGAGGATTTTGCAACGGTCCTTTTTGCTGACTACAGCGATTTGCCGCCACTTCCGGCTGATATGGAAATTATTACCTATGAAAAAGCACAGGATCTCTACAAGGTAGGTATGTCTGACGTCGGTGGGGTCGTATTCAATATGGCTGACATTTCTCCGATGCCGGCAGGAAAATACCGTGTGAAGATCGTATTGCTCGATGATGAGGAAGTCGAGGTTTTTGGGACTTACTTCATCACTTTGACGCCAAATCTTTTGTCTGGTTCTGTTCAGGATGACAAATACAGTTTCAGTATTGAAAATGTGATCGCAGAATAAGGTTCTAGTCGCTTTCCTTTCAGACTAATGGCAGTTGCCATTTTGCTGCAATTCTGGGCAAAAGCCTGGCTAGATTTCGTGGGGGATGGTTCTTAGCATGATCGAAGAGAACGTGCTGCTTAAAACCACGATGAGAATCAGCGCAACATAAAGATCGTCGCCGAAAAGACCGCTTTGAAGACCAAACGAGGCGACCACAATTCCGAAGCTCAGGCGAAAATTGAATAGCCAGCCCGCATACTGGGAAAAAGATTTCTTGAAATAGCGAACCATCATAACGTAGGTGCCGCCAAATTTTGCCACATACGCAATCAGGCCCAGGCTGATTATTTCCAATACCACCATCCAGTCAACCACATCGAGCTGCACCGATAGCCCGGCCTTGAAAAAGAAAATCGGGGCCATAAGACCAAAAACAATGGACTTCAGCTTTTCCTCAATTTCGGAATGCTCTTCGAGAATCTCCGAGAAGAAAAAGCCACCGACGAAGGCAAGAATGGCCACGTGAATACTCGACTGCTCGGAAACCAGAACCAGGCTCAGCAGAAAAAGCAGAATGAAACGAATACGAAACTCGATCTGGTTGACGCGGTATCTTGAAAACAGCCAATGGCCAACCTTGGGAACAACCGCATAAGAAAGGGGAAACATCGCCAGAACCACCAGAGTGGAAAACTTTGGCCCTTCAAAAATTACCGACATCGCAATCATGCTCAGGACATCAACTACCATGGCGGCGCTGAGCATGGCCTGGCCACCAGATGAATTAAGGCTGTTTCTCTCTTTGAGAACAGTGTAGACCAGCGCCAGAGAGGTTGTTGACAGCCCGATTCCCACAAGAACAGACTGCTTCAAGGTGAGTTGAATACAAAAAAAAGCCAGCAACGAAACCAAAGCCAGCGGGATAAAAAATGAACTGGCGCCAATCGTCAGACTTTGCCGGAACTTCTTTTTCAACAGGGGAATATCGGTCTCAAACCCGGCAAAAAACATCAGGCCCAGCAAACCAAAGTTGGCATGAAACTCGATCCAGGGTTGAGGCTCTATGTTTAGGAGATTCCCGGCAATCACCCCGGCCAGAATCTCGAAAATCGCAACCGAAATGCCAAGCTCGAGAGAGAAAATGCCGGACACAAAAATTAAAAGGGCGACGGTTACAGCACTCGAATTTATGGCGCCGTTGTGCATCGACCTCTCCTTCTGGGATCACTGGGATCATCAGTAAAAAACTTGTCTGCCAAAATGACGCAGCAGAGTTTGCTTATTTTAACTCAAAACCTCGATAAGACCGGCTGAAATTAGCACAGCCGGTCGCTGAAGTCAAGATTGGCAGATTATGAGCTTATACAACCGTAAAACTACTTTAAAACGTTCATCGCTTTGGCAAATTCTGCTTTTATAAAATCACTTAAATCTGCTCCTTCAAGCTTGGTACTGCAGGTTTCATACTCGCCACAAAGGGAAAAAATCTGCGAATAAAAATACCTGAAAGCGTCTTCGTCAGTGTTTTTACCTTTCCTTGCCAGTTCAAGAGCAAAGCGCTCAAAGTAGGAGGGCTTGTCGTAAGAAAGCACGCGAGCGTCATTCCAGTAGTCGATGAGTTGTCTTGCCATCATCAGAGCTTCTTTAATCGATGAGGCGGCCGCAGTGTTCTTTTCGCGATATGCAAGAATGTCTGAGCAGGTATAAAGAGAAGCCGCCAAATCGATGAATTTTTTGAATCTTTCACGCAAATTGATATATTTCCCGGCTTTGGCCGCATCTTTCATGAGAACTTTTGCAAAAGCTGCGCTTAACTTCGCGTCAGAATCGAGGATTTTTTTAAAGCCTGCATTTGAAATGGTTTTTTTGTCCTGAAGCAGTTTTTTGAAATCAAGCGCGTGTTGTTGACAAATCTTGTAATAATTTTTCAATTCGATACGAAGAGCTTTGTACTCTACGAGAAGCTTATCAGTTTTTGTCTGGAGTTCGGATTTGCTGACGTCTTCGTCAAGGTCGATTTCATCAGGAGGAATCAAGGAAAAACCAGTGCTGGATTCTGGAAGAGTAAACTCATTTTCAGCGACCGGTCCAAACGTCGCTGCGGCCTTGGAATTTTTGAGAGTTGGGGCTGCCTGGGCAATGCTTGCCGTTATTTTTTTGGTAAATGAAGCTTTGTGATCAATAAGGACATCGTTCAATTTTTTCTGAAACTTGAGAAACTCTTCTTTGGTAATAGGTTTGCTTTTATCAAAAAGCTTCTTAGCATAAGTCTGGACATTATCATTTATTTTTTTATAAAAGCTTGCTTTGCTGTTTGAATCCAAAATATCGGCAGCGCGCTCATTTATCCAAAAATTATAAGGAAAAGAGTGGCTTACATCGAAGAAAATCATGTCGCCGAGATTGTGTGGCACTTTGATCAGGGCTTTGATTTCTGGCTGTTTTGGACTGACCAGATAATTGCAGGGGAAGTCCATGTAGATGATTTGTGGAATTTTAGCCCACAAGGTCTTCTCATTATCATTAAACATTGAAAACCTGGGCAAAAGAGCAATGATTTTTGCCCGATCAACATTCTTTGCAAACAAGCTTGAAAAACCAGTTTTATTTTTCGGAGGTAAAGTCAGCTCATTGATCATAAAGCTATGGGTTACCAAGGCTTTTGGATTAATCTTTGCAACCTGTGCTTTAATATTTTGTAACAGACTTTTAAAGGGTTTCGAGTCTTCGAAACTGGTAATCGCCTTAACAAATTCTGAGTTTAGAGTTTTCAGGGCAGCACTGCGTTTAGATAAAGAAGTTTTGCTTGAAGGATTCTGGTCGGTGGCAAAAAATACTTTTTCGGCTTTTGCCAAAGGTCCCTTGGCAAATTTATCAAAATGAACAAGCATCTCATTATTGTTAAGCTTAAAAATAGCGCTGATAAATTCGCTCTCGAGGGTGTTTTTTTCTTTTTTACTAAGCTTGGGAATCTCAGGAATGGAGAGCGTGAAGTTCAGTCCAAAGTTGGCAACAGGATAGATAAGGTCGGCAGCAAATTTGTTGTCGGCATAATTGGGATTATAAGGCGTGGTAAAGGTTAAAGAAAGAAATTCGGTCGCCAGATTCAACATCTTCTCATTCTTCACTGTTGCAGCCGGTAATTGAGAATAAAGAAAGAAAGCAAAAAAGAATGCCAAAAAAAAGGTTTTGTAAAATGATTGTTTCATATCTTCTCCGTAGGCTTAATTTTTCAAGCCAATGTTATAACGATAAGGTTTAAAATCTCAACCCCGCATATTAAAAAGCTTTTTTATTTAACGTTAGTATCATTCTCGCATTCTTTTTGTTAATTTTTATTCTCTGTTTTTTGCCGGTCTGCTTGGCAGTTGGTTATTTAATCAGTATAATTAACTAAATTTCGCAAATTAAACCTTACCTGAGGTATGAAAATTGAAATCGAAAAATTACCTTTA
>CAZTHA010000340.1:0-4831 GCA_964613435.1 uncultured bacterium
GTTTTACCCCACCGGATTTTAAGTCCGGTGCGTCTGCCAATTCCGCCATCCCGGCGGATTGTTTTTTCATAGTATCAGTCTAATTGTCAAAAGTCAAGAGAATAAATAAAATAATGTACTTTTAATCAGGCAGAACCGCTTGTAATATTAGATTTATTACTATAAAATGAAACAATCATTCTATCAAGAGAGCTTTTGAATGTACATGGACAAACCACGGGGAGTTACCTTACTTGAAATAGTTTCTGCTCTACTAATTCTGGCATTCGCCTTCTTGCCAATTTTCGGAATGATTACTTCCGGAAGTAAAGATACCGATATCGCTGAGTCTTATATTTTTGCGCAGACCACGGCCAGAAACGTTCTCGACTCTTTACTCGACGATGTGCCTTTTTATGCGTTGCGCGTCGCCTCAACCGACGTTGCTGACATCGGAGAAGCAAATGCTGAAGCCAATGTCGGCGAATTATTCGACATCGACCCGCCTCTGGGTCCTCAATACCGTGTCGCCAGCTTCCTGCGCTCTATCGGTAATGATCCTGACACTGATCAATTTACCCGTGGTGAGTTGACTGACGATCGTGGCACAAAATACAAAATTAAAATTTTTGTTTTCCCGGTGCCTTCAAATGCGACTTTCAATCTGAATACGGACATGTGCTTCAGATATCAACCTCGCCCGGAATTTGAAAAACAGGCAAACTGGTACACTACCTCGCCGACCGAGGCCAATGCCTATATAGTTTCTGGAAATAGTCCTTACGACATGACTTTACCGGCAATAGAAACAAAGGATGCCCGAGATCTTGGCGCCCAGTCTGGGCCAGCAGGCAACAATTTCTGCGTCATGAAAAAAATCCTGTTGCGAATACGCTGGAAAATGCGTAATGGTATCGAACGCTCTGTCGAGGTCTATACAATGAAAGCTAACCTCGACCGGGAGGGAGCATGATGAGAAAAAGCGGCTTTGCTGTGCCAATCGTTCTGGTATTCGCCACGGCTCTGGCTATTGTTGGAACTTTTATTTACAAAAACACCCGGCAATACAATACCCAGACCCAGACAAGTAACTCACAGCTGCAGGCCCACTTTCTCGCCAGAGCCGGGCTTCAGCATGCAATGCTCAAAATCAAGCTTCTCAATCGCGAACTTTATGACGCGGCGTTTTTATCGCAAGGCCTGAACCCGCTTTTTGATTTCAACACTATTAGCGATTATACCTATCCACATTTGGCAATAAGCGAATACAACCCCGGCCCGATATTTCTTTACAACCAAGGGGCTTTTATTCGAAACGGGCTTTTTACGAAGAATTTTGCTCCAACAGGCACAAATGGCAAGGATTTCTGGCTGCAGAAGTTTCAGGAAGACATCATTTCCGGTGTCGAAATAGACGGTACCAAATATAACTGGTGTCTTAACCTGGTGCCTAATCCACCCGCTGAAATCAATAGCCTGCTTTCTGAGCCTTTCAGTGGGCAATATCAGATAACCTCTCTAAACGTTGCTGCACGTGAAGTTGCCGAAGCCGCGGGCAAGATCAGCAATTTTGCCATCATCGAGCTTACTGTTGAAAGCACCATTAACAACTCGAAAGACCAGAATTATCGCTACAAACTCAAGAAAACAGTGAAAGTTACCAGAGATGCCAACTAAAACGACAAAAGCTTTTACCTTGGTGGAAATATTGATCGCAGCCGGAGTGCTTACCCTTTTCCTGGGCGGTGTCTTCAGTGTCTTTTTCGGGGGCCAGCGCATGGGCAGTAACGCTTATTGGACCCAGCACGTTGTAAACCGCCTTAGAAATGCATGCCGACATGTTTCCGATAACGTAAAAAAATCTTCATACCCTTCGACGATCATCTACCCTGGACAGGTTTTTGAAAACACTGACGATATCTTCAAACTGCAGTTCACATCGCGAAGCATTACTTTTGCCACCCAGACTGCAAATATCAGCGGTCATTCAGCGCCCGGAACCTATTTGATGACCTTCCCCGAGTCGATCCCTGAAAAACAGATGTTCGAAACCGACACTCCGGGAACCATCCGTTACCACATATATTCACTTACCAACAAGGGAAAACTGCTTTACCACCTATACGAGGACAATAACGTGGTAACAACTTCCCCCGATTTCGCCAAAGGTCTTTCGATAAGTGCATTTCCGCCTACTACTGCCGGGATAGCCAAATCCCTGGTTATAGCCGAAGATGTAGAATCGGTCAGCATCTCTCCTCAGGTGGAAAATGCCGTTTCTCCGGTCACCCTGTCGATAACCTGCCGGTACCCGCGTGGCGAAACCCGACGAACCGAGCAGGCCACTATCGTTCCCAACATTGCAAATCTTAAAGTAACTGCCGGTTCAGGCAACTGGTAATTTTCTCGGAGGCATGAGTATCGTGAAAAAAATTGTTTTGTCAGTAACCTTGATAATGATTCTGATGACCACAGCGGCTTTCACCGCAGAAAAAAAGCCGGCATTCGGCTTTACCAACGTTTCTCAGGCAATGATGCTTCATCCATTGATGGCCAAATTCCGAATAAAGGAAGGAAGATTCAGCACTGATGCCATCGAAAAAAAGAGTTCCCATGACTCGGATACCCGAAGGAAAGATATTCTTGCCAAGCAGAAAGAACTGAACGAAAAACAGGACAAACTCAGCAAAGAACTGCAAAAACTTGATCAGGAGCTTTCGCTTAGCCTCAGCGCACTAAACGTGAAGTACAACAATAAAAAACTTTCTTCACCGGAAAAGCTCTCTGATCAGTATAATAAGGAGAAGGGTTCTATCGAGACCGAGTTCTGGAAAAAAAGAAGGGAGCTCCAGAAGCAAGTGGCCATAATTCAGGAAGATCTTCTCAAACTTAACCAGGAGAATGAATTATTGCACCTTACCTCGCAAACCGATACCGACAGGGTATTTGGAATGATTCTCGATGACATTTATGAAGCAATCGACGTTGTTTCAAATCATTACAAGATTGATTTTGTTTTCAACAGCTCCTTCAGCGTTGAAAGAACCCCGGTTAATCCATCGTTCACCCCCGTCAACCCCATGGGAGATTTTTTTGCCAAGGATTTTAAACGCGACGCCGAGGAAGTTCTGTTCAACCATGGAGAGGATGGAGGAGCACCACTTTACATGACTCTTGATTATTGGTGCGCCTGCCAGCGCTGGGCTTTCCGAAATACTGTCGATCCGAGAATGGACAAAATGATTCTTAAAGGTGGGCTTGATATGACCCCGGCGGTAATCGACTTTGTTTACCAGAAACACAAGGTTCCAGCCGGACACCGTGACATTATTCAAGAGTTCCTTAAAAAACAGGGAAATCAGTAAAAACCTTAGGGAAAGACCCGCAAGGGCTTTTCTTCGTGCCGAATAGACGTTCAGGAGGAGAATATGCAACGAGTATTGAGGATATTTATTCTGGCCTTCATTTTTATTCAAGTTTTTCTACCGGGGTATGCGCAAATTACCCCCCACAATGGAGTAGCCTATCTTCTCCTGCCTAAAGACCTGAATGGGATCCATGGCGTTTACCGTCTGAATAAGTATACAGACCCCTATGAGCCAATCATTCCCGGATACGGCAAACGAATTTTCGACCTTAACTTTGGCGGCGCGAAAGTCGTAAACGGTCTTGCTGTAAATCAGTCAGGAAAACTCTACCTTTTCGTTGGTCCAAACGCTACCGGCGAATACACCCCGGTTGAAGAAGTTGGCTGGATTCCGGCAAGCAAATTCGATGACGATTCTCCAGCGTATATAAAAGTAATTGGCCAGGACTGGAGCGATAGCGAAATGCCGGCCGACGCATATTATCGTGAATTCGAAGACACCAGATACAAAGACAACACCACGATCAACCCCAACAACTGGGGAGGCGTGGCCCATAGAATGTTCCGCTTTTTCCCGGCTGGAACAACAAACTATGAGAACCTATTCTGGGTAAACTACTGGAACCACGAAGTATATTACAAAGGCGACTTTACCGACGATGTAGGTAACAAATACGAGTACAAATTCAACCCCATCGGGCCAAAAACTCATAAGAATACACCAATGTGGGATGGAAAAACCGGAATTATGCATCCTTCCGACCCAATGAAAGTCATTCTGCCCAATAAATGGGGAGCGATTTCATGGTATGGCTTCGGTTCACCAAAAGCTCAGGCCGACCACGTCGGGAAGCTCATGGACGGAACTGATGGCAAGCCTCTCTACACTTCTCACGACTACGCCTTACGTCGAGAACCGGCTTCGATCAAACTGTTCAGCCCCTACGTCAGTGGATCAAAGTATTTTGTGGCGACGGTTAAACGCGTTTACGAAAAGCGTGACCGCTCATTGGATCTTTATGCATACGTTGACGACGTCATTCCTCCTGCCACAGCACCTTACAGCCTTTACCCATCAGAAGAAGCCAAAAATGTGTTAACGGCTACAGATCTGAAAATCACCGAAATGTATGGAAAATGCTGCGGTGATAACTGTATTCCCGGTGGCGATCTTAACCCGGAAGCAATCGGCAAAATCGAAGCCTGCGTTCAGGTATTCACCTCTACAACCGGGCGCCGCTATGGTTTCAACCCCAATGGCAAAAAAGTTGGTCCCTATTCAGGCAACGACGCCGCTTTGCGGGTTGTTTACAGTGGAGTTACCTATAACCTTAACCTGAACTCAACAAACATAAGAAATTTCAGCTATTTTGATGAATACCTCAATATTCCCTTGGAAAATGCCACTATTCTCGGTGTATCTTCAAACTTTGACACCCCAACCACACCAATCACCACTGCGCCTGACCACCTATATGCTTCTAT
>CAZTHA010000341.1:0-4829 GCA_964613435.1 uncultured bacterium
TGCGGCATGTAAATAGCCGGTGGGGTTTTGTCGGGAGCCTGATCAGAAAGCTGGGAAAGAACCGCGTTGATCGCGCCATTGCAGGCTCGGGTTGGGTGCGAATCCCACATTTCCGTGCCATCCCAGTACTCGTAGCAACTGGTTTGAGAAACCATGAGCATGCGCTCTGCTTCTCTAAGAGCCTGAGTCGAAACTTTCTGGTCGCGGGCGGTTGCCACAATGTTGCGGCAGGCTGTCATTACGCCCCATGAATTGCGGTCAGGCGAATAACCGGTAGTGGCATTGGGATGACCGTTCCATTTCAGGAATTCGGGGTCGCCATTGTCAGCGCCTGACCATGAGCCGGGCTCGACATGGATGACATCATTTTCTGCAGGGGGAAACTGATCGATATAGTCTTGAATCGTTGTGGCAACGAATCTATCAGGATTTGCTTTTACCCACTCGACAAAACGACTGAAATTAGCGTGATAATAGCTGTCGGTGCCGCCGCCGTAATTGTCGCCATCATGATGCAATACCAGCAGTATCGGATGTTTCGGGTCGGTGTTGTATTTTTCAAACTGTGACATGACCATTTCATAGTTAAGGGCGCCGAAGCCACCTCTTCCGTCTTCGTTGCCGAGATAGCGCTCGGTCGGAACCGCGATCATTTTCGCCTTTTTCCCTTCTGGGGTAATCGCGACCCGTCCGGTTTTCGGATCTATGGCTTCTACCCAATGCGGTCGAACGCCCCAGGCCGAAACTTTCGAGGGTGCCCACAGACCATTGAGTTGCAGCCATTGGTCGGGTTCGGGGTTAATCTGGTCGGCAGGGTTGGGTGGATAGAGATTTTCACCCTTAACCCATGGGTAGTTTTTGCAGGCACGATTGAAGTGAATGTTGTCGACCATCACCCATTCAATGCCGGAGTCGACAAGACCGGGAATCATCCAGTTCGCGAAAGCGTTTTCCGGCGGGAAAATGCCTTTTGAATAAGAAATGTCTTTGCCGAAAGTTTCGAGAAGGATTTTTTTGTGGGCATCGATCTGGCGTCTGATGTCTTCGTAGCCAATCAGCGCCATCAGGGGATGGTGATACCCGAAAGCCACCAGGTCTAGGCGCGGGTTGCCAAGGCTGGTTTTCAGGCGTCGCCCGGCCGTATAATGTTGTTTCCAGTTATGAAAGCCTCCGGTGGCGGCATTTATGTTGTTAAGATTTTCAATCAATGAACCCGAAAAGCTTACCTGGGCGCCGCCATGGGGCAGTCCGGCGTTATGCATTGCGTTGACTGCATTGAAAGGCCATGAGGTGTAAGCGCCGCTGCGCGAGAAAAAGACTTCGAAGAGGCTGAAAGAATAAACGTTCTTTCGTTCGGTTTCGGCAATGTTTTCATAAGGCCAATAGATTGGTTGATGCATGTGCCACTGGAAAGCGATGTAAATCGGCACCTGATTGCTCTTGCGTTTTTTTCGGCCGGTATTTTGGCGAGAGTCAGGGTTCCGTTGTTGCCAGCAAGAAATTCCAGGCGTTCGGCCATTTCTTTTGCAGGAATCTCTTTGTTGGTAATACTGATGAAAATTAGCTTTGAGCCAGCGATTCTGCTTGAGTGAACAGAACTCTCAGTTCATTGAATGAAGGCGCAGAAGTCGAGTCGGCAAAAGCCGGTGCAGAAAGAACAAGAATAAGAAATGAGAACAGGGCGATCAATTTCAGAAGATACTTTACAGCCATGGGGTACCAACCTCATTTAAAACTTTGTTGCTAAAGGTTACCCCAAAAAGGCGAAAAAAAACAACGAACTGTTGGTCGCTTTATCAGGCTTACTTTATGAACTTTTTCATCGTTTTTTTACTCGCAGCTTTTGCTATTTTGCATACTTTACTAAATTGGAATAATTGAGTAAAGTGTCCGCAGGTTTTTGATGCACGATCAAGGAGTCTAACATGAAGGTAATCAAGTTTGGCGGCACTTCTCTGGCCAATTGGCAGCGCTTCGAGCTGGCGGCACAAATAATCGAAAAAGCCGCTGAAAACGGGCGGGTTGCCGCAGTTTTGTCGGCGCCGGCTACGGTTACCAATTCTTTGCTTGAAATGATCGATAAAGCGGCGAAGGGCGCGGAATATCAGAAGGTTTTCACCGGAGTTGAAACACTGTTCAGGAAAATCTGGGCCGAAGCCGCCGATGCCTGCAAAATGTCGCAAGAATTGCGGGACTCTCTCGATAGTGAGCTTGTCAGCCGGTTAGATTTTTGGCAGAAAAAGCTGCAGGGAATTGTCTGCCTGGCCGAGTGCCCTGAGCGGATCATTGCTGCTTTTACGGTTGGCGGTGAGTATCTGTCGGCGGCTTTGATGCAGGCTGTTTTGCAGGCCCGTGGCCTGGAAGTGGGCCGCCTCGACCCGGTCGACCTCCTACCGGCTTTTGGTGAAACTCTTGATGCAATGGTCGATGTTGAAAAGGGGCGCTCAGCTTTCTCACGGCTCGACTTGCAAAAACCGGTTTATATTATGCCTGGATTCGCCGCCGGCAACAAGCATGGTCAGGTCGTGACTCTGGGGCGAAATGGCTCGGATTATTCAGCGGCGGTGTTGGCGGCCTGTCTGCGTGCTGAAAGCTGCGAAATCTGGACTGATGTCGACGGTGCTTTCAGTGCCGACCCGCGCCTGGTTCCGGACGCCCGATTGCTGCCCCAGCTCAGCTATCAGGAAGCCATGGAGATGTCTTACTTTGGTGCCAAAGTTTTGCACCCGAAAACTATTGCACCGATAGCCCAATTTCACATTCCCTGTTATGTAAAAAACAGTTTCAAGCCTGAGCTCCCGGGGACGCTTATTTCCAACCGGGCCGACAAAACCGGAATGCAGGTCAAGGCCATATCAAATCTTGGCGGCATGACCATGGTTAACGTTTCCGGGCCGGGGATGAAGGGCATGGTTGGCATGGCCAGCCGAATTTTTGCGGCGATTTCCCGTGCGGGTGTTTCCCTTTCGTTGATTTCGCAAAGCTCTTCGGAATACAGCATTTGTTTTTGCGTAAAAAGCGATTGCGCCGCCAGGGTTGAGCAGGTTCTGGCCGATGAATTCGAGCTTGAATTGAAAAGCGAGTTTCTTGAACCATTCGAAATGATGCATGAGCTGGCCATCGTCTCGTTAATTGGTGATGGCATGCGCACTCACAAAGGCCTGGCTGCGAAATTCTTCACCGCTCTGGCTCAGTCGGGAACAAATGTGATCGCTATTGCCCAAGGTTCTTCCGAGCGTTCGATTTCAGTTGTAATCGATGAAAAGAACGCGGTGAAGGCGGTAAAAGCTTGTCACCAGGTATTTTTCGATGTGCAGCAATATATCGATGTCCTTCTCGTCGGCTGTGGCAATGTCGGTTCGGCACTGTTGGCGCAAATCGCCAGGCAGCAGGCTACTTTGAAGCAGCAACATATAAGTATAAGAGTCTGTGGTTTGGCAAATTCCAGGAAAATGCTTCTCGAAGCCGGAAGCATAAATCTTGATAACTGGCGCGAAAAGCTAGATGCTGCTCAAACCAAGGTCTGTTTGAAGCAAATGTTTGATTGGGTTAAGGAACAACAGCTGGTTAATCCTGTTTTTATCGACTGCACCAGCAACCAAAGTGTCGCTGACAGCTACGTCGAAGCAATGGATGCCGGGTTGCATGTGGTTACTCCAAACAAGAAGGCGAATACCAGTGACTATGGTTATTACAAGCAACTTCGCCTGGCGGCGCTGCGTCAACGGCGCCAATTTCTCTATGAGGCGACGGTTGGTGCCGGGCTTCCGGTTCTCGACAATCTGAAAAAGCTCATATCTGCCGGCGATCAGCTGGTGCGCTTTCAGGGCATTCTTTCCGGTTCGCTTTCGTTTATTTTCGGCAAGCTCGACGAGGGCGTGAGTCTTTCTGAAGCTACGCGCATTGCCCGGGAAAAATGTTTTACCGAGCCCGACCCCCGTGATGATTTAAGCGGCACCGATGTTGCGCGCAAGGTGCTTATTCTGGCAAGAGAAGCCGGTTTTCAGATCGAACTTGCCGACATTGAAATTGAAGGGGCATTGCCGGAAGGCTTCGACGCCAGTGGCAGTGTCGATGAATTCATGGCGCGACTGCCACAGGCCGACGCGGCAATGGCGATGAAGGTAGCGGCTGCCAAGAATGAGAACAAGGTCTTGCGCTATGTCGGCCAGATTGAAGAGGGCGTTTGTCGGGTAAAAGTTGCGGCGGTTGCTGCTGATGACCCGCTTTTCTCGGTTAAGGGCGGCGAAAATGCTTTGGCTTTCTACAGTCGCTATTATCAGCCAATACCCTTTGTGCTTCGCGGCTATGGTGCCGGCAACGAGGTTACCTCGGCCGGGGTTTTCGCCGACCTGCTCCGCACTCTAAACTGGACCCGGGAGGTAACTATATGAGCTTAACCGTTTTCGCGCCGGCGACCGTCGCCAATCTCGGCGTTGGTTTTGATCTTTTGGGTGCAGCGATAAATCCTGTCGATGGCTCGCTTCTCGGCGACAAGATTACCATTGAGCCGGCAGAAAAGGGACTGGAACTGGAATGTTGTGGTACATACGCTCATTGCCTGCCGACCGAAAGTAGGGACAATATTGTTTTCCAGTGTGCCGAACGCTTTTTTGCCGCTTTGCCTGATCTTGAGAAGTCTGTCGGGCTAAGAATAACTCTTGAAAAGGGACTTCCGGTGGGAAGTGGTCTTGGTTCAAGTGCCAGTTCAATAGTTGCCGCTTTTCATGCCCTGAATCAATTTTTTAACCAGCCTCTCGAACAGGAGCAGCTTCTGGCGATGATGGGTGAGTTGGAGGGAAGGGTCAGCGGTTCGGTGCATTATGATA